>JANMQV010000152.1:0-166472 GCA_031370645.1 Candidatus Eiseniibacteriota bacterium | reverse complement strand
GAACGAATTATGAAACTCGGAACAAAGCTGCTTTCGAGACTTACGGACAACCGATGACTACCGGCTGCTCACCTCCTCTCGATCTCGATACTCCATGGTAAATCCTCCTATCATCATTTTCGAATTCATGAACGCTTACGGGTTGCCTGCGGAGCCGGCTTCGGCCATTCCGAGGTCGGACGCGATGGCGCGCGCCGGAGCGGAACCGGGGTTCCGCTCGAGCGCTCGCCGGGCCCACGAGACGGCCGCCGCGCGATCGCCATCCTCGAGCGCCAAAGCCGCGAGATTGACCAGCGGATCGACGAACGCGGCCCGTCCGTCCGCGGCTTCGCGGAACTCGCGGATCGCGCCCGCGCGGTCGCCGGCGCGGAGCCGCGCCACGCCGAGGTCGTTTCGGATCTCGGCATAGTGCGGATTCTGCGCCAGGGCCGCTTCCAGGAGCGCGGTCGCCCGGGGACGAGCCGAAGCGCCGAAACGCTCTTCGTGTCCGAGGTAGAGCCGCGCGAATTCATGTTTCGTGACCGGATCGCTCGGATTGAGATCGACCGCGCGCCGGTACGCCGTTTCGGCCCGAAGGTACTCGCCGGCCGCTTCGGCCGACTTCGCTTCGCCGAGAGCGTAGACGTCGCTCCACGGCGCGAACCGCCCGGCCCTGGCGTACCCGGCTTCCGCGGCGCGTGCCGAACCGCTCGCTCCGACCTGCGCGGCTGCAAGCGCCGAAGCCTCGGCGCGGGCGCTCTGGAGGCCGAATCCAGCGGCCACGAGCGCCACCGCGACTCCCGCCGCTCCGAAGAGCGGAAGTCCCCGCCGCTTCGTGCGGGCCCCGGGAGCGGTCGCGAGGAGAAGCCCCAGATTCGCGTGCAAGATGACGGCGTGCGGCGCGAACGCGAGGTTGTCCTCCAGGAGCGCGTGAGCAAGGAGCGCCGTGACCGAGGCCACGAGACCGGCGGCGAGTAGCCGCGCCTCGGCGGGCGCTCCAGAACCGATCGTCGCCACGCCCGCGGCCAATGCGGCCACCGCGAGCAGGGCGAAGATCGCGAGCCCGGGGACGCCTCGCTCCACCAGCGTCGCCAGGTAGTAGCCGTGAGCCTGGTCGGCCGTCCGGCCTCCCTCGGCTTCCAGCCGCTTCATCGTGTCGCTCTTCGAGCGATCGAACGCTTCGCGAAACGCGCCGACGCCCCACCCGAAGACCGGGCGCGAAGCCGCGGCCGCGAACGAACCCTGCCACACCGAGGCGCGCATGGCGGCGCTTCCCTCCCGTTCGGGATCGAACGGAAGATTCCACGCCTTGCCGGAATCCGGTCGAGGCGCGACACGAGACAGCATCGAGGGAAGGAGCAGAAGCGCCGGCAGCACGATCACCGCGAGCGCGGCTCCGAGGAGCAGCGGGCGGGGCGTGAGCACCGGCCATCGCGCCAGAAGAAGCACGAACATCGATCCGGCGACCGCGAAAGCGATCCAGGCGCCGCGCGAGTAGGTGAGGACCAAGCAGAGGGCGAGAACGAACGCGGAGGCGAGGAGCGCTCCGCGAATCATCCGGTCCTGAACCAGAAACGCGAGCGTGACCGCGAGCGGCAGCGCCGCGATCAAATATCCGCCGAGCCGATTCGGTTGTCCGAAGGGTCCCAAGGGGCCGAGGGCACGACCCGGGTAGGAGGATCCAGCGGGAACGAGTTCGGGGCGGAAGTGCTGAAGGATGCCGACGACGGCGACGGGAATGGCGCAGAGGAGTTGTGCGGAGACAAGCCAGCGCGCGTGGCGAGAGCCGCGCACGAGGAAAATCGCGGCGAGGAAGAGTCCTAGGATGGCGAGTAGGTTGAGCATGGCCTCGAGACTCTTGCCTTGGTGAACCGAACCGACCGCGCTGCAGGCGGCCACGATCACGACGCCTATCGCGAGGAGCGCTGCGCCCGCGCTCCGATTGCTTCCTTCAAGACGTCCTCTCGCGTACTGGAGCGAAACCGCCGCCAGGGCCGCGAGTCCGGCGAACCGAAATCCGAAAACACCCCAGGGCTTTGCCGCATTCCAAAACCACGCGGTGAAACCTACAACGACGATCAGGGTAAAAAGAGCAAGACGACTGGTGGTGTCAATGCCGACAGCAGAATGTGTCTCCCTCTGGGAAGACTCCATCCACCCTCCGTTCCCCGTCGTCCTGCGCTAAGTGCCCTCTGAGCGCGGATTTATTGCACGAGTCAGTATACCAACGCCCCCCCCCTCCGTCAACTAAAAAAGCTTTACAGTCAACGAACTGGCCGGGTTTGGACCGTCGGTGTCGCCTGACGTTGCCTATTTAGGGTTCTTGAGGGGCGAGGTCGGCCGGCTTGAGGTGGGCGCGGAGGGCGAAAGCCGATCCGAGGAGGACCAGAGGCAGGATTTGGCTCAAATGATAGAGGAGGCCGAAGGCAAGGCCGCTCGCCTTGTCCACTCCGAGGAGGGCGAGCCCCACGACGCAGGCCGCCTCCATGACCCCCACGAAACCGGGCGATGAAGGGAGGAGGATTGCCACGCAGACCACGAACGTGAGGAGGAAGGGGGACCACCAAGGGAGCGAAAGGCCTGCCGCGTAACCGATAAGAAGAAAGACGCTCCCGTTCACGAGCCACATCGCGGCGGACCAGGCCGTCGCTCGGGGGAGAACTCCCGGTGCGCCGAGCGCGGTGAGCGCCTCCGAAAAGGCCGGAATGGCGCCCTTCATGGTCTCTTTCAGGCCCGCCGGCAGCCGGGAGAGAAAGCCGGAGTCGAGCGAACGCTCCGTCTGGGCGCGGCGGGCCTGGAAGAGCCAGAGCGCCGCCGCGGCCACGCCGCCGAGCCCGAATGTCAGGTAGCCGCTCAGCCGAAACCACTCGGGATAGGGAGCGAAGAGGAGCGAAACGCCCCAGAAAAGCGCGAGGAATCCCAAATCGAGCACCCGCTCGAGCGCGCAACTGCCGAGGACGCCAGCGGTCGGAATCTTCTCGAAGCGCGCGAGGAGATAGGCGCGGACGAACTCCCCCAGTCGCGCGGGAAGGGTGTTGATGGCGAGGAACCCGACGACCGTCGGTCCGAAGACGCGCGAGATGGGAAGCATGCGCTGCGGGGCGAGGAGCGCGCGCCAGCGATAGGCGCGGAGCACGTAGCCAAACGTCGTCACGAGGAGTCCCGCTGCGAGCCATTCGAGACGCGTGGCGCGGAGATGCTCGGCCAGGTCGGCCGCGCGAACCGCGCGGAGAAGCGCCACGATGGCGAGTACGCTCAGCACGACGCCGAACGCCGTCAGCGCCATGCGACCCCGCGTCATGGAGCGAGTCGCGGGGCCCGGCCGAGGTAGAGCGCGGCCAAGAGCGGAATCCAGAGTTCGTGCGGGCCGACGAAGGCGTACCCCTTCCCCCCCGCGCGCGTGGGGCGCTCGAGGATGTTCTTCTCCGGCCGGTAATGGCGAATTTGATCGAAGGAGGCGGCGGTGAAGCGCCCCGCCGTGTGACCCAGATTCCGGACGGTGGAGAGCGCCTTCAGGAAGACTTCGGGAAGAATGACGGCGGAGCCGAAGTTGAGCACGACCCCGTCCTCCAGCTCGCGGAGCGCGGCGGCGAAGATGCGGAAATCGCGAGCCGTCACCGCCCCGGTCGCCGCTCCGTCGAAGGACGGGTGCTGATGGATCGTGTCGGTGCCGATGGCGACGTGCACCGTGAGCGGCAGCGCGCGCGAAGCCGCCTGCGCGAGGAGCGAGAGGGAGACGTAGGGGGCGTCGGCTTCGAGGAGGAACTCGCCGAGCGCCTCCCCCATGCCGAGGCCGCGCGCCGCTCCGTCCTGCACCGCCTGGTTCATGAGAACCGGCGTCTCCTCCACCATGCCGAACTGCCCTCCGACGAGAGTCTCCTCCACCGGCTCCGAGGTCGTGCCGAAAAGCGCGATCTCGAAGTCGTGGATGGCCGCGGCGCCGTTCATGGCGATGGCGCTGAAGGCGCCGGCGTCGAGGAGCGAGAGCAGGGGGCGCTGCACGCCGGTCTTGATGACATGACCGCCCATCATCGCGACGACCGGGCGTCCCGAGGTCCGCGCCAGAATCCACGCCTGGATCAGATCGCGCAGCTGCGCGCCCGACAGGAGGTCTGGCAGGAATTGGTCGAACGACGAGATCGGCTGCGTCGGGTCGGGAGCGGGCGCGAACTGATCGACGCGCACCTTCGTGGGGCGCTTCGAAACGGGGATCGTGCGTACGGAGTCGAGATCGATCTCGTCGTGACGGCTCATTTTCGTCCCTCGAAGGCCAGGCGGTAGTCGGTGAGCCGGACCGAGATCGATCCGACCGGCACCGCGCTTTTCACCATGACGGGGAGCCGCCGATCGTCGTCGGTCAGCCAGACTTGCATCGATCCCTTCGACTTGAAGATGCCCTCGGACTTCAGTTTCGGCTCCACGACCACGCAGGAGAATTTCCCCGCCGGCACTTCGACCTTTTCGCGGCGGAGGACTTGCACCTCCATGTCGTAGCTCTTCTCGTTGTCATGGGTCGGCACGCTGAGCGTCGCCCCAGCGGGGAGCGGCTGGGTGCGCACATAGTAGAAGGCCGAGAGGACGTCGTGCACCCGGGAGGCCACGTCGAACTCCTTGCCGTTCGCGTAGAGGGCCTTCCGCGAATCCTGGTCGAAGCGGACGTCCACGTCCTTCTTGTAGCCCCCCTCCCGGAGCCGCTTCACGAAGCGCCGCGAGAAGAGCGACTCGGCGTCGACGCTGCTCTCGGCGCGGTCGCGTACCTTATAGAAGCGTGAGACGAAGGAGTTCGACTCGGCCTTGGTGACGATTCGGTAGCAGCGCCGTCCGTCCACCAGATGGAAGTTCTGCACCTGCATGAGGGAGCTTCCCCCGTTCAGGCCGTTCCAGTCGATGGAAAATTGGAAATACTCGCCGATGCGCCACGGCACCGGCGCAAACCGCTTCCGCTCCTCGTCGTCGACAAACGCTCCACCGTAGCGATCGTCGGAGGAATCGGCGGGCGCGACGGCGGTTCCGGGTTCGTCCGCGTCCACCGCCGCGGCGCCCGGCTCCGCGGCCATCGCCGGCGAAAGCGGCGCGGGCCCGAGGAGGACCAACGGCGCGGGGAGAAACGCGAGCAGAAGCGCGCCGATCCCGAGCGGCGCCCGAAGCGCCTCCATCACGAGCCGCGCCCAGAGCGCGATCCGCGCTAAGAGGAAACTACGCATGCGCCCGTCCCGACGCCGCGAGCGCGCGAGCAACGAGCCACCCGCCGAGCGCCCCCGCCCGGTCGCGGAGGAACCGGCCCGCGCGCGGCGCGCGAACGGCCGTCGCCGCGAAGAGGCCGGGGATCTGGTCGGGGGCGTAGAGCGCGAGGCGAGGAATCGCCAGTCCCGGCACGGCCCGCTCGGCGCGCTCCGCGTCGCGCACGCCACGCAGCGCGAATCCAAGACGGTAGCCGGCGGCGCGAGCGGCCGCCGCGACGCGCGCGTCGACGCGGCCCCAGGGATAGGAGAGCGCGTCGATGCGACGCCCGGTGGCGCGTTCGAGCCACGCGCGCGAGGCGGTCAGCTCCTCGCGAAGCGCGCCGTCGCTTAGGCGCGTCCAGTCGAGATGATGTACGCCGTGCGATCCGATTCCGACTCCCTCTCCGGCGAGCGCGACGATTTCCTCCTCGCGGAGGTGGCGCTCCGGTAGCGAAACGCCGTGGAGGTCCCAGTCGTTCCGGGTACCCACGGCGCCTACCAATAAGAACACGGACCAGGGGATGCCTAGTTCCCGCGCGAGGGGAGCCAAGACCTCTACGGTGGAGGCGTAGCCGTCGTCCACGGTGAGGAGGGCGGTGCCCGGGGGCGGGCCCTCGGAACCGATATCGTCGAGCGGAAGGAATCGATACCCCCGCCGCAGGAGATCGTGCAGGAGCGAGCGAAGCGGGCCGGCGCCAACGGCGAGCGGCGACCACGTCGCGCGGCGGGGTGTTTGGTGAAGCGTGAGCACGAGCGGCGGAAGTGCCCCGCGCGCCGTCATCGGCCCGTGTGCCCGAACCCTCCGTCGCCCCTCGCGGTGGCGGAGAGTTCCGTCACGACGTCGAGCGACGCGCGCGCCACCGACGCGATCACGAGCTGCGCGATCCGCTCGCCGCGTTTCACGGTGAATGGAGCGCGTCCCCAATTCACGAGGAGCACCTTCACCTCCCCGCGGTAGTCGGCGTCGATCGTGCCCGGCGCGTTCGGCACGCCGATGGCGTGCTTCGCCGCCAGGCCGCTTCGTCCGCGGATTTGCCCCTCGAAACCGGGCGGAATCTCCAGGCGAAGTCCCGTCGGCACGGCGATCACCTGGCCCGGCTCGATCGTGACGTCGTGATCGACCGCGGCGTGGAGATCCATCCCCGCGGCATGCTCCGTCTGGTAGGCCGGCGCCTCGAAGGCGTGCGGCTCCAGCGAGACCTTTACCACCACCCGTTCCATCGCGCTCCTCCCCGTCAGGCTTTCGCGGCTTCCGCCGCCACCAGGTCCTCGTCGCCGTAGGGACGCGCGTCGCTCCCTCCCAGCGCCACGATCGAGAGGCGGTCGCGCGCCAGTAGGCCGCCCGCGATCCGCTTCACGTCCTCGGAGGTGATCCGTTCGATCGCCGCCACCAGCTCTTCCACCGGCACGATCCGCCCCGCGTACATCTGAGCGCGGGCGATCCGGTGCATGCGGCTCGACGTGCTCTCCAGGCTGAGCAGGAGCCCCCCCTTCAGCTGCGCCTTGGCCGCCTCCAGGTCCGCAGCCGGGAGCCCATCCTGCGCGATTCGGTCGAACTCTTCCAGCGTGAGTCGCAAGGCCTTCCGGCCGTGCTCCGGCTGCACGTTCATCGCGGCGCAGAAGATGCCCGAGTCCTCGTACGAATCGGCGTATGTGTAGACCGCGTACGCAAGCCCCTCCTGCTCCCGCACGCGCTGGAACAGTCGGCTCGACATGCCGCCCCCGAGGACGGTGGAGAGGAGCGCGAGCGTGGTTCGGTCGGGGTGCTCATGCGAGAGACCGGGCCCGCCGACGCAGAGATACTGCTGCTGCAGCTCTTCGACGCGATGGACGACCGCGCGCCCTCCCGACGAGGAGGGGGGCGTCGGCGTCGCTGCGCCGAGCGAGGCGTCGCCGAAGCGCGCGGCGGCCTCCGACACGAAGCGGTCCCACTCGAAATTCCCCGCGATCGAAATGAGGAAGTTCGGCGCGACGTAGTGACGGCGGTGATAACCGGCGACCGTCTCGGTGGCGAACCCGGAGACCGACTCCTTGCTCCCGAGAATGCGATGCCCGAGCGGATGCCCCTTCCAGACCACGTCGGCGAAGAGGTCATGGATGCGGTCGTCGGGCGTGTCTTCGCTGTTGTGGATTTCCTCCAGGATGACCTGCTTCTCCTTCGTCACGTCGGAGGGATCGAGACGGGGGCGAAGCGCGAGATCGGCCAGGACGTCGAGCGCCAGGTCGAGATGCTCGTCGAGGGCGCGCGCGTAGTAGCAGGTCGATTCGCGGCCCGTGAAGGCGTCGAGGTGCCCGCCGACTGCTTCGAGGCTCCAGGCGATCTGGAAGGCGTCGCGCGTCCGCGTTCCTTTGAAGAGCATGTGTTCGAGGAAATGCGAGAGGCCGCTCTCCCCCGCCGTTTCGTGCCGCGCACCGACCTTTACCCAGACGCCGACGGCGACCGAGCGGACGGAGTCGACCTCTTCGCCGACGAGCGTGATGCCCGAGGGGAGGACGAGGTGGTGGAAACGCGGTTCGGCCACGGGGCTCAGGTGGAGACCCTCCGGCCGGCAAACGACAACGGAGGCCGAAGCCTCCGTTGCGTTGCGGCGAATCGAACTCGGGGCGTCTCGAACTGGGTCAACGGCGAGACGGCTCCGGCCGCCGGCCACGCGGGCCGCCACGGTCTCCGCCACGGCCGCGAGGACCGCGATCCCCGCCGGGCGCCGACTCCTGAATCTCGCCCGCGGCGAGCGCCGCCGCGTACTCCGGCAGCGCCTGCTTGCGGCTCAGCTTGACCTTTCCTTCCGAGTCGATGGCGATGACCTTCACGAGGACCGTGTCGCCCTCGTTGATGACGTCCTCGACCTTCTCGACGCGCTTCATTTCGAGCTCGGAGATGTGAACCAGGCCATCCTTGCCCGGGCTGATCTCCACGAACGCACCGAACGGCACGACGCGGCGGACGATGCCCTGGTAGACACGGCCGATCTCCGGATCCTCGGTGATCGAGCGGATGATGTCGCGGGCCTTGTCTCCGTCCGCGCCGCTGAAGGCCGCGATCCGGACCTCTCCCGTATCCTCGATATCGATCTGGGTGCCGGTTTCGGCGCAGATCTTCTTGATCATCTTGCCGCCCGGTCCGATGACCTCGCGGATCTTGTCCGGGTCGATCATCATGATGTAGATGCGTGGCGCGTACGGCGACAGCTCCGCACGCGGCTCGCGAAGTGCCGACTCCATCGTGTCGAGCAGGAAGAGGCGCGCCTTCTTGGCTTTGGCGAGCGCTTCCGACATCAACGCGGAGGAGAGGCCCTTGATCTTGATGTCCATTTGCAACGCGGTGATGCCATCGCGCGTGCCGGCCACCTTGAAGTCCATGTCGCCAAGGTGATCCTCGACGCCCTGGATGTCGGTCAGGATGGCCACGTCGCTGCCTTCCTGGACGAGGCCCATCGCCACGCCGGCGACGTGCGTCTTGATCGGCACGCCCGCGTCCATCAACGCGAGGCTGCCGCCGCAGATCGTCGCCATGGATGAGGAGCCGTTCGACTCCAGAATTTCGGAGACGAGGCGGACCGTGTAGGGGAAGTCGATGTCGCTCGGGATGAGCGGCTCGAGCGCGCGTTCGGCGAGCGCGCCGTGTCCGATCTCGCGGCGACCCGGTCCGCGCATCGGCCGCACTTCGCCGACGCTGTAGGACGGGAAATTGTAGTGGAGCATGAAGCTCTTCCAGCTCTGCCCTTCCATTTCCTCGATCCGCTGCTCGTCCACCTTGGTGCCGAGGGTCGCGACGACGAGGGCCTGGGTCTGGCCGCGCGTGAAGAGCGCGGAGCCATGCGTGCGCGGGAGCGTGGCGACCTCGATCGTGATCGGGCGGATATCGTCGAAGCCGCGGCCATCGGGACGGCGCTTGTCCTTCACGATGAGCTTCCGGACCGACTTCTCTTCGAGGTGATTCAACACCGACTTCACGAACTTCTCGGTGCCGGGGTGGCTCGAGGTGAAGCGAGTGGCCGCATCCGCGGCAATCGCGTCGAGAGCCGCCTGGCGCTCCAGCTTCTCCGTGATGCTGTTCGCCTTGTGAATGCGGTCGCTGTACGCGGCCTCGATATCCTTCACCAGCGACTCGTCGCGGGCCGGGCCGTTCCACGCGC
The DNA here is from genome assembly GCA_031370645.1 of Candidatus Eiseniibacteriota bacterium. GTDB lineage: Bacteria > Eisenbacteria > RBG-16-71-46 > SZUA-252 > SZUA-252 > SZUA-252. Next base: position 157,135 of record JANMQV010000152.1, on the reverse strand, counting down.
GCTTCGGCTTGCCGACGCGGCGGACCAGTTCCCGCTGCATTTCGTTCAACTGGCGGATGGCCGCGTGCGCGAACTCGAGGGCCTTCACGAGCAGCTCCTCGGTCACTTCACGCGCGCCCGCTTCGACCATCACGATGCTCGAGTCGGTGGCCGCGACCACGAGGTCGAGGTCCGAGTCGTCGAGTTCCTGGATGGTGGGATTGAGGATGAGATTTCCCTCGACCGAGCCGACGCGGACGGCCGAGACGGCCTCGGGGAACGCGACTTCGGAGATCATGAGGGCGGCGGAAGCGCCGGTGATGCCGAGAATGTCGGCGTCGTTCGTCTGATCGGAGGAGAGGACGGTCGACATGATCTGGATTTCGTGCCGATAGCCGTCCGGGAACATCGGACGCAGCGGCCGGTCGATGAGCCGGCTCGAAAGGATCTCCTTCTCCGTCGGACGACCCTCGCGCTTGAAGAAGCCGCCCGGGATGCGTCCCGCCGCGTAGGTCCTCTCGCGGTATTCGACTTGGAGCGGGAAGAAGTCCTTTTCCACGGGATCCTTGCTGACGACCATCGCCGTCAAGACGACGGTCTCGCCGTACTGGATCCACGTCGCGCCACTCGCCTGCTTGGCGACCTTGCCTACCTCAATCGTGAGGCGGCGACCGCCTAGCTCGAGGCTTACGGATTCTGCCATTCGTTTCTCCTTTTCACGCCACGATCTGCTTCGGGACAACGGACGGTCTTCCCCTGGCGCTCGGTTGGCGCCAGGGGAAGCCGATGGAGTGTCGAGGGGAGGGTACTGCTGAGGTCCCCGCGGAAGCGGGTGACGGCCTACTTGCGGAGGCCGAGCTCTTTGACCACGGCCCGGTACCGCTCGACTTTCGTGGCCTTCAAGTAGTCGAGCAGTCTACGGCGCTGACCCACCATTCGGAGCAGGCCCCGGCGACTATGATGGTCGCGCTTGTGGACCTTGAAGTGCTCCGTCAGGTACTTGATGCGTTCGGTGAGAAGCGCGATTTGTACCTCGGCCGAGCCAGAATCGCCTTCATGGACTCGGAACTGCTGGATTACGACGCGCTTCTGATCTGGGGTCAACGGCACCGGTGCCACCTCCTTGACATTCCCTCTTTCTTTTCTGGAGCAGGGAATGTAGCAAATGGAATGAGGGTTGCAAGCGTTTCTTCACGAATGAGTGCAAGGGGGCTCACCGAGCCCTCGATGATTCAGCATCCTGCCGAGCCCAAATCTCGCGGGCTCTCGCGACGTCTTCGTTCATCGCCTCCACCAACGCTTCAGGCGACCCGAAGACCTTATCGGCACGTAGCTTCGATCGGAGCAGCGTTTTCAGCAGCCGGCCTCGGAGACTCCCCTCGAAGTCGATCAAGAAGACCTCGGCGCGGGTCGGCCCGGGTCCGAACGTCGGGGCGCTCCCCACGTACGTGAGTCCGCGCGCCTGACCTCCATCCATCTCATTATCTGACAAATAGATACCGGCCGGAGGCAAGAGCTTCTTCGGGTGGATTTCGAGGTTCGCGGTTGGAAAACCAAGAACCGTGCCTCTCCCGGCACCGGAGCCGACCGTCCCCTCGAGCGCGTAGGGACGCCCCATCATCGCCTCGGCCTCCTCCATCTTCCCCGCCTCGATGGCGCGCCGAATGGCCGTGCTCGAGATCTTCTCCGGCGAGCCGCCGGGCGTGGCGAGGACCCCGGCCGCCGGCAGGATTGGCACCTCGATCACCTCGAAGCCGCGGCGGCGTCCCAGGGCTTCCAGGTAGGCGCGGTCACCCATCCGTCCGCGGCCCATTCTGAAGTCGGCCCCAATAACGAGCGCCGAGAGGTGTGCGCCGACGCCGAGGATTTGGTCGAGGAACTCCTCCGGCAGTAGCATGCTCACCGAGCGGTCGAACCGAATGACCTCTACCCGGTCGATCCCCATCGCGTGAAGCAACGCCGCGCGCTCTTCCGGCGGCGTGATCCAGGGGCGCTGCTCCACGCCGCGGAGCACCGCGTCGGGATGCGGGTCGAACGTCGCCACCCACGCGGCGCCGCCGCGCGCGCGAGCCGCCTCCACCACCGCGCGCACGATCGCCTGATGGCCCCGGTGGAGGCCATCGAAGACTCCGATCGTGAGGGCGATGGGACGATTCGCGGGCGTCATCTCGTTCGTTCTCGTCTCTTCTCGAGGGCGCTAGTTGTCGGCCAGCACGCGCTGAAGCCGAAGCGGCATGCCGGGCGTCTGCGCTTCCCACGGCTCCGCCATCCCGAGGAGCGCGCCGTCGGGATCGAGGAGCGCCACGGGCCATCCGCCGGCACCCGGCGGAAGCGGGTAGTCGGAGGACGACGGTTCGACACGCTCGGCCTCCGGCGACGGCGCCGCACCGAACCGGAGGCGCGCCGCTTCATCCGGGGTCAGCCGCACGCGCGGAAGAAAGGAAAGGGCTTCCGCCGGCGCGATCGACCGATCGCGAAACGACGCCGCGTCCCATCCGCCGTCCCGCTCCACCCGTCCGGCGCGCGAAACATCGAACGGCCCGATGCTGAGCCGCCGAAGCGCGACCAGATGAGCGCCGCAGCCGAGCGCCTCGCCGAGATCGTGCGCGAGTGTTCGAACGTAGGTGCCGCGGCTCACCGTCAGGTCCAGCGTCGCCTCGGCGAGGGTCGCGGTAAGCCGCGGCTCGCCGTTCACCACCGGCGACAGGGGCGGCATGGGCGTGGCGGCCGCCGCGGCGGATTCGGGCGCCACACGCTCGAGCGCGTAGACGTGGACCGGACGCGCCGGGCGCTCCACCGATTCCCCGCGTCTCGCCGCCTTGTAGAGTCGCTCCCCCGCGACCTTCACCGCCGAGTAGAGAGGCGGCTGCTGTTCCAGTCTTCCACGAAAGCGAGCGAGCGCCGCGTCGAACGCGGCGGCGGTCGGAAGCGCCGAGGCCGGTTCGGTTCGAATCGGAGTGCCGGTACGATCCTGCGTGTCGGTCGCGACGCCCAGGCGGAGCGTGGCGAGATAACGCTTCGGCAGGAGTCCGAGCGCGCCGAGGAGCGACGTCGCCCGTCCCTCCGCCGCGACCAGGAGTCCGGTCGCGAAGGGATCGAGCGTTCCGGAATGCCCGACGCGCCGTTCACCGAGAATGTGGCGAAGCCGCGCGACCACGTCGTGGGAGGTCCACCCCTCCGGCTTATCGATGAGATGCAGGAGATCCGCCATTCACGGCGTGCTCCAGAGCACCGAGCACGGTTTCCCGCACGGAACCGAGTTCCCCCTCCATCCGAGCGCCGGCCGCGACCCGGTGGCCGCCGCCGCCGAATTTCCCGGCGAGTTCGTTCACGTCCACGGTGCCGTCGCTTCGGAAACTGAGGCGGATCTGCCCCGGCGCGAACTCCTGGAAGAGCACGCCGACGCGCGCGCCGGTGAGCGACTTCGCGTACTGAACGATGCCGTCGGCGTCCTCACTCGAGGCTTCGGCGCGGTCGAACATGCCTCGCGAGATCGTCAGCGCGCTCACCTGTCCGTTCGCGCGCGATTCGAGCGATGCGAGCGCGAGCCCGAGAATGCGAAGGCTCCCGGCGCTCTTCTTCGCGTAGAGCCAGTCGGCCACCTGCGACGGCTCCGCGCCGTGATCGACGAGGCGAGCCGCGAGACGGAGCGCCTTCGGGGTCGTGTTCTGAAAGCGGAACGCGCCCGTGTCGGAAGCGAGCCCCGTGTAGAGGCACTGCGCCGTCTCAGGCGTGAGAGGCACCTGGCACGCGTCGAGCAGATCGTGGATCAATTCGGCCGTGGCGCTCGCCTCCGGCACGACCAGCCGGGGGTCGCCAAATCCGGCGTTCCCGACGTGGTGATCGACGCAGGCGATCGTCGCCGTCGGAGCCACGAGCCGCGCGGCGTTCGGACCGAGCCGCTCGAGGGACGAGCAGTCGAGCACGATGACCGCGTCGAATGTGGTGCCCGCGAAGGCATCGGGACGACGCACGGTTTCCGCCCCCGGCAGGAAGTCGAGGTTGGCCGGAAGGGGCGACTCGTTGATCACGACGGCGCCGCGGCCCATCTCGCGAAGCGCCCAGGCGAGACCGAGGGCGGAGCCGATGGCGTCGCCGTCGGGATCGACGTGGGAGAAAATGGCGAAATCGGTGTGGGCGTCGAAAAACGCGCGGAACCGCTCGAACGGCATCATGCCTCGCTGGTCGGGTTGGGGTCGGAAGGGGATTTCGGCTCGGAGTCGGAATCCGGTTCGGCGTCCGTCTCCGGGCCCGCGGGCTCCGCTTCGCCGGCCGCGGCGCGCCCGCTCTGCTCGTCGCGGATTTCGCGCAAGAGATCCTCGATGCGCGCTCCCGCGGCGGAGGAGTGATCGATGACGAAGTGAAGGGTCGGCACGATGCGAAGGCCCAGTTGCGGCGCCAGCATCGAGCGGAACCGGGGCGTGGCGTGCGCCAGCGCCGAGAGCACCTTCGGCTCGTCGGCGGGCGTGAAGCCTCCCGTGATCCAGACGCGCGCCGTTCCCAGGTCGCGCGCCACGCGCGCGCCGGTCACGGTGATCATGCGTAGCCTCGGATCCTCCGTGTGCCGCTCGAAGATCTCGGCGAGCACTTGGACGATCCGGTCGGCGACGCGTCGCGTTCTCGGAGTTTCGGTCGGTCGGTTCATGGGATTTCGTTCCGGCGAGCGGCGGCGTACGGCCGGCTCAGGCGATCTCGATGGCGTAGTCGAGCACCGCGAGACGATCTTCGCGCTCGATCACCGCCAAAATCTCGTGCAGCGCCCGCTCCAGGACGGGCGCCTCTTCCCCGACGACGGCCACTCCGAGCGTGGTCCGCTGCCAGAGGTCCTGGTGCCCCACTTCCGCGATCGCCGCGTTGAACCGATGGCGGACGCGCTCCTTCACGTGATTCACGACGGAGCGCTTCGCCTTGAGGGAGTCGGCCGCGGGAAGGTGGATTTCGAGCCGCAGCGAGCCGATGAGCATCTCACTCCAACTTGCGGGCGACTTCCTCCAGGACGTAGGCCTCGATCACATCCTTTTCCTGAATGTCGTCGCGGCTCTCGAGAGAGATGCCGCATTCGAAGCCGCTCGCCACTTCCTTCGCGTCGTCCTTGAAGCGCTTGAGCGACTCGATCTTTCCTTCCCAGACCGCCGCCCCTCCACGGAGGAGGCGCGCCCGGGCGTTCCGCTGAATCGTGCCGGAGAGGACCATGCAGCCGGCCACCACGCCCGACTTCGACGGGCGGAAGATCTTCCGCACCTCGGCCTGTCCCACCACCGTCTCGACGATCTCGGGGGCCAGAAGCCCGGCCATGGCGTCCTTCACGTTTTCCACGGCCTGATAGATGATGTCGTAGAGGCGGACGTCCACCTTCTCCTTCGCCGCCAGTTCGACCGCCTTCGGATCGGGCTTCACATGGAAGCCGATGATGACGGCGTTCGACGCGGCCGCGAGGAGCACGTCGGACTCGGTGATCTGGCCGACGCCGCGATGGATGACGCGCAGTTTGATCTCGGCCGTGGAGAGCTTCGTCAGCGTGTCCTGGAGCGCCTCCACCGAGCCGTCCACGTCGCCCTTCAGGACGACGAGGAGCTCGTTCACCTTTCCTTCCTTCATCTGCGTGAAGAGGTCGGTGAGCGTCACGTGCTTCTGCACGCGGAGTTCCTGCTCGCGGAGGAGAATGGCGCGCTTGCCGGCCAGCTCGCGGGCCTCGCGCTCGTCCTCGACCACCGCGAAGGTGTCGCCCGCCTGCGGCGGCTCGGCCCAACCGAGCACTTCCACCGGCGTCGACGGTCCCGCCTCTTCCACCTTCTGACCGCGCTCGTTCTGAAGCGCGCGGACCTTGCCGCTCTTCGAGCCCGCCACGAAGGCGTCCCCGACGCGGAGCGTCCCCTTCTGCACGAGGACGGTCGCCACGATGCCGCGCCCCTTGTCGAGCCGCGCTTCGACGATGACGCCGCGCGCCGCCTTGTGGGGGTCGGCTTGAAGTTCCATCAACTCGGCCTGCAGGAGGATCATCTCCAGCAGCTTGTCGATGTTCGTTCCCTTCTTGGCGGAGATCGGAACGGCGATCGTCTTTCCGCCCCACTCTTCGGTGAGGATGTTGTGCTGCGAAAGCTCCTGGCGGACCTGTTCCACGTTGGCCGCGGGGAGATCGATTTTGTTGATCGCGATGATGATCGGCACGTTCGCCGCGCGGGCGTGGTCGATCGCTTCAACCGTCTGCGGCATGACGCGGTCGTCCGCCGCCACGACGAGGACCACGATGTCGGTCACCTGGGCGCCGCGGGCGCGCATGGCCGTGAAGGCCTCGTGGCCCGGCGTGTCGAGGAAGGCGATTTTGTGGCCGTCGGGGAGCGTCACTTCGTACGCGCCGATGTGCTGCGTGATGCCGCCGGCCTCGCCGGCGATGACGTTCTCTTTACGGATGTAGTCGAGGAGCGAAGTCTTGCCGTGATCGACGTGGCCCATGACGGTCACGACGGGCGCGCGAGGCTCGAGTTGCTCCTCGGCGGGCGATGCGACCTCGATTTCTTCGCCCAGCACGGAGACGAAGTCGACCGCGAACCCGAATTCGTCGGCCACCGCCATGATCGAGTCGCGATCGAGACGGCGGTTGATGTTCGCCATGATTCCGAGTCGAAGACAGGCCGCGATCACTTCCGACGGCTTCATTTCGATCCGGGCGGCCAGCTCAGCCACGGAGGCGAACTCGGCGAGCCGGATGACGCGCGGCGCTTCCTCCACCCCCACAGCGGCGTCGTCCTCGCGATCCCGGCGGTGATGGCGGCGCTTCGACGTCTCCATATCGGCCACGGTGCGGCGCACGGCCGCGGCGACGAGCTTCTCGTCCACGGCGCGCTTCTTCTTCTTGCCGGGACGTCCGCCTCCGCCGACGCCGATCTTCAGCCCGCCGCCGCCGCCACCGCTGCTACCGCCACTGCTCCCGCCGCCCGCAGGCGGAGGCGCGGTACGGCGCTGCGCTTCGGCGGCCACGCGCGCGACCTGCGCGGCCTTCTCTTTCCGGCGCGCCTCCTCTTCCTTGACTGCTTCCTTCTCGCGCGCCAGCTTCGACCGCACCTGCCCGAGGACCTCGTCGCCGATCGAGCTCATGTGGCTCTTCACTTCCACGGACATGGACTTGAGGATTGTGACGAGCGCTTCGCTCGACATCCCCATCTCCTTCGCCGCTTCGTAAACTCGTTTCTTTCCGCTCGTCATGAATCTCCGATGGAGCCCTGGCTAGGCTTCGGGCGTCCGCTCTTCGTCCGCCGTCGCCGCCGCCGCCGTCGCTTCTTCCGCGTCCCCGGCCACGACGGGCGCCACTTCCGCGATTTCCGCTTCCGCTTCGTCGTCCGCACCGGCCGCGGCCGCTTCGGCCTCGGCACGTGCAGCCTCTTCCGCTAGTTCCTGATTTCGTCTTTCCTGTAATGCCCGAGCCTCCTCGAGCAGCTTCTCCGCGGTCTTCTCGCCGATTCCCTGGATGGCGAGGATCTGTTCGAACGGTGTCTTCAGAAGGTCCTGCACCGTTTCGATCCCCTCGCGAATCAGCTTCTCCACCAGCTTCGGGCCGGCGCCTTCCAGTTCCTCGATATCGATGCGGGCGCGGCGCTCGAAGTCGCGCTGGCGCTCGCGTTCGCTCTTTGAAATGAGATCGATCTTCCAGCCCGTGAGCCGCGCGGCCAGTCGGGCGTTCTGGCCCCCCTTGCCGATGGCGAGCGAGAGCTGATCGTCGGCCACCGTGACGAGCACCTTCTGCTCCGCCTCGATCACCTGCGCCTCGATGACCTTCGCCGGGGAAAGCGCCCGCGTCACGAAGACGACCGGGTCGGCGCTCCAGGGAACGATGTCGATCTTCTCGCCGCCCAGTTCCCGCACGATCGCCTGCACGCGCGAGCCCTTGATGCCGACGCACGCTCCGACCGGATCGATCTTGTCGTCGTTCGAAACCACCGAGATCTTCGCGCGGGAGCCCGGTTCGCGGGCGATTCCCTTGATCTCGATGATCTTCTCCGATACTTCGGGAACTTCCGCCTCGAAGAGCCGGCGCAGAAATTCCGGATGCGTCCTCGAAAGGACGACCTGCGGTCCGCGGGCCGCCTTGTCCACGGCGATGATGTAGGCCTTGATGTGGTCGCCCTGGTGAAAGCGGTCGCGCGCGATCTGCTCGCGCGGCGGTAGAATCGCCTCCGAGCGCTCCAGCTTCACGTAGATGTTGCCGCGGTCCACTTGCTGCACGGTGCCGCGCACCATTTCGCCGACGCGGTCGTGATAATCCTCGTAGATCCGCTCGCGCTCGGCCTCGCGCACCTTCTGGACCAGCACCTGCTTCGCGGCCGAGATCGCGTTTCGCCCGAGGTCTTCGAGCGTGAGTTCGGACGTCAGTTCCTGCCCGATGACGGCCTTCTCGTCGACGCTCTGCGCCTCGGAGAGATCGATCTCGAGGCCCGCATCCTCGGCGTCCTCGACCACCGTCCGCGTGAGCTTCATGACGATGCGGCCGCTCGCTTCGTCGAACGAGACTTCGAGCTTGGCGTCCAGGCCGAAGCGCTTTCGGCCGGCCGAAAGGAGTCCGGCGACCAGCGTGTCGATGACGGTGGCCTTATCGACGCTCTTTTCGCGCGCGATCTGGGCCATCGCCTCGATCAGCTCATAGTTCGTATTTCGCTGCGGCTCTCGTGCCACGAATGGGACCCCGTTCCGATGGAATCGATGCTGGCGAAGTCTATGGTGTCTGGCCGTGCTTGCGTTTCGGCTCTCGCAATCCCTCCCACGGGTCCGCGATCACGTGCGACCGCTTGACCTGCGCGAGCGGGAGCGAGACCGTTCCCACTTCCGCGTCCTCGACGATGATCGTGTCGGCGCTCGCCGCCCGGAGTTCCCCCCGGAAGTTGCGCCGACCCTCCTTCGGATCGTGGAGGCGTACTTCCACTTGGTGCCCGACGAACCGGGCGTAATGATCCGGCCTCGTCAGCGCTCGTTCGATTCCCGGCGACCCGACCTCCAGCGCGAAGGTTCCGCGCAGCAGGTTCTCGGCCTCCAGATACCGGCTAAGTTTCTTGCTCCAATACGAGCATTCGCCGACGGTAACGCCGGCGGCGACGCCGGGGGGCCGGTCGACGAATACCCGGAGCACCATATGACCCGACTGAGAGGCGACCTCCAGGTCCCATAGGTCGAACGCCTCTTCAGCCAAAAGGGCCCCAAAGCGCCGGGTCAGGTCCTCCCGTAACTCGCTTCTCATCTTAGACTTAGTCCCGTGTTATCGGAGCCCCATTTGGGGGACCCAAGAAGAAAGAGCGGACAGATGTCCGCTCGGACCCCTGAACCTACCGGCCGGGACCCGGGGGTTCAAGGGAAAACTTCAGTCGGAGAGGTAACTCGGGTCGTATACGAGGGACTGGAGGACCCGCCCGACGCCCTCGAGGCTCGAGGGTTCGACGACGCCGAGGGTGTCCTGGTGGGTATGCCATTCGGGGAACGCGAAATCGATGAGGACAATGGCCGGAATGCCCGCTTCGAGGAACGGCATGTGGTCGTCGAAGACGCGGTGGCGGACGTCGGAGCGGAACGACCGGATGTTCAACTGCCGGGCCACGCCCCAAACCAGGTCGACGATATTCGCCGCCTGTTCATAGGAGTTCCCCTCCCAATGAAGCGCCAGGTCGCGCTTCCCGACCATGTCGACCACGATGGCGAAGAGCGGCTTCGGCTCGCGAAGGCGGCGCGACACGTACTCCTTCGAGCCGCGGAACCACCCCGCCTGGTCCTCCGGAGTGCCGAGGTCTTCGCCGTCGAAGAAGACGATGTCGACGCCGACCTTCGGCTTTTGCTCGTGGAGCATGCGGGCCAGTTCGAGAAGGACGGCCACGCCGGAGCCGCCGTCGTTCGCGCCGAGAATCGGCTCGTTCCGGCGCGTCGCCACGGGATCCTGGTCGGCCCAGGGGCGCGTGTCCCAGTGCGCGCCGAGGACGATCCGCTGCTCGGCGTCGGACGCGAAGCGGGCGCGAAGATTGTAGAGCCGGACTTCCTTCGCGAGCCGAGGGACGTAGTAGCTGAAGGTGTCGACCTCCACGGCGTCGGCGTAGCCGCGCATCGTCGCTTCGAGGAATTGGAAGCAGGAGTCATGCGCGGCGGTACCGGGGGCGCGGGGGCCGAAGGCGAGCTGGCGCTCCACCCATCCGTAGGCTTTCCGGCCGTCGAACGAGGCCGCCTTGGGGCGCCCGCACGATGGGAGCAAGAGCGCGAGGATGAGGAGCGCTACCGAGAGCTTAGAACGTGAAGGCCGCGTTGAGATCAACCGTGATTCCGCGCCGCTTGATTCCGAGCTTTCGGTCGTCGTTCTGCCGGTATTCGAAATTGAACCCTCCCGTGATGGCGCGGCTGAAATTGTAGGTCGTTCCGGTCCCAACCTTCAAACTTTTCGTGTCGCTCTCCGTGTAATTCCGCTCGCCGGAACGGCTCACGATCTGCCGATCCCCCGCCAGGTTGCAGGTCAGATTCAAGTTGAGGTCGTTCGGCAGCCGGATGGTCTTCTTGCTGAAGGGGAGATGAATCCCCTTCGCGGCCGGAAAGGTCTTCGTGACTCGGACGTCCGAGTTCGTCGTCTTCTTGTCCCGCGTCACGCCGTAGACGCGCGCGTCGATCGTGGCCGCGCGCGTGAGCGAGCTCGCCACGCTGGCGCGCACGCCGTTTCGGAAGACGAAATCCCATCCGAGAATCGGGCCGTAGGTGTCGGTCTTGATCGTCCGTTCCACCGCCGCGTCGAGAGGGCCGTCCTCGTCGGCCACGTGCGAATAGCCGGAGCGGACCGTGAGACTGGTGAGCGTCTGGTCGAGATGAAGGTGGCGATGCACGTCGACCCATCGACCCTGGAGATCGGGCCACTGGACCCGTTGCGTGCGCCGCTCGCCGAACGACTGGTCGGTGAAGGAAAGGGAGTGGTCGCCGCGTATGTCGATCGTCAGCGAGCTGCTGGGACGGAACGCGGTGGAGGCGCGCGTCGTGAATCGGCGATTCGTAGTCCCGTTCGATCCCGAGATGTTCCGCAAGTCTTCGGCGGTCACCTCGCTGAACCCCGACTTGAACGGGACCCCCGCGTCGCCGACGACGCGGCTCAGGGTGGCGCCGCGGTCGAAGGTGAATGATGTTTGGATGTCCTGCATCTTTCGGAAGAAGCCCCGGAATGGAGCGAGCGGCGAGAACGATTCGCCCTTCTTCGCTCCCCCGGCCGCCGGGCGCGCGTGTCTCCCGCCGCCGCCCAGCCGGGAGATCGGAAGACTCATCGTCAGATTCGCGGCGCCATTGTTCCGGATGCTCTTCAAGTCCTGGGGATCGGTCGGCGCGAGGCGGAGTTCGCGGCGGGCGGACTCGTTGTATTGCCCCTTCAGCGTCACATTCGGCTGCAGAAAGGAGAGCCACCGCGGTGTCCAGTTCACCGAGGCGGTCTGGTTCTTCTCGACTTCCTTCCCCTTGTTGAATCCCATCGGTCCTTCGCGATGGTCGAGCATGTCGCGCGTCGAATTGAGGGTGTACTGCACTCGGACGGAGGAGAAGGGAACGTAGGAGACGTTCGTGCCGAGCGACAGAAGGCGCACTTTCACGTCGGAGCGAAGCGTCACCGAGTCGTCGTCGCGGAAGATTTCGCGCGAATAGACGAGCGAGCGTTCTGACCTCCAGCCGACGTTGAAGCCGATCACTTCAGGTAGGAGGCCCACCCTGAACTTCTTTCCCAGTCGGAAACCGCCGCCACCGATCGGAAGGTCGTAGCCGAAACTCGAACTGAACGCCCACGACGATTCGGCTGATTGCGGATTGATCGAGGCCCGGCGCGAATAGCTCATCGTGCTGCTGATGGCGTCGATCGTATATTTGGAGATCCCGCGGCGAATGGAGCTGCTCCGGCGATAGGAGACGTCGAGCGTCTGCTGGTCGAGCCGCCGCGTCTCGATGTCGGATTGGCCCGCGTCCAACGTCACGTCCGACCCGGTGCGGAATTTCGGGACGTCCGTCGCGTGCTGAACCGAGAGCCGGACCGGAAGCGTGATGTTGCTCGCCGGCAGGAAGCGATCGACATTGAGCGTCGTCGAGAATCCGAGCGCCGTGTGATCGAGCCCGCTCCCCTGGTTCCCACCCTGTCCGACGCGGAAGAAATTCTGGTCCTGCTTCTGAAGGCTGACGTTCAGCGCCAAGAGGTCGGCGAAGTTGGCCTGGATCGAGACATTGCTGCTCGTCCCCGTCTCTCTCCGGACGTCCGCCAGACGGAGTTCGTCGATCCAAACCTCGCCGGACGCCGGCGGCGCCCCGATGGCCGAGCCCTTCACCGCGAGCCCGAAACTGAGCCGCGAGATGCGCGTGAAGCTCGGATTTCCGACGACCGTGAAGACCTCGCTGCTGGCCGCCCCCGTGAGGGAGTCGACGTAGACGTACTGGGAATCGGAGCGGACTTCCTTCAGGCGCGAGAGCGTCTCCATCGGGATCGTGATCTTCTGCCAGTCGGTTCGGACCGGCAGGCTGTACTCGTAATAGTTCAGTGTGTCGGGACCGAATCGGGCGACGGCTCGGAGGTTCTGCGTCTCCACGCCCTGCTCTCCGTGAACGTAGAACTTGATCTGACGGTATTGCGCCCAACCGAGACCGGTGCCGGGGTCGCCAAGCGTCTTGAACGCGAGGAGCGTGTCGCCCTCGGCCATGCGCGTATATCCGAGCGCCAGCGATTGCTCGCGGCGATCGGCGGAAGAGCCGACCTGGTTCTGGACTTCGTAGGGTGGCTGGTAGATGCCCGCGTCGTCCTTGTTGTTTCGGGAGCGGACGTCCAGCTCCACGTCGCGCGCGGTCATGTCGGGGTCGAGGATCGCCGCCTCGAGCCAGCGGCTCCCGGCGAATTCGACTCCGCCGACCTGAATCTTGATTGGCCGCTCGATTCCGCTCACCCAGAGGCGGAGGTGCTGGATGTTCTGCCACGACGGAGAGCCGACCGGGCGGAAGGTGTCGCCGTTGATCGGAATCCGGAAGAGCCGCCATCCGTTGTCGGCCTTGACATTCGTGTACGAGGCGCTGGGGTAGAGCACGGGCACGTCGATCGCGACGAACTGGGTGTCCGCGAGATCGATGGAGGCCTCGTAGTAGTTGTTGTTGCTGTCCAGGATCGTATTCCGGTTCAAGTCCTCGGTATCGGGGCGCGCGTTCGCCTCGCCGAGCCCGTTTCGCTCGAAGCGGTTGATCGTCGAGAAGTCGTTCGCGTTATTTCGAACGTCGTAGTCGTAGTTGTCCTGGTTCGGATCGGGATTCGTCGTCGCGTTGTAGCCCGGCTCGTTCTTGTTCACAATCCCGTCGAGCCCGGTGTCTTCGAAGTTCGGGTCGTCTTCCCCGCTTCCCAAGTCGAGCTTCCCGTCGAAGTTCTTATCCTCGGTGTCGAGTTTTAGATTTGGCGCCTCGCTCGGGCTCCAGAAGGCGTCTTCGCTCACCCGGCCGAGGCTCAAGTGGAGGTACGCCTTCGTGGAGTCGTGGTCCTTCGTGAAGTCATTCACCCAGACCTCCACGAAGCGGACGCGAGAGAAGTCCTGTCCCACCGTGGAGAGCGATTGCGTGATTCCGGTCCAATCGGCGCTGTCGATCAGCGTGGTGTCATCGGGTGCTCTCACGTTCAGCTCGAGCACCTGGTGGTTGTTGTCCCCCCCCTCCGACTGTTTCAAGACCGGCTTGATGTCCCACTCTTGCGCGGCGGTGGGGCCGTCGGGGCGCGGATTGAACCACTCGAGCCGGGCGTGGTCGGTGACGAGGCTCGAGACAGGCGTGAGGGCTGCGTTCGCGATCGAATCGGCGGGGGGCAAGCCGGCCTTTCGCGGCTTCTGCCGATTCACGGGGACGCTGCTCCAGAACCAGGAGAGGCGCCCCAAGCCGATCGTGTTCGACTCGCGGTTCCCTTCCATGTCGTCGATGTAGGCCTCGCCCTTCGTGTTCGGATTCGGAAGGCTGACCGAGAAATTCCCCTGAACGTTGAGCGCCGACTGCTGATCGGTCGTGATCCCGGGCACCTGGTCGGCGAGCCGCGTCATCCAGAACGGCCGGAACGACATGACCGCGCCGAAATCACCGAGCATGGAGGTCGCGGGCTCTTCGCCTAGCTTCGGGTTCGTCTCCTGCGCCCCGCGCGCCTCGCGAAGGAGGCTCGAGGAGAGGGAGAAATTCGACGACGGGTTGTAGCCGCCCGAGAAACCGACGAGGGAGCGTTGCACCTGGCCGAAGCCCGGCGCGTAGGAGAAGTCGGCGGTGATCACCTGCTCCGGACCGGGAGCCTTCGTGAAGGTGAGGAGCCCGGTGTCGTAATCGATCCGATAGTCGGAAACGCGCCGCTGCGGGATGCCGTCCACCTTCACCTGCTCGGAGTTCTCCAAGATGCCGAACCGGCCGAGATAGAAGCCCTGCTGGCTGCTCTTGAACTCCGCGTCGATGAAGTAGCGCTCGTCCTTCCCTGGATCGGGCTGCCGGTCGTAGTAGACGTTCAGGTTCACGAAGTTCGAATCGGCCCAGAGGGTGTTCGTTTTCAAATTGTCGAGGCAGAGAAATCCGCCCGCGTCGGGACCGCAGAGGGCGCGGTACGCGGCACTCGTGTCGGGAGCGAAGGGGTGGAGGTCGGGAAAGAACATGATGCCGGTGTCGGTATCGATGAACTGGTCGTCCACCAGGCCGTCGGGCTGAAACGGCTCGTCGCTCCCCGCCTTTCCCTGGTGGTCGAGGCCGAGAATCCTCACGAGCGGCACGCCGCCCACTTCGTCCGGATGCGTCGGGAGGCTGTTGTCGATCTTCCGCACCTTGATCGAGAGCGACGAACGGTCGATCTCTCGGCCGCCCAGATCGTAGAAATTCCGCAGTTCGTACGCGAGCGCCGGGAACCAGGGCGCGTTCCGGTCGAAGAGGTCATTCGCGGTCGTCGTGAACTCGCCCTCGGGCGGCTTCAACATTTTCAGGAGCAGGTATTCTCCCGCCGGCTTTCCGAGAGCGAGGTTCTCTACCTTGTCCGTCAAGCCGACCTGGACCTGCCTTCCGAGGTCGTAATAGGAGACGCCGAGCATCTGGGACGTGCCGAGTTGTGCGCGCAGGCGAATCACGGGAATCTTCACGTTTCCCGGCGTGTTCGTCAGCACGTAGGGATAGATGAGGTCGTAGTCCTGCCCGATGGTGAGCGGCAACCAGCGCCCGAACTGCTGCGGGTTTCCGGGAGTCGAGATCGAGTCGGCGGGCAACGTCGGATCGAGGCGCCCGTCGCCGGGAAAGGAGGTGGCGTTGTAGGACGGGTCGGCCCGGTAGACGATCAAGTTCATCGCCGACGCATCGATGGGGTGATCGGCGATGAAGTAATAGGTCCGGCGAATGCATTCGATGTCGGTGACCTTCACCGCCCGCTTCTCGCCGGAGGGGGTGAAGCGCGCCGTCTCCGTCTTCGCGTCCTGCTTGCTCGCGATGAGGGTGACGTCGAAATTCCCCATCTTCGCCGCGGTCTTGATACCGAAGAGCCCCTCCTGGCGAAGCGACGCCCCCTGCAGCGAGAGGTTCGTGTTTCCGAGGTCGATCGTCTTGATCATGTCGTCTTCGTCGCCTTCGTAGCGGAGCTTCACCTTGTTGTCGAGATTGGTGCTGACGTTGCTCGACTGATCGACGTCGACTTTGATCTTGTCGCCGATGGAGCCGGTCATGTTGACGCTCAGCTCCTGCTTCATTTCGAAGGCGGGGAACGCGCCCTGGCGCTGTCGCTCACCGGAAATCCCCTGGTAGAGATTGCCGCGAGCGAGCCAGTCGCTCGTGCCGAGAATGGAGATCCGTTCGCTTCCGGAGACCTCGATGCTAGGAGCGCCGTTACCGACGATGCTCCGTACTGCCGGTGGAAGGACCAGGGGAAACTTGAAGACGAGGCCGGCCCCTCGACGGGTTACCGTCTTGTTCACGGAGCGCGTCGACTTCGTCCGCTCGCGCCAGAGCCGTCGCTCGGTCCGTTCGGTCAGGAGTTCGTTGTAGTCGAGAGTCGGTGCGACGAGGGGCTCCCGAACCTCCACGTTCCCGGCGCGATAGCGCTCGCGCACGGTGCCGGTGGAGGGATCGAGGGCGACCTGCGTCTGCCAGGCCGACGTCCCCGGGATCGGTGATTCGACGGTGAGCCGCCATCCTTTCGGAAATCCGGGCGGCATGGATTCGGCGGTGGGATCGGCCGCCTGGGCTTGAGGGTCGAGGGGGTCGAAGCGAAGATCGGCGGCAGCGTGGGGCGCGATGGCGAGGAGGGCGGCGGCGACGAGGAGCGCCCCCGTCGCGATCGAGGTCCGACGCTCTCCCCTCACTCCGGGCACGCCGATGCGAGCCCCCGGCGGGCCGGGCCACGCCCCGGGCCATACCAGCGAGCGGCGGATCTTGGTGCGGCTGACGAGTTGAGCGTTGGGCATCCCTTCACGCACTACGGCCCCGGGGAATTCGGGGCCGACGACAGTCCTTGTACCCCTCTCGCACGGTGAAGTTCGAACCGGAAACGATTCTCTCGGAAGGAGTTGGAATCCACCCAGAGGATTGCGCCGGGTCGGCGGGGCTCCCTATACTGCGCCTAGACCTGCCGGGGCTCGCCTCGGCGACCCGAATGAGAATACTCGAACGTTACGTCCTCCGCGAGCACCTGTTCCCGTTTCTCATCGGGTTCAGCATCGTCGTGTTCTTGTTGACGCTCGATTTCCTCTTCGATCTCGTCGATCTCGCCATCGGAAAGGGCGTGAGCCTCGGGATCGTCCTGGAACTCTTCGTCCTCTCCCTCGGCTACATGGTGGCGCTGGCGTTCCCCTGCGCGGTCCTCATCGCGTCGCTCGCGGCGTTCGGCCGCCTCTCGCAAGACAACGAGATTTCCGCCATGCGCTCGACCGGCGTGAATCTCGCGCGCATCATCGGCGCGCCACTCGGCGCGGCCGCGGTGCTCGCGGGGCTCCTGGTCCTCTTCAACAACCTGGTCCTGCCCGAGTCGAATCACGCGCTCGCGAGCCTCATGTCCGACGTGAGCCGAAAGCGCCCCACCGCGCAGATCACCGAAGGGGTCTTCATCGACGCCTTCGAGGGGTACAACATCTTCGTCGAAAAAGTGAACAGCCGGACGAACGAGATCCGGGGCGTTAAGATCTATCAGTTGAACACCACCGCGCGCCCCACGACGATCCTCGCCGAGTGGGGAAGGATCCACAACACGCCTGATGGCCGCGTGATGACGCTCGAGCTGCACGACGGCGAGATCCACGAAGTTCCGCCCAACGACGACGAACGGACCTACCGGCGGCTTATGTTCAAGACGCACCTCATTAATATTCGGTCACCGGGGACCGATCTGGAGCGGAGGAACAAGTCCGCCCGCGGCGACCGGGAGATGAACTTGGGCATGATGCAGGAGGCCATCCGGCTGGTGCGTCATGACTTAGACGCGGCGAAAGAGGTTCGAAACCAGATTTTGGAGAGCGCCGGCTTCGAGTCGTACGACGAATTCGTTCGCGCGGCGGTGCCCCACCCGGCGCCACGGGGCATCCAGGCGTGGCTCCGGAACGCGCTTCGCGCCCTCGGATCGGTCGGCGTGATCGCCACCGGGCTCCCCGAGCGAGCGCGCGACGGCGGCACGAGCGCGGTCCGCGTCATCTCGCCGGTCACGATGGATCTGATTCAGATGCGGCAGTTGGAGATCGACGGACTCGAGCGCCGCGCGAACAGCCTCGAGGTGGAAGTGCAGAAGAAGTTCTCGATCCCCGCCGCCTGCCTCGTCTTCGTGCTCGTCGGGGCGCCGCTTGGCATGCGCGCGCGGAAGAGCGGAATTTCGGTCGCGTTTCTCTCGATCCTCTTCTTCGTTTTCTACTACCTCTGCCTCGCCGGCGGAGAAGAGCTCGCGGACCGGCGGATTCTCGTCCCCTGGTTCGCCATGTGGGCGCCGAACATCGTCATCGGCGCGATCGGCGCCGTCCTCACGCTGCAGGCCGCCGAGGTGATCCGGCGTCCGAAGCGCCGCCGCCGCACCACGCCTCCTCACGCCCCGGCGACCCCCGCGTGAAGATCCTCGATCGCTACGTCCTTCGCGAAACGCTCTCCGCCCTCTTCGCGGCGCTCGTCTTCTTCGTCGTGGTCTTCATCGTGGTCGACCTCTTCGAGAAGATCGACACCTACCTCGACAATCACGTCCCCGCCCACATCGTGGCGGCCTATTACGCCATGGGCGTTCCCGGCATCGCGCTTCAGGTGCTGCCGATGGCCATGCTTCTCTCGTGCCTCCTCGCCCTGGGGCAACTCGGACGCACGAACGAATTGAACGCCATGCGAACGGCGGGGCTCGGCCCGGCGCGGATCGCCGCACCGCTGATCGGCATGGCGGTGATCGTGAGCCTCCTCGCGTTCACGGTGAACGAGATGGTCCTCCCCGACTTGAACGCGCGGCGAATTCGGCTCTACCGGGGGGAGATCAAGAAGGAGAACCTCGAGGGGCCGCAAGCGCGGACGAATCTCGCGTACCTCGGCTCGGGCGGACGGACGTTTCTCATTCGCTCCTATCTCATCGCTCAGAAGGAGATGAGAGAGGTCGTGATCCAGGAAGTGCGCGAGAACGCCCTCACGGGACGCATCGACGCCGCCACGGGCAAGTGGGAGAAGGGGCGCTGGGTCTTCCGGAACGGCTACACGCGGCGCTTCGATCGCGGCGGCGAGACCGCCGCGCAGTTCAACGAGCTGACGATTCCCGGATTGAAGGAGCGCCCCGAGGATTTCGCGGAAGCGGAAGAAGATCCGAAGGGACTCTCCTACTGGCAACTCGAGAACTACATCGACCGGCTCCACCAGAGCGGGAGCCGCGTGCAGAAGTATCTCGTGGAGCTCTACCTCAAGATTTCCTTCCCGCTCACGAACCTGATCGTCGTCTTGATCGGCGTGGCCCTCGCACTTCGAAACCGGCGCGGCGGGCTCGCGATCGCGTTCGGTCTTTCGGTCTTCATCTCCTTCATCTACTACGCGCTCATCAGAACGGGGCAGGCGCTCGGGCATAACGGCGCGCTTCCGCCGATGCTCGCGGCATGGCTCGGGAATCTCGTGTTCGGCATCTTGGCGCTGGAGCTCTTCCGACGAGCGAGGAGAGGTGGATGAGCGGGATCGCGCGCTGGAATGAGACCCTGCGCTAACCGCCGTTCGTGATCCGCCCGTCCCGCAGGAGCGGCACGACCGGCACGGAATCGACCGCCGCGCAGAGCGGCAGGTCGTCCTCGAATCCGAGTTCGATGAGATAGCGCCCATGGTCGCTCCGACGGAGGATCTTCTCCGGATCGCCACCGTGGACTTTGTCGTAGGCGGCCGCCATCTCGGCCGCGTCGTTCAACTCCGGCTTCGCACTCCCCTTGCCGGAACCGCTCTTCCCCGCGCCCTCCATCACGCGCCGAATGAGCGCTCCGGCGCAGGCCGTATCCTCCAGCGAGAGGCGCCCGTTTCGCCCGGAGCAGACGATCGTGAGATCCGCCCCCTCGTTCCGCACCGCGTCCGCCACCGCGCTCACGTTGACGTAGGCAAGAAGCCGCTGCTCGAATCCCGACAAGAGTCCCGCCATGACCGGGCTCGCGTTCGTGGAGGCGAAGAGGAGCGTCTTCCCTTCGACGCGGGCCTTGTCGTATTCGAGGGGGGAGTTCCCGAGGTCGAAGCCGTTCACCTTCTCGCCGTCGCGCTCGCCGCAGAGGAGCCGCTGCTTCGCGTCCATCGTCTGCGCGAGGCGCATCGCCTCTTCCACCGTCGCCACCGGAATCACCTTCGCGGCGCCGTTTCGAAGCGCGGTGGCGATCGTGGTGCAGCTCCGAAGCACGTCGACCACCACGAGTTGCCGATTCTCGAGCGCCCCTCGCTCGACTTCGTGCGGCGTGTCGTGGAGGTCGATTCGTCCGATCGCGCGGGGGGTCACGGCGTCGCCGCCGCGTTCGCCTGAAGCCACGATTCCAGATAGCCGGTGTGGATGTCCCCCTTCAGGAACCCCTCGTCATCCAGGATGCGGCGGTGGAACGGAATGGTCGTCTCGATGCCGTCGACCACGATCTCGAGGAGCGCGCGGCGCATCCGCGCGATCGACTCCTCGCGGTCGCGGCCCCAGCAGATGATCTTCGCCACCATCGAATCGTAGTAGGGCGGCACGGTGTAGCCGGAGTAGAGGTGACTGTCGACGCGCACGCCGGGACCGCCGGGCGCGTGGAAGTACTTCACGAGACCCGGCGAGGGACGGAAATTCTTGTCGGCGCTCTCGGCGTTGATCCGGCATTCGAGCGCGTGCCCTTGGAACGTGATCTCCGACTGCTTCCAGGGAAGCGGCTCCCCCGCCGCCACGGCGATCTGCGCCTTGATGAGGTCGAGTTTCGTGACCTCCTCGGTGACCGGATGCTCCACCTGGATGCGCGTGTTCATCTCCATGAAGTAGAACTCGCCGTTCGGCGCGAGCAGAAATTCGATCGTCCCGGTGCTCTCGTAGCGAATGGCGGCCGCGGCGCGAACCGCCGCCTCCCCCATCTTCGTCCGGAGCTCGGGCGTCAACGCCACGCTCGGCGACTCTTCGATCAGTTTCTGATGTCGGCGCTGAATGGAGCACTCGCGCTCGCCGAGATGGACGATGTTCCCCTGCCGGTCGCCGATGATCTGGAATTCGATGTGGCGCGGCTTCTCGACGTAGCGCTCCAGGTAGACCTGCCCCGATCCGAAGTTCGCCTCGGCTTCCGCCTGCGCGGTGAGGACGCCGTTTCGAAGCGACGCCTCGTCGTGCGCCACGCGCATTCCCTTCCCGCCTCCGCCCGCCGCCGCCTTGATGATGACCGGGTAGCCGAGCGCCTTCGCCGTGTCCACGGCCTCCTCGGGCGAATTCAGAACGCCCGCGCTCCCCGGCGTGACGGGGACGCCGGCCTCGACGGCGGTCTTCCGCGCGACGGCCTTGTCTCCCATCGTCCGGATCATCTCCGACGTCGGGCCGATGAAGCGGATGTTGCACGACTCGCAGATCTCGGCGAAGTGCGCGTTCTCGGAGAGGAAACCGTAGCCGGGATGAATGGCGTCGCACGCCGTGATCTCGGCGGCGCTGATGATGCGGGGGATGTAGAGATAGGAGGCGGACGAGGGGGCCGGCCCGATGCAGACGGCCTCGTCGGCGAGCCGCACGTGAAGCGATTCCCGGTCGGCCTCGGAGTAGACGGCGACCGTCTTGATACCGAGCTCGCGCGCCGCGCGCACGACGCGGAGCGCGATTTCTCCGCGATTGGCGACGAGGATCTTCTGGATCATCGGAAGGGGCGTGGCGGCCGGCCGCTAGGAGGCCGGCTCTACCTTCGCCTCGAACGTCTTCCATGATTCGTCCGAGGTGGCGTGGATCCCCTTCACGCGCAGTTCGAACTCGGTCGGATTCGACGAGTAACGAAGCGCGTTTTCGAGGGTGATCTTCCCTTCCGTGTAGAAGCGCATGATCGACTGGTCGAACGACTGCATGTTGTACTGCGACACGCCGTCGGCGATGGCGCTCGAGATGAGCGATGTCTTCTCGGGATCGCGCAGGTACTCGCGGATCGTGGAAGTGACGAGCATCACTTCGCACGCCGGCACGCGTCCTTCAACGTCCGAGCGCGGAATGAGTCGGAGCGCGATCACCGCTTGGAGCGTCCCGGCCAGGAGGTAGCGGATCTCCTCGTGCTGGTGCGGCGGGAAGAAGGAGATGATTCGGTTCACCGTCTGCGCGGCGTCGATCGTGTGGAGCGTGGAGAAGACAAGGTGCCCGGTGTCGGCCGCCATGAGGGCGGTCCGCATCGTCTCCGCGTCCCGGATTTCACCGATCATGATGACGTCGGGATCCTGGCGGAGGATGTGCTTCAGCCCCTCGTGGAACGTCTCGGTATCGAGCCCGACCTCGCGCTGGGAGATGCACGACTTCTTGTCTCGGAAGAGGAACTCGACCGGGTCCTCGATGGTGATGATGTTCTTCGCCTCGCGGCGGTTCACACTGTCGAGCATGGCGGCGAGCGTCGTCGACTTGCCCGAGCCGACCGTGCCGCAGACGAGAATCAGCCCGCGCTGCCGCGACGCCACGTCTTCGATAATCGTCGGAAGGTTCAGATCCTCGAACGCCGGAACGTTGGCCGGCACCTGCCGGAAGACCATCGCGGTCGTGCCGCGCTGCTGGTAGAAGTTCGTGCGAAAGCGGGCGAGCCCCGTGACGCCGAAGGCGAAGTCGATCTCCTTCGTCTCCTCGAACACCCGTTTCTGTTTCCCCGTGAGGATCTGATCCACCACGGTGTCGAGGTCCGCCTGAGTCGGCGCCGGCTCGTCGATCATGACCAACTCGCCGTTCACGCGCGCGATCGGCTTGGTGCCGACCTTGACGTGCAGGTCCGAGGCCTTCATCTCGACCACCTTCTGCAGCACGCGTTTGACGTTCATCCCACCCTCCGGCGCGGCCTACGCCGCGCGATCCACTTCCACCAGGAAGAGCACCTGGCCGTACTCCACGGGCGTCGCGTTTTCCACGAGCACCTGATGAATGCGGCCGCGCACTTCCGATTCGATTTCGTTCATCAGCTTCATCGCTTCGACGATGCAGACGGTCTGCCCCACGTCGACCGGGCTGTTCACCTCGATGTACGGGTCGGCGTCGGGCGCCGGGGAGCGATAGAAGGTTCCGACCATCGGCGATCGGATCGGGACGAGATTCTTCGACGCGTCCGCCGCGTGCGGCGCGTCCGATACCGCGGCCGTGGTCGCCGCCGCGGAACCCGCCAGCGCGGACGGCGCGGGCTGAACCGGAGCGCTCACGGCGACATGCTCCGCGCCCGGGCGCCGGAGGCGGATCGTCGTGAACCAGCGGCGCACTTCGATCTCCGCAAGGTTCTCGTCCTTCATGATCTGCAGCAGTTCTTGAATCATGCCGCGAAGGCTCATGCCTTCCCCCCTCGCTTACGGCGGGGCCGGAAACGCGCCGAGAGCGCCCGCAGCGCCAACTCGTATCCGACCGGGCCGAACCCCATGATGACGCCGGCCGCGGCCGCCGCCGTGAGGTTCGCCTGTCGCTCGCGCTCGCGGGCGTACAGGTTGGAGAGATGGACTTCGACGACCGGGATCGTCATCGCGCGGAGCGTGTCGCCGAGCGCCATGCTCGTGTGCGTGAGCGCCCCCGCGTTCAGGACGACGCCGTCGGCCTCGTCCATGGCGATCTGGAGCCGGTCGATCAGGGCTCCCTCGTGGTTGCTCTGGAACGACGTGACCCGGAGCCCGAGTTCTTCTCCGAGCGCCGCCAGGCGCGCATCGATGACGGCGAGCGTGTCGCGGCCGTAGATCTTCGGTTCGCGCCGTCCGAGGAGATTCAGATTCGGTCCGTGGAGGACCCACACGTCCTGCGCCATCCCTACTTCCCTCCCAGCCGTCGAAGCCAGGTCTCGAACGCGGTGCGATTCCCTTCGACGATCGGACGCGGGTCCGCCGATGGATCGCCCGAGTCGGCGATCGCGGACGGCTCGCTCGCCGGCGAGTCGAGATTCGATTCGTTCAGGGTCGCGGCGGGAGGAGACGAATCGGCCGAAACGGGCTCCTCGCCCCAGACGGCGGAACGCGTCGGGGCCATGCGCGGACGAGTCCCTTCCTGAGTCTTCGACTCCAGGGCCGGAACGATTGGCGAAACGATTGGCGGCGGGGCCGTCGCATCGGGCGCCGCCACTTCCCCGAGTTCTCGAATTTCCACAGGCCGAAGGGCATCGTCGATTCGCTCGAGCGCGCTCACCTGGAATTCCTGCACGTCGAGAGAGCCGAGCCGGTTGTGAAGTCCGCCGTCGGGCACCGCGCCCGCCGGAACCACGACTTCGGGACGCCTCGGCGCGGGAGTCGGCGTCGGCGGTTCGGGATTCGCTTCGTGCGGGAAGCGCGGACCGATCGTGAGCTCTTCGGGCCTGAGGATCATCTCCTCGGGATCGACCGGCCACGGCAGATTCGCGGGCATCGTTGGAATCGAGGCGGAGCCGGGCGACGCCATTCCGGCGATCGGCACCGAGGGGCGAAGTGATCCCGCATCGAGCGACTCGAAGGTGCGAAGTCCGAGCCCGAGTTCCGAGAGGTGATCTTCCTCGCGCGTGAGGCGGACCGGCTGCCAGCGGAGATCGCCCTGCGAGACGATCACTTCCGGCGGACGCACCTCGGGATAGTCGCCCGAGGTGATCTGGTGAAGCGCCGATTGCGATTCGAGGTCGCCGGCATCGACGCGGCAAACCGCCCGGTAGAGATCGGCGGCTTCGGCGTGGCGCCCATCGTGCGAGAGAATGCCTGCCATCGACTTCAACGCGACGACGTTCTCGCGATCGAGGGCGAGGGCGGCGTGGAACTGCTCGCGCGCTTCGGCCAGGCGGCCGTCGGCCAGATAGCAGCGGCCGAGGACGATGTGATCTCCGACGCCTCGCCCGGGGCGGGCGCGGCGGTCCTCACAGAGCCGGACGGCCTCCGAAACCTGTCCGCGCGAAAGGAGTCGCTCCGCGAGCGGCAGGTAGAGCGCCGACGAGGGATCCGTGGCGACGATTTCCTCCAGGGAAACTGCTGCGCTGGGGAGCGCTTCCGTGCTCATGCGCCTCCTCTATGATCCGCCACGAACCAGGCTGGCGACCACCCGCTCCAGCGGGGTAAGCGACGGCAACGCAATCACTTTAGCCTTGCCGATCGCGGGGCACAATACCACTCGGACGCCCGCGCGTCCACGCTTCTTGTCCCGGAGAACCGCCTTCCAGAAGCTCGGCTTCACGGGGCGCTTCAATCCGGTCGGCAGGCCGATCGCTTTCAGCATCCACTCGACACGGAGCGCGGCGATCGGATCGAGGCGTGTCTCCAACACGCTCAGGCGGAGCGCCGCTACCATTCCGACCGCGACGGCTTCCCCGTGGTGAAACGCGCGATACCCCTCCGATGCTTCGAGCGCGTGCCCGACGGTGTGACCGAAGTTGAGCACGCGGCGAATCCCCTTGTCGCGTTCGTCCTTTGAGACGAACCACGCCTTCGAAACGGCGCAGGCGCGAACCAAGGGTGCGAGCGCCCTCGGGTCGAGCCCGCGGCCGCGACGAAGGAGCGAGGCCATGCGGACGAGAATGCTCGGATCGCGAACGACACCCATCTTCACGACCTCGGCCAGGCCGGAGCGGATGGCGCGTCGCGGGAGCGAGCGGAGCGCGTCGGGATCGGCGTAGACGGCGCGCGGATGATGGAAGGCGCCGACGAGGTTCTTCCCCGCCTTCAGATTCACCCCCGTCTTCCCCCCGATGGCGGCGTCGGCCTGGGAGAGAAGCGTCGTGGGAACGGCGACCCACGCGAGGCCGCGTCCGAAGGTGGCGGCGGCGAAGCCGGTCACATCGGAGACCACCCCTCCGCCGAGCGCCACGACGAGGGCGTCTTTCCCCACGCCGTCGCGCGCCCACCACTCGAAGAGACGCGCCGCCACGGCGAGATCCTTCGACGGCTCACCGGGCGGCACGACGTAGCGGCGGACGTCGTAGCCGGCGGCTCGGAGGCTTCGTTCCACGCGGGCGGCGTAGAGGCGCGCCACGGTCCTGTCGGTGACGAGCGCCACGATGGTGCCCGGCTTCATACCAACGTCGCGGCGCAGGCGCGCGCCGATCTTGTCGAGCAGCCCGCGCTCGACGCGAACGGCGTAGCGCACGGGGCGCCCGGGGATCTTCACGGCGATGGTCGGCATGAATCCCTCTCTTGCACGGTGGCGTCACGTCGGTTCGTTCTCATGGGCCGTGCGACGGCTCCGCGGTCTCGGCAATGGCTTGGAGTTCTCTTAGGTAAGGAAGCTTCGGCTTCCCCGGCGCGAACACGGCCAGATCGATCTGGAGCCGGAGCGCGCCGCGCGTGACCTCATAGTACCGGAACGGACCGGCCGCGCTGACCTCGGAGTCTTCCCAGCGGCCGTGGAGTTGCCGCGTCGCTCCCGCCATCACATCGGGCGAGAGGAGCGGCTCGCTGATGTCGAGCGTCTGCTCGTCGGGGCGAAAGCGGATCGCCAGCGACTCCCGCGCGCGGCGGGGATCGGCGTCGGGCGGCGCGGTGGCCACCGCGAGGCGAAGAAGCCTCGCCGGCGGACCCTGCTCGAGCAGGAGCGCGGCATGCGCGGGGCCGTTGAGCCGAAGGCTCATGCCGCGCGGGACACGCATCGCGACGCCGAGCGCTTCGGACAACTGGCGCTCGGCGGATTCATCCCGCGGCATGGAGAGAATCCGCTCGCGAACGCCGGCGAAGGTGGCGCGATCGAGCGACTGGAAGAGGCGATTCTGCTCGGCGGCCACCGCGGGGCTCCACGCTTCGCGCGTGTCGGTCCAGATGATGCCGGCCGCCTGCCCGCGGAGCCAGAGGTCGGGCGTGAAGAGGGAGACCGCCGTCGCACCGGCCCGTTTCGCTGAACCGTTCGAACGCGCTCCGCTCTGAAGGAGATCGTAGAGGCGCCGCGCCGGCCGCGGCACCGCTCCGGCGGGGCCGTAGCCCACGACGATGACGTTTCGCGCCCGGTAGGCGCTCTTGTCCGCCGGAGTCACCACGCGAACGACGTAGGCTTTCTCGTCGTCGATTCGGATGGCGGTTCGTTCCACGATGGCACGAAGGAGGAGAATTTCGGGGGCGTCGTTGGGGAGCGAGGTGATGACGGTCAGTTCGCGGCTCGATCCCTCCGCGAACGGACGTCCCCCGCACGACACGCTGGAGACGAGGAGGAGGGCGAGTAGCCAGGATCGCATGGCGGCCCGCAGGCTACCACACGGCCGCGGAGGGGACTAGCGGCGCGGCGTTTCTAGCGCCTTCAGGCGCTCTTCGACCTTTTGCGATTCATCGCGCAGCCGGTCGAGGTTTTCGCGGAGCGCCTTGATCTCCGCCTCGCGTGGAACGGCGCCGGAGACGGCGTCCGCTGTGGCGGCGCCGAGCGTGGCGACGAGCGGGCGAATCTCCTCGTCGCGGAGAATCGTGAGGGAGATCTCATCCCCCGGCCGCATGCCGCGGACGAGGGCCGTTATCTCGTCGGACGTTCGCATCTCCTCGGCGTCGATGGCGAGGATGCGGTCGCCGATTCGAACCCCGGCCGCTTCCGCCGGGCTTCCGGGCGCCACCTTCACGACGCGGACGCCGAGCGTGTCGTTGGGGTCGACGCGAAGTCCCACGCCGAGGAAGGCGTGGCGGACCGCGCCATGCTCGGCCAGATCGGCCGCGATGCGATCCACCTGATCGACCGGAAGCGCGAGCAACACGCTGTTCGGCTGGGCGGGCTCTTCGGCGCTCGTTCCCCCGTTGGGCGTCCCAGCGCCCGCCGGAGGGGCCGTTGCGGCGCGTCCGACCACCACCGCCACCCAGTCGCCTTCTTCGTTCAGCACGGCGGCCCCGGTGGCGCCGAGGTAGCTCGGCGCGTCGATCTCCACGATATCTCCCGCGAAAGGAAAGTCGATCCGCTCGCCGCGCCCCGCCACGCGGCCGAGGGCCGCCTGCGGACGCGTGATCGAGACGTTCGAGATGACGGCGACCCACGCGCCCACCGCGAGCGATCGCGGCGAGGCGCGGCGAAGCACCCTCAGGTCGGCGTCGGGAACCTCGAAGAGCGCGAGGTTCGACTTCCGGTCCACGCCGAGGAGATGCGCTTCCTTCTCCACGCCCTTCCCGAGGAGGACGCCGAGCGTCCCGCCGGGAAGCGCCATGCTCGCGGTCGTGATGAGGCGATGTTCGGAGGAGACGACGGCCGTGCCGATGAGCCGCTTCAGCTTGTGGCCGGGGCGCGGCGGGCCGTAGCGCATCGGATAGCCGATGACCGTGACGACGCTCTGATTGGCCGCGTCGACGCCATTCAGGATGCCAACTTCTTCTTCGCGAATCGGCTTGGGATCGTCAATGGCGCGCGCGGGAGCCGCGAGGCCGAGGAGGAGCGCGACGACTAGAAACGCCGCAGCGCGGCGGGCCGGGAGGACCGCGCCGCGCTCTGGGAGGAAGCGGCTAGAACTCGATGTACACGCCATCGGAACCCTTGTCCGAGACGGGTACGAGCGACGGCTGCTGCGGATCCGCGACGACCGCTCCGCGCTGCAGGAAGAAGTTGTCGTTCACGTACTCGTCGACGAATTGCGCGTCGGGATTCGGAATCGATGAACCGCCCTCGCCGCCATTCGCGGGAACCACGCGGTCCGCGATCTCCACGATGCCGTTGCCGCCGGTCGCATGCGGTGCCGTGCTCTTCGCGGTGGACGGTGCGGGAGCGGCGCTCGCGAGCGTGGTCGCAGGCGGCGTCACCACCGGCGTCGTGGCCGGCGTCGAAATCTCGGGCGAGGTCGTGGAAGCGATACTCGGAGCCTCCGTGGCGTGCGACGCCATGGCCGGGCCGTTCGCGTCGTCCGCCTTCTTGTTGCCGCCCTGGAACAGGATGACCGCCACGAACACCGCGCAGGCGCTCGCGCCGACGATGAAGACGGGGCGAAGTCGATCGGGCACGAGGAAGCTCTGGATCCATTCGATCACGGTCGGGCGCATCGCCTCGCCGGAGCGAATGCGATCCATCAGATCGTCCTCGAAGTGGGGCCCCGTCTCGACGGCCGAGGCGGTCACCGCGTCGTTGACGAGCGCCATGGCGCCCTTCAGTTCGCGGACCGACTGCGAGCAGCGGCGGCAGCCGAGGAGATGCGACTCGAAATGTCGCCTCTCGCCCTGCGTGAGTTCATCGTCGAGAAAGGCGGAGAAGAGTGATTCGGCGTTCCGGCAGTTCATACGTCCTCCAGGGTCAGGAAGGGCTTGAGCCGCTCCTTCAGCATCAGCCGGGCGCGATTGATGCGCGAACGCACCGTCC
The DNA here is from genome assembly GCA_031370645.1 of Candidatus Eiseniibacteriota bacterium. Lineage (GTDB taxonomy): Bacteria > Eisenbacteria > RBG-16-71-46 > SZUA-252 > SZUA-252 > SZUA-252. Next base: position 128,331 of record JANMQV010000152.1, on the reverse strand, counting down.
CGCCGGGAATGCCGAGGATCTGCCCCACCTCTTCGTAGCTCATTCCCTCGATATCTCGAAGCACCACCGCCTCGCGATAACGAGGGGGAAGTTTGCGGAGCGCCTCAGCGACCTTTTCGCGGATCTCGCCGCGGCTCAGGTCTTCATCGGGGAGGGGATTCGTATCCGGATACGGCAGCCCCTGTCCCCCGGTTTCTTCTTCCAGGGCGTCGAGGCTAAAGGTCCCCTTGTGGCGAACCCGGCTCCGGATTTCGTTTTTAGTCAAATTGACGGCGATCGTGAAAATCCACGTCGAGAACTTGCCGCTCTTGCGGTAGCGCTCGCGGTTTCGAAAGACGCGCAGGAAGACTTCCTGAGAGATCTCCTCCGCGCGGTCGCGATCGTTGATGAACCGAGAGACGAGATTCATGATCCGGCCGCGGTAGCGCTTCACGAGAGCGCGGAAGGCGATCTCGGAGCCGGTCGCACAGCGCTCCATGACGTCTTCGTCGCTTAGCTCGGCCAGGCTGTCGAGCCGTTTCAATCGAACAAGCTCCAGGGGCACGTCGTCATCCTCCGGGTTCATCGTCTGTTACCCCGGGGTGTCGGCCAGGTTCCTGGATTCATGGAGGGTTGACCGGCCCGGAAGGGGGCCGGCGGGGGCGAAACGGCGAGGCCGGGGCGGGAGGCCCCTAGCGCGCTTCGCCTTGGAAGAGGGAGAGCCCCGGGGCAGCCGGCCGAACCCGGATGGCCCGGGCCTTGGCGGCGGCTTCCTTCGCTTCGGTGTCGAGGCGGAGGCTCCGGCAAACTTCCGCCAGAACCGCGTTCGCGTCCCCGGACGACTCGGGACAATCGGCCGCGCGGCGGAGGTACTCCCGCGCCAATTCCAGCTGCCCCCACTGGCGGCGGAGCCTGCCGAGCATCAGCAACGCCTTGCCGTTCTTGGGGTTGATCTGGATGGCCCGCTCCAGCTGCGGGACCGCCCGATCGGGCTTCCCACGGGCCAGATCGGTCGTGGCGAGGAAGGTCAAGCATTCCGACGATTCTCCTCCCAGCTCCCGGACGCGCTCAAAGGCCCACTGTGCGAGGAGCTTGTCCCCCATCGCGGAGGCGGCCGAGCCGAGCTCCTGGTAGAGCGAGGCGCTGGCGATGCCTCGGGCGGCGCTGGCCCGAATCAGGGCCACCGACTCGTCCGGATGGCCGAGGAGAGCGTAGCACAGGCTCGCCGCCAGGACCTGGCGCGGGGTGTCGAATCCAAACGAGCGGGCCGTCTCGAGGAGATTCACGCCGACGCGCTCGTCCCCTTTCCGGATTTCCAAGTAGGCGACCACCAGCGATTCCTCGCGCGAGATCCCCATGGCGGGGAGGAGTCGTCGGTATTGGGTCAGTGCTTCGACCTCATTCCCCATGGAGACGGAGGCCCGCGCCCGGAGGGCCGTCGCCCTCGGGTCGTCCACCGGCTTCACCAGGGCGATCGCGTCTTCGTTGAACCCCGCCTGGAAGAGCTGGCGGGACGCCTCGATCCGGAGATCACCCTCGGCGAGTCCCCTTGAAACCGCCCATTTGACCAACTGGCGGAATTCACCGTCTTTCCCGTGCCGATGGAGGAACGCGCTGTAGGAGGCGACATCGGCCGTCCGCGTCTCCGGCAGGAGCGCCAGGGCGCGAAGGAGCGTTTCCTCGAGGAGCGGATCTTCCGTTTTCTGGGCTAGCGAGACGCCGAGCGTCAAGACCCGGGCGTCTTCCGGCCTGAGCTCGAGGGCCAGCTGAAGGGCTTGCTTCGCTTCCTCCAGCCGGCCGTCCTCGAGCGACAGGCTCAAGATTCCCGTGGCGATCCAGGCGAAATCGGGGAGCAGGACGTCGGTCCGCTTGAGATCCGCGAGCGCGGCGTCATAGGTGCGGGAGAGTTCGTGCGCCAGCGCGCGGAGCCCGTAGAGCTCGGGCGGCGCGCCGAGTTGGCGTAGCGGGGGCGTCAGGACCTGCACGGCGCCCTGACTCTCCCCCGAACGCAACCGCATCCGCCCGACCAGCATGGCGGCGTCGATATTGAGACTGTCGCAGGCGAGGGCTTTTTCGCCCCACGCGAGCGCTTCAAAATCCTGTCCCATCGCCTCGTGAAGGACCGCCACGCGGGCATGGGCGAAAGCGCTCCGAGGCTCCAGACGGGAGAGCGATTCGGCCCAAGCGATGGCGGCTTCGGGCTCGCCCGCGGCTTCGGCCAAGGAGGAGCGCGCGACGAGCGTCATGTCGGTCGGCGGGAGAAGACGGTACTGGGCGTGAGCCTGCGGAACCGCGAAGGCGGCGAGGAATAGCGCGACTACAAGGGGCGGAATCGCCTGGTTCAGTCTTTGATCATCGCGCACGGGTCGTCTCCCGAAAGGGTTCGAAAAGGGACGAGGAAGGCCCGAGAGCCTTCCCCCCCTGATCGAGACGACAGTGAGAATTATACCGTGCTATGAATCGCCATGCAAGGACGATGACCCCGAGGTGACCGGCGGCTCGTGCGACGAGGAGCCTCCGCCCGACCGCGAGGAAGAGCTGGACGATCCGGACTCTCCACCGTCGGGCTTCCCGTCTCCCCGACCTCGTCCACCACGGCGACCCCTGCCTCCCCGGCGGCGCCGGCGGCGCCCTTCCCGGTCGGCCGCGCTCTCGGCGGCCTGCACCGCCGCCGCGGGACTACCGGGCTCGGCGGGGGCGGGAACGGAATGCGGGCGAGTCGAATGCGGTCGCTTCTCGCTCTTCCCCGACATCTTCTCGAAATGGAGGAGCGCGTCGCGGGCCGCTTCCTGCTCGGCTTCCTTCTTGTTCTGCCCATGCCCGCGGCCGAGCGACTTTCCGGAAACGACGACTTCCACCGTGAAGAGCTTCTGGTGGTCGGGGCCGTTCTCGCTCGAAATGCGGTACTGGGGGTGCGTCTTGAACTCGCCCTGCACGTACTCCTGGAGCATCGACTTGTAGTTCGCCAGATTCGCGTCGCCCAGGATCGTGTGGACTTCCTTCAGGAGGAGGCGCGCGGTCAGTTGCTGCGCCGGCTCCAAGCCGCCGTCGAGATAGATGGCGCCGATGACCCCTTCCAGGGTGTCGGCGAGGATGGAGGCGCGGTTTCGGCCGCCCGATCCGCCTTCGGCTTCGCTCAAGAGGATGTGCTTGCCGAGGCCCATGTGACTCGCGGTGCGCGAGAGGATGACCCGGCTCACGAGGAGCGACTTCATCTTCGTCAGTTCGCCTTCGCGCAGTTTCGTGAATTTCTTGAAGAGGAATTCGTTCACCACGAGACCCACCACCGAGTCGCCGAGGAATTCCAGGCGCTCGTTCGACTCTCCGCCGCGTCCGGGGGTCGCGTGGAGATAGGAACGGTGGGTCATGGCCAGACGCGCGAGCGCCGGATCCTTGAACTTGTAGTGAACGCAGCGTTCCAAACCAGCCAAATCGAAATCGCGGTCTTTGCCGCGATGAGCCGGGGCCGCGGGGCGGTCCAGGCCGAACAGTTTTCTTAGAAATCTCACGAGTTTCGGACTCCACTCATCGGCGGAATCCCCTTATGCCACGTATCGCGACAACGCCAGGGTGACGTTATGCCCGCCAAAGCCCAGTGAATTGGAAAGGGCTGCCTGCACTTCGACCGTTCGCGCAGTGTTGGGGACGTAGTCGAGATCACAGTCGGGATCGGGGTGTTCGTAATTGATCGTCGGGGGAAGCGTCTTTCGCTCCAGGGCGAGAACGCAAATCACGGTCTCGAGCCCTCCGGCGGCTCCGAGAAGGTGCCCCGTCATCGACTTCGTCGAGCTGATGGCGACCTTTCGTGCGTGTTCCCCGAGCACCGACTTGATGGCTTGTGTTTCGAACTTATCGTTGAGAGGCGTGGAGGTGCCGTGGGCGTTCAGGTAACCGAACGATTCGATGGGCAAATCCGAATCGGCGATTGCCGCCCTCATGGCCCGCGCCGCACCCTCACCCTCGGGGGCGGGCGCGGTCATGTGATGGGCATCTCCCGTGGCGCCGTAACCGACCAGTTCCGCCAGAATCGGAACGCCCCGGCGCTTCGCGTGCTCGAGTTCCTCGATGACGAGGATTCCCGACCCTTCGCCCATCACGAATCCGTCGCGCTGGGCATCGAAGGGACGCGACGCCCGAACCGGCTCGTCGTTCCTGGTGGACATGGCCTTCATGGAGCAGAATCCCGCGAACGCGACGGGCGTCACCGGCGCTTCCGCGCCTCCCGTGATCATCACGTCCGCTTCACCGCGCTGAATGTGGCGCATCGCCTGTCCGATCGCGTGGGCCCCCGACGCGCATGCCGAGACCGTGCAGTAGTTCGGTCCCTTGGCGCCGAGCTGGATCGAAATTTGACCCGCGGCCATATCGGAAATCATCATCGGGATGAAGAACGGGCTGACCCGTCCCGGTCCCTTCTCGAGGAGCACGCGGTGCTGATCCTCGAGCGTGGCGATGCCGCCGATTCCGGAACCGACGATCACGCCGTAGCGCGTGGCATCGACGGTTTCCGGCGAAACGCCGGCCTGTTTCACGGCCTGCACCGCCGCTCCGATCGCGAACTGGACGAAAAGATCGGCCCGCCGGACTTCCTTCCGGTCGAGATAGTCCTCGGCCTTGAAGCCCTGCGCTTCGCCCGCGATCGTGGTGTCGTAGCCGGTGGTATCGAACCGAGTGACTTGGCCGATCCCCGACTCGCCCGCGACGAGCCGCCGCCAGAACGTCTCGACCTCCGAACCGAGGGGCGAGACGACCCCCAGCCCGGTGACGACGACGCGGCGCGACGTTTCAGACTTCATCATGACGTGAATTCGCTCCGTGACGGCGCGACTCCCGGACGAACGGCTCCGGGGCGCACCGCGCGCGCGTTCGCGCGTTCCCTAGGCGTTCTTCGGGACGTGGGACTCGAGGTACTTGATGGCATCCGCGACCGTCGTCATCTTCTCGGCGTCCTCGTCCGGAATTTCCAGGTCGAACGCCTCCTCGAGGGCCATGACCAACTCCACCGTGTCCAGAGAGTCGGCGCCCAAGTCGTCGATGAACGACGCTTCCGGCGTGACCTGCTCCGGCGCTACGCCCAACTGATCCACGATGATCTGCTTGACCCGATCCTCACTAAAAGTCGCCATACGCTTCTACACCTCCCGTTCGTTGCATTCCCGCCGTTGCGAGAACGCGCCTACATCACCATGCCGCCGTCGACCGGCAGCACTTGTCCCGTGACGTACCCGGCGTCCTCCGAGCAGAGGAAGGCCACCGCGTGCGCCACGTCTACGGCCGATCCAAGCCGGCCGAGCGGGATCTGGGCTTGAAGCCCTGCCCGCACGTTTTCTCCGAGCGCTTCGGTCATCGCCGTTTCGATGAACCCCGGCGCCACGGCGTTCACCGTAATATGACGAGAGGCCAATTCCTTCGCAACCGCCTTCGTCAGACCGATCAAACCCGCTTTGGAGGCGGCATAGTTCGCCTGCCCCGCGTTTCCGATCAATCCGATGACCGACGTGATGTTCACGATCCGTCCCCAGCGCGCTTTCATCATCGGGCGCGTGAAGGCGCGAATGGCGCGAAAGGCCCCCTTCAGATTCGTGTCGAGCACCGCGTCCCAGTCCTCGTCCGACATGCGGACCAGGAGTCCGTCGCGCGTGATGCCCGCGTTGTTCACCAGGCAATCCGCTTTTCCGTACGCCTCGAGCGTGGCGGCGCAGACGCGGTCGGCTTCTCCCGCCTTCGCCATGTCGGCCACGACCGAGATCGCGCGTCCGCCGGCCGCCGTCGTCTCCGCGACGAAGGCGTCGAGCGCGACTTGATCCCGTCCCGTCACAACCACCGCGGCCCCCGCGTCGCGGAAGGTCCGCGCGATGGCGAGTCCGATCCCCTTCCCCCCTCCGGTGACGACGGCGACGCGTCCTTCCATCGCCTTGGTCACGCGTGGGCTCCCGCCAGCGCCTGGGCGGCCGCTTCGAGCGTCTCCGGCTCGTCCGATCCAAAAAGGGTCGCTTCCTTGTCCACGCCGCGCACGAGCCCGCGAAGGATCTTCCCGTGCCCGACTTCGACGAACGAACGGACGCCCGTCGCGATCATGGCGCGAAGCGTCTGCTCCCAGCGAACCGCCCCGAGCAACTGCGCGCGAAGCGTGGAGCGGATCGCCTCCGGATCGCTGACCGGCTCAGCCGAGACGTTCGCGTAGACCGGGAAGGCGGCCTTCGCGATCGGCACGGCGTCGAGCGCTTCGTTGAGCGACGCGACCGCGGTCTCCATGAGCGGCGAGTGAAACGCCGCGCTCACCTGGAGCGGGATCACTTTCTTCGCGCCGAGTTTCTTCGCCTCCTCACCGGCTCGCAACAGCGCCTCCGGCGTCCCCGACAGGACGACCTGCCCCGGCGAGTTGTAGTTCGCGGCCGCGAGATCCCGCGGGAGATTCACCGCGCGAAGCACCTCGTCGATCTGCTCCCCCGTCAGTCCGAGAATCGCCATCATCGAGCCCGGGCGAGTGGAACCCGCGCCCGCCATCGCCTCCCCGCGCCGGCGAATCAGTCGTAATCCGTCGGCGAACGTGAGCGAGCCCGCCGCGACGTGCGCCGCGTATTCGCCCGCGCTATGCCCCGCCGCGCACGAAGGCCGCACCCCGCGCGCTTCGAGGACGCGGTAGGCCGCGACACTCGTGACGAGGAGCGCCGGCTGCGTGTTCTGCGTCTGCGTCAATTCCTCGACCGGCCCTTCGAAGCAGAGCGTCGAGAGCGCGAATCCCAGTACCTGATCGGCCTCCGCGAAGACGGCGCGCGCTTCGGGATAGCGCTCGGCGAGCGCCTTCCCCATGCCGACCGCCTGCGAACCCTGCCCCGGGAATAGAAACGCGGCCGCGGCGCTCACCATTCCACCACCGCCGAGGCCCACGTGAAGCCGCCTCCGAACGTGACCATCGCCACCAGGTCGCCCGCCTTGATTCGCCCCGAGCGACGCGCTTCATCGAGTGCCAAGGGAATCGAGGCCGACGAGGTGTTGCCGTACTTCTCGAGATTCACGAAGACCTTTTCCATCGGCACGCCGAGCCGGTGGGCGGTGGCCTCGACGATTCGAAGATTCGCCTGATGCGGCACGAGGAGCGTCAGATCCTCCGCCGTGCGTCCAGCCGCTTCCAGCGTCTCGATCGCGACCGACTGCATGGCGCGCACCGCGTGCTTGAAGACGTCGTTCCCGCTCATGTGGATCGTGTGGAGCCGCGCCTCGACCGTTTGATGCGACGGCGGCATCAGCGATCCGCCCGCCGGCATCTCGAGAAGATGGACGAGCGAGCCGTCGCTATGGACCCGTGTCGCGAGAATGCCGCCCGATTGTCCCGTGGAGCGAAGCACCACCGCGCCCGCGGCGTCGCCGAAGAGCACACAGGTGTTTCGGTCCGTCCAGTTGACGATCTTGCTCAACGTCTCCACACCCACCACGAGCACCGTGTTCGCCGAGCCCGAGCGAATGGAGTCGCGCCCGACCGAGAGTCCGTAGAGAAATCCAGCGCACGCGGCGGAGACGTCGAAGGCGTGCGCGTTCTTCGCTCCGAGGTCGTCCTGCACGCGGCAAGCCGTCGAGGGGAAAATGCGATCGCCCGTCACGGTTCCAACAATGATCTGATCGAGCTCCATGGGAGCAACGCCGGCGTCGGCGAGGGCGCGCTTCGCCGCCTCGGACGCAAGGAACGAGGAAGGCGTCTTCGGATCGGAAATGCGGCGTTCGCGGATGCCGGTGCGGGAGACGATCCACTCGTCCGACGTATCGACGATCGCCTCGAGATCCTTGTTTGTGAGCACGTGCGACGGTGTGTAGGAGCCGGTGCCGATGATGTGGACGTCGCGGGCGGGTGCGATCATGCGGCTTGCGGCTCCAGTCCTCGCAACTGATCGCGAATGGAGTCGGCCACGCGCGCCTCGGCGCAGCGCGCCGCCACTTTGATGGCGTTCTTGATGGCGCGGACGTTGGAACGGCCGTGCGCGATGATGCAGGTGCCGGCCACGCCGAGAAGAGGAGCGCCGCCGACCTCTGCATAGTCGAGCTTCCGCTTCAAGCGCCGGAACGCCGGCTTTAGAAGAAGCCCGGCCATGGCGCTCAGCGGATGGGCCGCGATCTCGTCCTTGATCATCGTCGAAATGCTCGGAATGACGCTCTCCGCGAATTTGAGCAACACGTTGCCGACGAAGCCGTCGCAGACGACGACGTCGGCGGTGCCGAGAATGACTTCACGCCCTTCGATGTTTCCGACGAAGTGGACCGGGCTCCGCTTGAGGAGCTGATGCGCCTCGTAGTAGAGCTCGCTCCCTTTTTCTGCCTCTTCACCGATGTTCAGGAGCCCGACCCGCGGCTTCTCGATCTTCAGAACGAGCCGCGCGTAGATGCTCCCCATGATGGCGAATTGGGCGAGGTGGGCGGGTTTGCAGTCGGAGGTGGCGCCGACGTCCAGGATCACCACGTTTCCTTGAGGCGTCGGAAGCACGGTGGCGATGGCGGGCCGCTGAATCTGTTCGATGCGTCCGAGTTCGAAGAGACCCGACGCGACGACGGCACCGGTGTTGCCGGCCGAGACGATCGCGTCGACCTCGCCCGCTTTGTGAAGACGCGCGCAGACGACGATGGAGGAGTCGCGCTTCTTCCGGACGGCTTGCGCCGCGTGTTCGGACATCTCGACCTGCTCCGCCGCGTGAATGACGCGCGGAAGCCGATCGGTGACGCCGAGCCGCTTCGCTTCTTCGCGGATGGCCGTTTCGTCGCCCACCAAGACCACGTCGAACGCGGACGCGGATTCGGCAATCGCCTCGAGCGCCCCTTGGATGTTCACGCGGGGTGCGAGGTCGCCGCCCATGGCGTCCACCCCGATGACCGGTCGCTTCCGTCCCTGGTCCATCGTCGTTGGGAGGCTACGCGGTGCGGGCGGACTCCTGAACGATCACCTCTTCGCCGGCGTAATAACCGCAGTGCGCGCAGACCCGATGCGGAAGCTTGGGCTGGCTGCAGTGCGAGCAGAGCGACCTCGAGGGCTTCCGCAACTTCCAGTTCGTGCGGCGGTTCTTGCCTCGGGTGCTGGAGTGGCGTCGCTTGGGAACTGCCATTCGCTACATCCTCTGGTTGCGGGGCGCGCTTGGTCCCGGGCCGGTCCGGGCGCGTCTCATCCCCCGGCCGCGGCGCGTGCGCAGCGGCAAGGGCCCTGGTTCAGATCTTCGCCGCAGCGTGGACAGAGTCCCGCGCAGGCTTCCCGGCAGAGCGGTTTCATCGGAAGCGCCAAAATCACGGCCTCCCGGATCTCGCCGTCAATGGAGAGAACCCGGCCGTCGTGGGTGTGAATGCCCCCATCCTCTTCGTCTACGGCCTTGTGGCTCACCACGTTGGGATTAGATACCTTAGCACAGAAGACATCGAACTCCAATTCGAGATTCTGGGCGTATTCCACCAGGCATCGGGAGCACTCCTGCCGCGCCGCGCCCTGAGCTTTGCCCCGGACCCAGATCTCGTCCTCCCGCCTGTCGAGGATCAGTTGGACCTGAAGCGGCCCCTCCAGCTCGACTTCCGTCTTGGCCAGCCCGAACGCCTCGCCCGGAAGCTCGAGTTCGAGGGTGGAAAGGCCGTCGGGGAGTTCTCTTAGGTCGATATTCACAATGGCTTCCTCGGCGTCAGTCCGGGCCTAACGAGTGGCTCCTACGGCCCCGAACATGAACTCGATTTCGATCGCAGCGTTTTCCGGTGAATCCGAGGCATGGACCGCGTTCAGCCCCTTGCTCTCGGCGTAGAGCGCGCGGATCGTGCCCGGCTTCGCTTCCTTCGGGTCGGTAGCGCCGATCAGTTCGCGGAGGCCGAGCACCGCGTTCTCGCGGCGGAGGCGGCACGGCACGGCGGGACCCGATGACATGAAGGCGACCAGTTCGTTCAGGAACGGCTTTCCTTCGTGCACGGCATAGAAGCGGCGAGCCTGGTCGGCCGTCAGGCGAACCTGGCGCATCTCGACGATCTCGAATCCCGCCTCTTCGATCTTGGCGAGGATGAGGCCGATCTTCCGTCCCTTGACGGCGTCGGGCTTGATCATGAACAGCGTCTCTTGCATCGACACGGGATTCCTCCGGTTGGCGTCGCCTGGTTGGGATAGGAAACGCCGCGGCCGGCGCGACGGGCCGGCCGCGGCGATGATTTCACGATCGCCGTGGGCTAGTGCCGGCCCTTCTTCGCGACGGCCTTCTTCTTGGATGCCGACTTCTTCGGCGAGGATTTACGCGCGGCCGGCTTCGCCGAGCGCTTCGCGGCTTTCGGAGCCGATTTCTTGGCCGGCTTCTTCGCCGGCTTCTTCACCGGCCTCGCGGCGGACTTGGGAGCGCTCTTCTTCACGCCCTTTCCGCCCATCACAACCCCACCCATGACAACCTTCAGCCCCGCCTTCTTCGCCCGCTTGGCGAGCGCCGCGGCGACGAGCCCCGGGATCTCAGACGGCACCCTCGCCACCGGCACTCCCGCGCGCTCGAAGCGCGCCATCTTCTCCGCCGCCGTTCCCGCCCCGCCCGAAACGATGGCGCCGGCGTGTCCCATCCGCTTCCCGGCGGGTGCGGTCTGGCCCGCGATGAAGGCAACGACCGGCTTCGAGATGTGCTTCTCGATCAGGGCCGCCGCGTCTTCCTCGTCGGTTCCGCCGATTTCGCCGATCAAGACGATCGCGTCGGTGTCGTCGTCGGCCTCGAACTGCGCGAGCGTATCGACGAAGCGCGTGCCGACGATCGGGTCGCCGCCGATGCCGATACAGGTCGACTGCCCCATCTTGGCGCGCGTCAGCTGCCAGACGACTTCGTAGGTCAGCGTTCCGCTTCGGCTCACGAGCCCGATCCTGCCGGGCACATGGATGAAGCCCGGCATGATGCCGACCTTGCACTGACCCGGCGTGATGAGGCCGGGGCAATTCGGGCCGATCAAGCGCGTCGACTTGCCGCGGAGATAGCTCGCGACTTCGATCATGTCGCGAATCGGGACTCCCTCGGTGATGCAGACGACGAGCGGGATCTCGGCGTCGACCGCTTCGTAGATCGCGTCCTGCGCCAACGGCGCCGGAACGTAGATCACCGCGACGTTCGCCTTCGTCCGAGCTACCGCTTCGTCCACCGAGTCGAAGACCGGGATGCCGTCGAGGTTCGTCCCGCCCTTGCCGGGGGTGACGCCCGCGACGACCTTGGTGCCGTATTCCTTCATGCCGCGCGCGTGGAACGAGCCGTCGCGGCCGGTGATTCCCTGCACGAGTACGCGCGAATCGCGTCCGACGAAAATGCTCACGCCGCCTCCGCCGCGCGCGCAATCACCGAGCGAACCGCCTCGTCCATGTCGCTCAACGCCGTCATGCCGCGCGCGCTCAGCAACGCGCGCGCTTCCTTCTCGTTCGTGCCGGTGAGCCGGATCACGATCGGAAGCTTGGTGCCGATCCGGTCGAGCGCGGCGAGGAGTCCGCGCGCCACGTCGTCGCAGCGCGTAATGCCGCCGAAAATGTTGAAGAGCACCGCGCGAACGCGCTGGTCTCTCGTGAGAATGTTCATGGCCGCCGTCACCTTGTCGGGATTCGACGAGCCGCCGATGTCGAGGAAGTTAGCCGGCTTCCCGCCGTGGAACTGGATGAGATCCATCGTCGCCATGGCGAGCCCGGCGCCGTTCACCACGCAGCCGATCGAGCCCTCGAGCCGCACGTAGGAGAGCCCCTTCTCGCGCGATTCGACTTCGCCCGGATCCTCGGCGCCCAAATCGCGCATGTCGGCGAGATCGGCGTGACGGTCGAGCGCGTTGTCGTCGATGACGACCTTCGCGTCGAGAGCCCAGACCTCCTCCGACGGCGTCACGACGAGCGGGTTGATCTCCGCGAGCGAGCAGTCCCGGCTGTAGTAGACCTTCGCGAGTTTGGAGATCACGCTCGCGAGTTGCTTCTGCACCTTGGGGCGCGGATCGAGGAACCGCGCCGCGGCCCGCGCCCGATACGCCGGGAGCCCGCGCTCGTCCAAGTGGAGGCGAAGGATCTTCTCCGGCGTCTGGCGCGCCACGTCCTCGATGTCCACGCCGCCGGCGGGGCTCACCATGAGGAGCGGCGTCTCGTACTTCCGGTCGAGGACGATCCCCGCGTAGAACTCCTTGTCGATTGCGGTCGCGGGCGTGATGAGAATTTTCCGCACCGCGTGTCCCTTGATGTCCATGCCGAGGATGCGCCCCGCTTCGCGCGTGAAATCCTGGCCGTTCTTCACGACCTTCACGCCGCCCGCCTTGCCGCGGCCGCCGATCAAGACCTGTGCCTTGATCACGACCGGGAATCCGAGTCGGGCTGCGAACGTCTCGGCCTCCTCGACGGTGCGCGCGACCTCGCCCGGCGGAACGGGAATGCCGCCCGCGCGGAAGACGTCCTTGCCCTGGTATTCGTGGAGGTTCATTTCCGTCTCCGAGTGGCCTTCGCAGTCTTCCGGGCAGGAGCCTTCTTCGCGGCCTTCGCGGCCTTCGTGGCCGGGGCGCCCTTCCGCGCGGGTGCATGGCCCTTCCCGAGACGCGCGAGCGCGTCGGCGATGGCGTCGTGGAGCGTGGGCGTGCCTATTTCCTGCAATTCGTACCCGACGCGGACCGCCGGATGCTTGATCTTGATCAGGCGGCGGAGATCGATCGGCGTCGCGACGATGACGACGTCGCATTCGGTCGCGTTCACCGTCCGCTCCATGTCGCGAATCTGTTCGTTCGAGTACCCCATGGCCGGGAGCAAGGCGCCGATGTTGGGGTACTGATTGAACGTGTCCCGAAGCGAACCGACAAGCCAGGGGCGCGGATCGACGATTTCGCGCGCACCATGCTTCTTCGCGGCGATGACGCCGGCGCCGTACTTCATTTCGCCGTGCGTCAGGGTCGGGCCGTCCTCGATGACCAGCGCGCGATGTCCCTTGATCAATTCGGGACGATCGACCGAAATCGGCGACGCGGCGTCAACGATCACGGCGTTCGGATTGATCTGCGCCACCGAGGCACGAACCTTCTCCACGTTCGCGGGATCGGAGGAGTCGATCTTGTTCAAGACCACGACGTCGGCTAAGCGAATGTTCGTTTCGCCGGGATGGTAGGTGCGCTCGTGGCCGGGACGATGCGGGTCGGCCACGACGACTTGAAGGTCGGGCTTATAGAAGGAGAAGTCGTTGTTGCCGCCGTCCCAGACGATGACGTCGGCTTCCTTCTCCGCCTTGGCGAGAATCTCGGCGTAGTCGACGCCCGCGTAGACAATCGTGCCGCGGTCGAGATGCGGTTCGTACTCTTCTCGCTCCTCGATGGTGCACTTGTGACGGTCGAGATCGGCGTAGGTGGCGAAGCGCTGAACTCCCTGGTGGGCGAGATTGCCGTACGGCATCGGATGGCGGATGGCGACGACCTTCTTCCCCATCGCCTTCAAGATCTCGCAAACGCGCCGGGTGGTCTGGCTCTTCCCGGCGCCGGTCCGAACCGCGTTCACGGCGACGACCGGGACTTTGCTCTTCAGCATGGTGGTGCCGGGGCCCATGAGCATGAAATCGGGGCCCATGCCCATCACCCAGGAGGCCTTGTGCATCACGTATTCGTGCGAGACGTCGCTGTAGGCGAAGACCACCAGGTCGACGTTCTCGTCGCGGATCAGTTCCGGGAGCTCCTGCTCGGAGTAGATCGGAATCCCCTTGGGGTACCGGGGGCCGGCGAGCGAACGCGGGTAGCGGCGGTCGTCGATCCCCGGAATTTGGGCCGAAGCGGTGAACGCCACGACCTCGTACTCCGCCCGGTTCTTGAAGAAAACATTGAAGTTATGGAAATCGCGCCCACCGGCGCCCATAATTACCACACGACGTGTCCGTTTCACTCGAGGCATGCCTCCTTCAAAGGTGGAAAGTGACCGGGGGCCGCCGGGTACGGACACGGCATCGGTGCGGCGGGAGCTTCGAGGCGCTCGCCACGGCGAGGACGGCCCCGGACGAAGCACGTCGGTGTTTCTCAAATCCTAGGAAATCAATGGACGTTACCCGCCCCCTACCGGGGCTGTCAAGGGTGCGCCCGGACGCCATTTCCGGGCCCTATGGAGGAGTTTGGTCCGGATGAAGCGTGGCGCATGGATCGCGGTGTGCATCGGGGTGGCGGTAGCGGTCGGTTGGTTCGGTCCGTGGCGCGGAAAAGCGAAACCGGCGCAGTACCGGGAAGCGGCCGTTTCGCGCGGGCCGATCCAGAGCCAGGTCTCCGCCACGGGGACGCTCAATCCGGTTGATCAGGTGGAGGTCGGGAGCCAGGTTTCGGGAACGCTGGCGAAGGTGAACGTCGATTACAACGATCGCGTGAAGAAGGGACAGGTCTTGGCGCAGATCGAACCTTCATTGTTCCGCGCGGCGTGGGGCGAGGCCGATGCCGCGATCGAAAAAGCCAAGGTGCAGCTGGCCGATGGGGAGCGCGGTCTTAAGCGGGCGAAGGACCTCATGGCGCAGGGACTGATCGCGAAGACCGATCTCGAAACGGCGCAGGCTTTGGTTGATTCGCGACGCGCCGATCTCCGTCAGGCCCAGGCTTCCGCCGAGCGTGCGCGCGTGAACATGGCGAACACGACGATCACGGCTCCGATTTCGGGGACGGTGATCGCTCGGAATATCGATGTCGGACAGACGGTGGCGGCGAGTTTGCAGTCGCCGAACCTCTTCACGCTCGCGCGCGATCTGACCGAGATGGAGTTGGAGTCGCGCGTCGATGAAGCGGACATCGGGCAGGTGGAAGACGGAATGCCAATCTCCTTCTCGGTCGATGCGTTTCCGGATCGCGTGTTCGAAGGACACGTGCGCCAGATCCGCGCCGAGCCGATCACCGAGGCGGGCGTGGTTTCCTACATCGTCGTTTCGCGCGTGCCGAACGCTGATTCAAAACTTCTCCCCGGGATGACGGCAAACGTGACGATCGTTTCGGCGTCGCGGCCTGAGGCGTTGAAGGTGCCGAACGCCGCGCTCCGCTTCCGGCCGCTCAATGCGCGGGCCGGCGGTGGTGGTGGTAGCGGCGCCGGTATGGCGGAAGGCACGAGTGGTCGTGGGGCGCGAGCGGGCCGCGGTGGCGGTGGCGCCGGCGCCGACACGAGCGCCGGCGGCAAGGGCGGACGCGCGATGCGCGAAGCTCGCCCCGGTCGCCCCGCTACGGTCTACGTGCTCGCCGATTCGAGCGGCAAGAAGGCGCCCAAGGCGGTCCACGTTCGCGTCGGGATCACCGACGGCACGCTTACCGAACTCCTTCCGGGCTCGTTGGACGAGGGCGCCATGGTCGTCGTGGGACAGGAAGTAGTGGATAACGGAAAGAAACAGACGACGAATCCGTTCCAGCCGGCACCCGGCGGTGGCGGTCAGCGCGGCGGTAACACCGGCGGCGGCCGCTCGGGCGGAGGGAGGTAGCGCGGCCATGGTCGTCTGGAGCGAAGTCCTTCAAGAAGCAATGCGAGCCCTCACCCGCAACAAGGTCCGCACGTTCCTCACCATGCTCGGCGTCATCATCGGCGTCGCCGCCGTCATCGCCACGCTCGCCATCGGCCAAGGTGCCAAGCAGAGCGTTCAGGAGCAGATTCGTAGCCTCGGATCCAACGTGATCATGGTCTTCTCGGGCGGCATGATGGGCACGGTGCGAAGCGGCACCGGCGCCACGCAGATGCTCTCCGTCGAAGACGCTCAAGCCATCATGCGCGAGTGCCCCTCCGTCGCCGTCGCCTCCCCCACCGTTCGATCACAAGCGCAGGTCGTGGCGGGTGACGCCAACTGGAGCACGACCGTTCAGGGCGGCGACGAGAATTTCCTCGTCGTCCGCGACTGGCCCATCGCCGAAGGGCGCTCGTTCACGACTTCCGACGTCCGCGCGGCGGCGAAAGTGTGCGTCATCGGCGCGACCGTGAAGAAAGAGTTGTTCGGCGACGCCGAGGCGGTCGGGAGCACGATCCGCATTCGCCGGTTGCCGTTCCAAGTGATCGGCGTGTTGGCTTCGAAGGGATCGAATTCGTTCGGGCAGGATCAAGACGACATGATCGTGGCGCCGCTCGCGACCGTGCAGAAGAAGATCCTCGCGTCTCCGTTGCGCGTCGGTTCGATCTTGGTGTCGGCGACCTCCGAGGGTGCCGTCGACAACGCGATCGAGGAGATTTCGACGTTGCTACGACAGCGGCACCGGATCGCTGCGGGTCAGCAGGATGATTTCATGGTCCGCTCGCAGTCGGAGATCGCTTCAACGGCGGAGGGGACGTCTCAGATCATGACGGTGCTGTTGTCGAGCGTCGCGTTGGTGTCGCTCTTGGTCGGCGGGATCGGGATCATGAACATCATGCTCGTCTCGGTCACCGAGCGGACGCGCGAGATCGGCGTGCGCCGCGCACTGGGCGCTAGGAGCATCGACATCATGGTTCAGTTCCTGGCGGAGTCGGCCTTCGTGAGTCTTGTGGGGGGCGCCGTGGGGATTGCGCTAGGAATGGGGATCGCCTACGCGGTCTCCCGCTTCGCGCAATGGCCCACGCTGATCGGGGCTGATTCCATCGCGCTGGCGGTCGGGTTTTCGGCGGTGGTGGGGATTTTCTTCGGATTCTATCCCGCGAAGACCGCGGCGGGGCTCAACCCGATTGAAAGTTTGAGGTATGAGTAGGCGCTGCTATTAGGCATTCCCAGCGAGGGCGCTGGAGCTCTTCCCCGGTACGAGTGGCACGATGTGGACGCGGCCGCCAGCCTTCTCCACGACTTCACGCCCGACGACGTTGTCCGGCGTGTAGTCCCCACCCTTCACCAGCACATCCGGCTTGATCGCTTCGATCACCTTCGCCGGTGTCTCCTCGTCGAACACCACGACCCCATCGACATCGCGCATCGCGGCGAGTACTTCGGCCCGATCCGCTTCGTTCTGCACCGGCCTTCCCTCGCCCTTCAATCCGCGCGCAGAGCGATCGCTGTTGATCGCGACCAGTAGGTAATCGCCCTGCTTCCGTGCCTCCCGCAACAGCGCCACATGCCCCGGATGAATGAGATCGAAGCAACCATTCGTGAACACGAACTTCATGCCTCTTACGCGCACCGATGCGCGGCGGCGGAGTGCGTCTTCGAGGCTTAGCACTTCGCCCACGAGTCCCCTACCCTTCCAAGTCTTGCAGCGAAGCGATGAGATCATCGGCGGTCGCGGCGGCCGTGCCCAAGTGCGCCACCACCAGCCCCGCCGCGTGATTCGCCAAGACGCACGCCTCGGCCAAGGGCGCCCGCGCGGCTAGCGCCACGCCCATGGTCGCTACAACCGTGTCGCCGGCGCCGGTGACGTCGTAGACCTCCCGCGCCTTGGTCGGGATGTGCGTGTGCCCTTCCTCGTCGAAGAGCGACATGCCGTCCTCGCCGCGCGTGATCAGAACCGAACGCGAACCCAACTTCTCGCGAAGACCGAACCCCGCCTCAGCGAGTTCGACTTCGCTCCGAATTCGCCGGCCCCACGCTTGCGACGCTTCGCTCAGGTTGGGCGTGATGACGGTGACGCCTTTGTAGCGGAAGAACTGCTCTTCTTTGGGATCGACGGCGGTTGGAATACCGCGGCGCGTCAATTCGGGGAGCAACGAGTCCAATAAGGGCTGGGACAGGACGCCCTTGCCGTAATCCGACACGATCACGGCATCGGCGCCATCGAGCCCTGACACAATACGATCCAATAAACGCGCGCGGGTCGAATCGGCGCAGGCGTCGCGCGTTTCTTCGTCGGCCCGGAGCACCTGCTGGTGATGAGCAATGATCCGCGTCTTCACGGTCGTGCGGCGCGAGGCGTCGGTGATCATGCCCGCTTCGGGATCGACGCCGCGCTCGCTCAAGAGCCGCGCCAAGGCACCCGACGCCAAATCCGTCCCACAGACGCCGAACAAGACGGGCTTCGCGCCGAGCGATGCCACGTTATGTGCCACGTTGGCGGCGCCGCCAAGCCGAAACTCCTCACGATCGACATCCACGACCAGCACCGGTGCCTCGGGAGAGACGCGCGTGGCGCGCCCCCAGAGGTAGCGATCGAGGATCACGTCGCCGATCACGAGCACCCGTTTGCCGCGGAACTCACCAACGCGAGCGGCCAAGGCACTACGCGTGAACGAGGGAGCCCGTCGCGTCGCCATGGAAGCCGGATTCACTCCCGCTCCTCATCGTCGGTCAGATCGGCGCCGTTCGTCGTCGTCTCCAAACCCGGCTCATCCTGCACGTCGCCGGCGAAGAAATCGTCGATCAACACCTTCGCGCGCTCGGCGTCGCGCTCCATCACTTCCACGTGCCCCCAAAATCCCTGGCGGAACGTCTCGACGCCGGGAAGCCACGGAATTTGCATCGCCACGGCCGTCGCGGGGACGCCGTTCGAGCGGAGAAAATCGACCAGCAGGGTCGCCGTCGTCTCGTCTTGGACGCGTCGTACCGATACCAGACGTTCGTCTTCGCTCATGACTCGTAGCCCTCCGGGTAGCGTTGGCGCCAGGTCCACGCCGTTTCCACGATGGTGTCGAGCTCTCCGAACTGGGGCTTCCAGCCTAACACGCGCCGGGCCGATTCGGACGAGGCGATGAGGAGCGGCGGATCGCCCTCGCGACGGTCGGCGTCCGCGGTCGGGACGTCGCTTCCGGTCACGCGGCGCACGGCGCCGATCACTTCCCGCACGGAGGCGCCCCGTTCCGAGCCGAGATTCAGCGTGACCGGCTCGCCATCGGCAGCCAGGTACTTCGCCGCCCGGACGTGAGCCTCCGCTAAATCCAACACGTGAACGTAGTCGCGGACAGCCGTTCCATCGGGCGTGGAATAGTCCGTTCCATATACCGGCACCGGCCCTCGCGCGCCTCGGACCGCGTCGAGCAACAACGGAATGAGATGCGTCTCGTCGCGATGGTCCTCGCCGTGATCGATGCTCGCGCCGGCGACGTTGAAATAGCGGAGCGTGACGTGCGAGATCGAACCGACCCCCGCGCGCTCGGACAAGATGCGCTCGAACGCGAGTTTCGTGGCGCCGTATGGATTGAGTGGTCGGAGCGAGGACGACTCGCGAAGCGGCATGGCGGCCGCGGGATCGTAGACCGCCGCGGTCGAAGAGAAGACGATTCGTCGAACATCGTGGCGTTGCATGGCATCCAGGAGCCGCACGCCATTCGTGACGTTCGCCTCCTGGTAGGCCTCGGGCTCACGCACCGACTCGCCGACGATCGACTTCGCCGCCAGGTGAATGACGACGTCGATCTCCTTGACCGTCAGCGCCTCCTTCAGCGCAGCCTCATCCGTGAGGCTTCCCTCCACCAGATACGCCAACGCCGGAACGGCGTCGCGGTGCCCGGTGGAGAGATCGTCCAGCACGATCACGGAGTTCCGCGCCCGAACCAGCTCTTCGCAGACGACGCTTCCGATGTAGCCGGCGCCCCCGACGACGAGGAAGTTCATGCGCGCTTGGCGCGGCCTGGCGCGGCTTTGAGCGCCTCGCGGAGTTCATGGAGGGCTTTGGCGGGATCGGGAGCGCGGAAGACGGAATTCCCGGCGACGAACGTGTCGGCGCCCGCCTCCGCGGCGCCGGCGATCGTTTCCTTGGAGATTCCACCATCCACTTGCAGCAAGCAGTCGAGATCGCCGGCGGCGATTGTCTGTCGAACGCGCGCGATCCGACGTAGCGAGTCGGGAAGGAACGACTGCCCGCCCGCGCCAGGTTCCACCGTCATCACCAGCGCGAGATCGACGTCGCCCAACACCGGAAGGATCTGTTCGATCGGCGTCCCCGGCTTGATGGCAATGCCGGCGCGGAGCCCGCGATCACGAATCGCCCGAGCCGCGGCCGCGGGATCGGTCACCGCTTCGAGATGCACCGTCAGATGATCCGCCCCGGCGCGCGCGAACCCTTCGAGAAACCGCATCGGCTCGACCACCATCAAGTGCACATCGAGCGGCAACGAGGTGAGTTTCCGGCACGCCTCCACGATGATCGGCCCGAACGTGAGATTCGGGACGAACTGGGCGTCCATGACGTCAACGTGGAGAAAATCGGCGCCGGCCCGCTGCACGAGCGCGATCTGCTCGCCAAGGTGCGCGAAATCGGCGGAGAGGATCGAGGGGCAGAGCCGCGTCTCTGGCGGCTTCGCCCAGTTCGCGGCGGCGCTCATGGGTTGGCGTAGAGAACGATCGAGTCGCGCGGCGCCACGCGGCTGCCCGGCGTCGGCTGCTGCGCCGAGACGAACCCGCTCCTCTCCCGCGGCCCCCCCGCGCGCGTGATCACGAGGAATCCCTCGTCTCGAAGCGCTCTCGCGACCGGCACCACCTCGCGACCAGTCAGATCGGGAAGGACATATCCGCGCGGCAAGGGTCCCATGCTGACGAGCAGGTCTACCGTAGTCTCCTGCTGAACTACGGTATCGCCGGGCGGATCGCTCGCGACGACCGCATCGCGCGGCGCTTCGTCGGTGTAAACGCGCGCGGTGCGTCCGCGGCGAAGCCCCGCTCCTACGAGCATGATCTCGGCGCGCTGGAGCGATTCCCCATCCACGACCGGCACCGTCGTCCCTTGAGCGCCGAGGCTCACGACGACCGAGATCCGCCGTCCGCGCTTCACCACCGAGCCCGGTTCCGGATCTTGCCGCGAGACGTAGCCGCGCGGTACGTCGGGGCTCCATTGCTCGGAGATTTTGGACAGGCGAAGATCGCCTCCCCCCAAGGAGCGTTCGGCCTCGCGCTCGCTCAGCCCCACGATGTCGGGCACGCGAACTTCCTCTCCCTGCCGCGTCAACGAAGGCATGAGGACGAGATTTACGATGAAGAACCCGCCGGCCAAGGCGATGGCGGAGAGGAGAAGCGTGCCGGTGATGAGGTTGAAACGGAGGCCGCGCCGGCGGTCGGACGGCCGCGGCGCTTCGACTTCGGGGGCCAGCTCGTCGATGGAGACTTTGTCTTTCTCGATATCGCTCATGCGCGTCGGAGCCGTACGGCGTAGACGCCGTCGGTCCCGTGAATGTGGGGAAGCGCCCGGATCGCGGAGTCGGCGCCGCGGAATTTCGGCGGCACGAACGGACGCGCGTCCTCGTGGACGAAGTCGGAATGCGTGTCGAGAAACTCCTTCACGGTCGCGTCGGTCTCTTCTGGTTCCAACGAGCAGACACTATACACCATGACGCCGCCCCGACGGACGAGCGCCGCGGCAGCGTGGAGGAGCGAGCGTTGGAGCGCCGCCATCTCCGCGATGATCGGCGCCTCTTTCCGCCACCGCGCATCCGCGCGACGGCGAAGGACGCCCAGGCCGCTGCACGGAGCGTCGACGAGGATCGCGTCGAACGGCGCGGCGAACGGAGGCCGCACACCGTCGGCGCAGACGACGGAGATGCGCGGCATGCGGAGTCGCTCGGCCAAGTTCTCGCGCATGGAGCGCGCTCGGCTCTGGTGGCGTTCCATGGCGACGATGAGTCCGTTCGGCGCCACGGCCTCGGCCAGCGCCGCCGCTTTCCCGCCGGGTGCCGCGCAGTAGTCGAGCACGCGCATCCCCGGCTTCACGCCGAGAAGGAGCGGCACCACCGACTCCGCTTCGTCTTGAAGCCAGAGCATTCCCTGCCGGAAGAGTTGCGAGCGGCTCGGCACATAGCCGGGGGCGACGACACGAACGGGCCCGCCATTCGCCCCGGGGATCGATTCGTGCCCTTCCGCGCGGAGCGCCTCCTCGAAGGCCGCCAGGCGGAGCCGGTGGAGATTCGGCCGCACGGTGATGGCCGGCTCGTCGTTGTCGGCGTGGAGGAGCCGCGCGGCCTCCTCCACCCCCCATCGCGCGACCCATCGTTCCACGAGCCATCGCGGATGCGACGTGGCGACCGCGAGGTGAGCGACTGGATCGACTTCGAGCGGAGGCAGCGGAGCGCGCTCCCCGGACGCGAGTTTCCGGAGCACCGCGTTCACGAGCCCCGCCGTCCCGGGGTGGCCGTACTGCTTCGCCAGCTCCACGCTCTCCGTCACCGCGGCCGAAGCCGGCACTCGCGTGAGGACCAGCATCTGATACGCCCCGAGGCGAAGTGCGGTGCGAATCCAGAGCGGAAGGCCCGCCATGCCATCCTGGCGCGCGCCCAGGAGCGCGTCGAGATGATGGTCGAGGAGCGCACGGTATCGAAGTGTTCCCTGCACGAGGGTCGTGACGAATGCGGCGTCGCGCGGCTCGAGCGCGTTCGCCCGAAGGCGCGTTTCGAGGAGGCGGTCGGCGTAGGCGCTTCGGCTCTCGGCGTCGTGGAGAATCTGGAGCGCGAGCTCGCGCGGAGAAGTCTTTCTCCGGCGCGGCGGCGTGCGGCGCGGAGGAGCGCTCATGCCGTCCCCGCGCGAAGCGGGAGGGGCGAGCCGGGCTGAAGCCGCGCGCCGTTCGCGTAGTCGGCGCCCGACATTTCCTTCCGCCCCGCGGGGCGGACTCTCGAGAGCCAGAGCGTGCCGTGGCCGCAGGCGACACCCAACCCGCGCGCGCGGTCGATGGCGATCACGGTTCCGGCGGGCGGCGCGGCGACGGCGGCCGTACCGGGCGGCGCGGCGACGACACCCGCACCGGTCGTCGCTGCGGCCGGGTCCGCGGTCGCGGCCAGGACGACGAGCCTCCCCGACCCCAGATCGAGCCAAGCGCCAGGCTCCGGCGTGTAGGCGCGCACGCGACGCTCCAGGTCGTCCGAGGAACCGCTCACCGCGAGACGAGCATCGGAGGTTTTCAACTTCGGAGCGTACGTGGCCCTCGCGTGATCCTGCGCGCGCCGCGTCACCACGCCGCGCGCCGACAACGCAAGCGACTCCGCCAGCAACTCCGCTCCCATCTCCGCCAATCGATTCCCCAACATCGCCGCGTTCTCGCCGGAGGCGATCGGCGTGGCACGTTCGAGAAATACCGGCCCCTCGTCGAGACCCTCGGTCATCCACATGGTGCTGACGCCGGTCTCCTCGTCTCCCGCCAGGATGGCCGCCTGGATCGGCGCGGCACCGCGATGGCGCGGCAAGAGCGAGAAGTGAACGTTCAAGGCCCCGAGCCGCGGCACCGCCAAAAGCGCAGGGCTCAGAATCTGTCCGTAGGCGACGACCACCAGAAGATCGGGCGAGAACGAGCGCACGCGTTCCACTTCCTCCTCGGCGCTGGCGCGATCGGGCGTGACGACCGGAATGCCGAGCGATTCGGCGGCGGCGCGAACGGGCGAAGGGGAGAGTGTGAGTCCGCGGCCCTTCGGCTTGTCGCGGCGCGTGACCACGAGGAGCGGAGCCACACCATCGGCGACAAGGCGGCGGAGCGGTGGCACGGCGTGTTCCGGCGTGCCGTAATAGACGAGGCGCATGGCGCCCCTCAGCGGGACGGCGCGGCTCCCGAGGCGCCGTCGTCGGTGGAGCGGGAGGCGCGGTCGGATTCGACGTCGGGCCGCACGCGCTTCCACTTCGCTTCGAGGAGGCGGCGCGTGATCGGGCCAAGGCGATCGAGGAAGACGATGCCGTCGAGGTGATCCAGTTCGTGCTGGAGCGCGCGGGCCACGATCCCCTCCGCTTCGATGCGGACCGGCTTCCCGTCGGCGTCGAGCGCCTCCATGACGACGCGCGCGGCGCGTTTCACGTCGGCGCGGAGCCCGGGGATCGAAAGACATCCCTCCTCGCCGACCATTTCACCGGAGCGCTCGCGGATGACGGGGTTCACGAATGCCTGCTTCACGCGGGCGCCCCCCTCCTCCTCCGGCTCCACGTCGATGACAAAGAGGCGGACCGATCGCCCGACCTGAGGCGCCGCAAGGCCGACACCCTCCTCGAAGTACATCGTGGCGAACAGCGCCTCGATGAGATCGCGGATCTCGAGCGTCACCTCGGGGATCGCTTCGGCCTTCCGGCGAAGAACGGGATCGCCGAGAAAGCGAAGCGGGAGCGGCTCTCTACTCACCGCGCTCCTTCACCTGCACGATACTCGCGCGTGAAAATTCCAACTTCACCTCCTCGGTCACCTTCAGGACCACGACGTCGTCCTTCGTTCCGACGACGGTGCCGTAGATGCCTCCGGTGGTGAGCACCCGGTCCCCCTTCTTGATGGCGGCAAGCATGGACTCGGTCTCCTTCTGCCGCTTCTGCTGGGGCCGGATGATCATGAAGTAGAAAATCCCCACCGTGATGGCGAGGATCACGACCATATGCAGCATCTGCTCCTGCGCCGAGGGCGCCGCCGGGGCGGCCGCCTGGGCGTAGACGGCTTCGATCATTCGGAATCTCCTGCGTGGGTATCGCGCGCGGGTGGCTCGTCGGCCCCGGCGCGCTCGCGGTAGCGTTCGGTCACCGCGCGGTGGAATTCATCGTAGGCGCCCCGCTCGATCGCCGCGCGGGCGCCTGCCATGAGTGTCTGGTAAAACGTGACGTTGTGCAAGGTGAGCATACGGTGCGCCAGGATCTCCCCGGCGATGTGGAGATGCCGCAAATAGGCGCGTGAAAACTCGACGCAGGCCTCGCAGCCGCATTCCGTGTCGAGCGGCCGCGGATCGCGCGCGTGGACGGCGTTTCGAATGTTGATCGGGCCGTCGTGCGTGAAGGCCATTCCGTTTCGCGCGTTCCGCGTCGGGAGCACACAGTCGAATAGATCGACACCCGAGGCGACTCCATCCAACAAGTCGCGCGGCGTGCCCATCCCCATGAGGTAGCGCGGCCGGTCGACCGGGAGCGCGCCCGTGGCCGCGCGCGCGAGCGTCCACGTCTCCTCTTTCGATTCCCCCACCGAGAGCCCGCCGATGCAAAAGCCGTCGCAGGGCATTCGCGCGGTCCGCTCCGCCATCTCCGCGCGCAGCGCGGGGTCGCCCCCTCCCTGCGCGATGGCGAAGTGGAGCTGCGGAAGCCCGGTCGGCGTGTCGAGCGTGGCCGCGTGGGCGAGGGAGCGCTCGGTCCACCGGATCGTCCGCTCCCCGGCGTCGCGCACCGCTTCCGGCGTTGCCGGCAACAAGATCGCGTGGTCGAGCGTCACCGCGATGTCGACGCCGAGATCGGCCTGCACTTCCATGGCTCGCTCCGGCGTGAGGAGTTCGGGGCGCCCGTCCAGGTGAGAGCGGAACGCCACGCCCTCCTCGGTGATCTTCACGCGCTCCTTGAGACTCAGGATTTGGTAACCGCCGCTGTCAGTGAGGATCGGCGCGTCCCATCCCATGAAGCGGTGGAGCCCGCCAAGCGAGCGGATCAGCTCCGCACCAGGTCGGAGCATCAGGTGATAGGTGTTCGAGAGGAGGATCTGCGTCCCTGAGACGCGGAGATCGGCCGGGGAGAGCCCCTTCACCGTCCCCTGCGTTCCGACCGGCATGAAGGCCGGCGTGCGAACGACGCCGTGTCCGGTCGTAAGCAGCCCCGCGCGCGGCGAGACGGCGCCGCCACGCTCCAACGAGAAGTCCGCCGGCGCCGCGGAGGGCGCCGGCTCAGCCGGCATGGCCGGCGGGGCCCTCGATCCGATACTCCTTCAACTTCGTCCGAAGCGTCTGGCGCGAGATGCCGAGCGCCTCGGCCGCGCGCGTCTTGTTGCCGCCGGCGTGAGAAAGCGCCATCTCGATCGCGACGCGCTCCGCCTGCGCGAGCGTCGTCACGCCCCCCTCCGTGTGGAGGCGGGCCTCCAGCACCTGCGTTCCCGAACCGCCGACGCCGACAATTTCCGACGGGAGATGCTCGGGAAGGATCCACTCATCCGATTCGAGGAGAATGGTGCGCTCGAGGACGTTCTTTAGCTCGCGGACGTTCCCCCTCCAGGGGTACGCCATCATGAGCCCCATCGCTTCGTCCGTAGCCCCCTTCACCGACTTCCCGAGTTCCCGGTTGAAGTTCGCGACGAAGTGATCGACGAGCGCCGGAACGTCCTCGGGCCGCTCGCGAAGGGGCGGCACGTCGATGCGAATGACGTCGAGACGGTAGAAGAGGTCCTCGCGGAATTTCTGCTGCGCCACGAGCGACTTGAGATCCTTGTTCGTGGCCGCCACGATGCGCGTGTCGACGTGCACGTCGGTGGTGCCGCCAAGGCGGCGGAAGCGCTTCGCCTCGAGCGCGCGGAGCAGCTTCGCCTGGAGCGCGAGCGACATCTCGCCGATTTCGTCCAAGAAGAGCGTCCCGCCGTTCGCGAGTTCCATGAGCCCCTTCTTCGTCCGCTTGGCGTCCGTGAAGGCGCCCTTCTCGTAGCCGAAGAGTTCGCTCTCGAGGAGATTCTCGGGGACGGCGCTGCAATTGAGCTCCACGAACGGGCCGTCGCTCGTCGGGCCGAGATCGTGCAACTCGCGCGCCAGGAGTTCCTTGCCGACGCCGGTTTCCCCCTGGAGGAGCACGGTGGAGGTCCCGGTGGAGGCCGCCTTCTTCAGTTTCTCGAAGAGGCGGACCATGCGTGTCGAGCCGCCGACGATGAGCGTCGAGCCGGCGCGGCGGCGTTCCACGGCGCGCAAGCGAGCCACTTCCTCGCTGAGGCGAATCTCCTTGAGCGCGTTTCCGATGACGATCTTGATGTGATCGAGCTCGAACGGCTTCGCGACATAGTCGTAGCAGCCGGCGCGCGCCGCCTCGATGGCATTCGCGAATTTCCCGAATGCGGTCATGATGATGACTTGCGTCTCGGGCCGCTTCGTCTTGATCCGCTTCAGGAGCTGAAGGCCGCTCTCGTCGGGGAGTTTCTGATCGACGAGCGCCACGTGGAACTCCTCGCGCTCGAGGAGGCTCATTGCCTCGGCGACGTCCGCGGCGGTCTCGACGCGATACCCCTCCTCCGACAGGCTCTCCTTCAGCGTGAAGCGGAGGGTGCGTTCGTCGTCCACGACCAAAAGGTTGTACGTCTGCCTAACGAGGGTCGCGACGTCTGTCTCCATGTCTCTTCTCCACGGGTAGATCGATGATCACGGCGGTTCCCTGCCCCACGACGCTTTCGATCGTGATGGTACCGCCATGCTCCCGAATGATGCTCTGACAGATGCTGAGCCCCAGGCCGGTCCCCTGGGCGCGCGTCGTGTAGAAGGGATCGAAGACGCGCGCGAGGTCAGCGGCCGGAATGCCCGGCCCGTTGTCTTGTACTCGGATTTCCACGACGTCGAGGAGCGGCAAGTCCGCGGCCGGCTCCAACTGATCGGTGGCGCGCCGGCCGATGCTGCTGCGGGCGGCGGCGCGTTTCCGCGCGGGACGGATCGTGACGCGAATCTCGCCCCCCTTCGCGAGGGCTTGAAGGGCGTTCATGAGGACGTTCAGGAGTACTTGGAGGACCTGATCGACATCGACGAAGACGGGCGGCACCTCGGCCGATCGCTCCACGTGGAGGAGCACGTCTTGCCGCACCGCCAATTCGTGAACCAGCGTGAGCGCCTTGTCGAGCGCGGGAACGACGTTCTGGCGCTCCAGGCGGGGTGCGGCGGGACGCGCGAATTGGAGGAGCCCTTCCACGATCCGCTCCAGGCGCGCCGACTCCTCGAGGATCAAGTCGACGAACTGCCCCCGTGGATCGCCGCTTTCCACTCGGCGGCGGAGAATCTGGGCCGACGTGGCGATCCCGGTGAGCGGATTTCGAATCTCGTGGGCCACTCCCGCGGAGAGTTCTCCCAGAGAGGCGAGGCGGTCGCGGCGGCGCCACTGCTCCTCGCGCGCTTTCTGCTCTCGGAGGTCCTGGAAGACCGCCACCGTGCCGTGGAGCGCGCCGTCGAGCCCTTCGAGCGGCAGGAGGCGAAGCGCGACCGGGAGGACGTCCCCCGCCCTCGTCACGACCTCCACTTCCTGCGGCTCGGTGGCGGCGGCGGTGGCCCCTGGCTGAAGATGACCATCGCCTCGCGGAGCCCGAAACACCCGCGACGCGTCCTCGCCTTCCAGATCGGCCTGCTCGAAGCCCAGGAGCTTCGCGGCGGCGGGATTGGAGGCGACGATCTTCCCCTGGCGGTTGGCCGCCAGAACGCCCATCTGAGCGTGTCTGAGGAAGCTCCAGGCCACTTCCAGCGTCGTGGAAGGGGGAGGTCCGCTTTCGGCGGTCGGAGTGGTAAGGGCGGGGCGAGCTCTCAACAGGCGGCTTCCCAGCCGGGCGGTGGCGTCATCCTTGAGCCCCCAGGTGCCAGACGGCGAACGGTCGATTCACCCGCCCCCAATAGGGCGTGGCGGTAGGTGGCTACATATTTACCAGTCGTTGGAGACGGGGGTCAAGCGGTTTCGGGGCGGGAACTTCCAGCCGGGCGCTTGGCGCGCGCCAGGTCGCTGAGGAGGAGCGTGGCAACGGTCCGGCGGACCTCGGGGCGATTGTAGAAGCCCTCGGAAATCCGGCGGCGGGCGAGTTCGATGCGCCCGTTCATGTCGGCCTCGTTCACGTGGGGCCGGTCTTTAGTGGAGGCGGTCGGCACGGCGATAGTCCCTCCGAAGCGCGTCGAGCGCTTCGACCCAGTGGTCACGGAGCATCGAGAGCGCCTGGAACACGTCCTCGAATTCGCCCTCCGCCACATCCGTGAGGCAGGTATCGAAGTGCTCCAGCACCCGATTCCCCGCGGCCCGTCCCTGGGAGTCAAGAGCACGCATCAGTTCGTAGATCGATTCTTCCGTCACCTGGCGATCCCCGAGAAGGCAGCCCCGGAGCGCGCACTCGAAGAGGGCGGTCACCTGATCGCCACGCTCGAGCCACCGGCCCATGACGTCGCGGAGATCGCGGCGGCGCGGGCCGGTTCGCCGGCGCTTCCGCGCGGCCGGCCGCTTACGCCTGGCCGTTGTTTTCGCCGTCACGCGTCGGAGGGGCGCCGCCAGTGGCGCCGCCGTTCGGGGTCTGAGCGTCGCGTAGGCGGCGATTCTCCGCCTGGATGCGCTCGTAGATCTCCTCGCGATGGACCTTCACGCTCGGCGGTGCGTCGATTCCGAGTTTCACGTGATTTCCCTTCACTTCGACGATCGTGATCTTCACGTCGTCGCCGATCCGGATATTCTCGCCGAGCTTTCGTGTCAGGAGGAGCATCGTGCCCTCGATTTCTCCAGCATCCTGCTGGGGTTCAGGTTCGGCGGAGCAGGGCGACGCGCGTCTCACCGGCCAACGCGCGCCCTTCTCCCGTCCCGATCAGAGATCGGCAGGGCGGGAGCCCATCTGAACGGCGAAACCGAGCGGAACGACGGGCGAATCACGAAGCGCGAGGCAGGGCCCGATCGAGCCACGGCCTTGTGATGCAAGGGCCGTGGTGGTAACGTGCCGCCCCATGGTGATTCGTGCGAGTGGAGGAGGGGGATTCCGAAACGCGTGGCTGAAGTTCGCGGCCGCGGGCGTGCTGGCGTTCTCGCTCGTCTCGTGCGACGGAAAAGGCGTGACCGAGCCGCCGCTGACGGGCGCTCAGTGGGCGCGGCTCACCCCCACGTCGTTCGATGAGTGCCTCTACCCGGACGTTCGCGGCGACTCGATCATCTTCAATTCGCTCGGGATCGATGGGCGGCCGCGCCTCGCGGTCATCTTGGCGGACGGCAGTTCCTCGCTCGTGCTCAACTATCCGGGTCCGGCTTCGTGGGTCGATTTCCGGCCCCGCTGGGTTCGCTCCCAGACGGTGATCTACCAGTCGAATCGAAACGGTACCTACGACATCTGGTATCGCGACCTCGACACCGATGTCGATCGCCGTTTCACCACGTTTCCGTCCAATGAAAGCGCCCCCGCGCCGCGTCCGGGCTCCCCGGGCTTCGCATACATCGAGTACGACAATCTCAGCGCGACCCCGGGAAGCGCCGACATCCGGGGCCGCGTCGTCCTCGTCCCCGATACGGCGGCCGTCCCCTTCCAGCGGATCTACCTCACGCCCGATACGCTCCGCTGCGGCGAACCCGACTGGGACCCGACCGGGCAGAAGCTCACCTTCAGCGTCGAGAACGCGACCGACCTGACCCGCCACATCTACACGCTGAATTTGGCGGCGGGCGACTCCCTCCCGACGCAGATCACGACCGGCGCCGGTCACGACTACGGCCCCCGGTGGAGCCCCGACGGCGGGCGGATCGTGTTCACTTCGGATCGAACGAATCGCTGGGGCCTCTGGGTCGTGAAGCCGACCGGCGAGGCGAACGGGCTCGTCCTGGTTTCCTTCGACGACTCGGACGGCTCGGTCTTCACGCCGACGTGGACGCCCGATGGACAGGGGCTCATCGTCTCGTCCCAGGGACGGGGCGGCGTGCGGAGTCTCTGGCAGATTTCGAATCTGCCCATCTTCGGTTTCTAGTTTTTCCCTCCCCTACGCCGAAACCGCGAGCGCTACGAGTCCGCCGAAGAGCGCCACCTTGATTCCCCTCGAGATCATTCGGTAGCGAGGAGACTTCGCGCCCAGGGCGAAGAGCGGGAAGAGAAGGAGAAGCGCCGCGGCGGGGAGCGCGATCGTCGACCTCCCTGCATCGAGGCCGCCCCCCGTCTTCAGCAGAGGGACGAGGAGAAGGGCCGCGATGAGACCCATTCTCGCGGCGCGCGTCACCACCACGCTTCCGCTTCGTACCGCCCACGTCGTTCTTCCGGCGGTTTCGTCCCCCGGCGCGTCTTCCAACTGCTTTACGCACTCGCGGGCGAATTGCGCGGCGCCGGCCAAGAGTCCCGTCAAGAGGCTGAGCTCGAAACGCGGCGCGCCCTGGGCGCCCCAGAGCACCGCGAGGACGGTGAGAGCGGCGATCGCAAGCGGTCCCGCGGCGCCGCGGTCCTTGAGCCACGGGCTGTAGAGGTAGAGCGCGAGGGCGGCGGCGATCGCGATCCCCCACAGGACGGGAGGGTGCGATTCCACGAGCAGAAGCGCGCCCGCGATGGCGAGCGCGCTCCAGGCGACGATCGAAGCCGCGCGCGCGGAGACCGCTCCCGACGGGACCGGCCGCAGGGGGCGATTGAGTTGGTCCGCGCTCAAGTCGGTGGCGTCGTTTCGCGCGTAGCCGAAGGCGCCGATCATCACCGGAACGAGAAGCGTCGCGACCCCGATCTCGCGCGAGGCGAGGCGCGCCCCGACCCACGCGGCGAAGCCGATGGCGACGAGATTGAGCGGTCTTACGAGAAGCGCAAGCGCGAAGAGCCGCCGGCCGACTAGGCGGAGCGCCATCCGCCCACGTTCGCGCGGAAGCGGCGAGCCATTCCGCGCAGGATCTCCTCACGCGCGGCGGCCCCGCCCGCGCCGTCCCGTTTCCAGGACGAGAGCAGCGGATCAAGAAGCGATGATCCCGCGACGATTCCCTCCGCGTGCCCGTGATAGGGCGCGAGGTCGGTTTCCGGCGTCATGCCGAAACCGAGCGCGCGCGGAAGCCGCGTGGCGCGCCCGCAGCGATCGAGCAATTCGATCGCGCCTGAGTCTCCTCCGCCCTGCCCCGTCACGCCGAGCCGCGCGACGACATAGAGAAATCCGCGCGCGCGTGCGGCGATGGTCGCGAGGCGCTCGCCGCCCGTCGTCGGCGCCACGAGCGCGATCGTGTCGATGTCGGCGTCGTCGAAGGCCGCCCACGTCTCGGGCTCTTCCTCCGGAGGGAGATCGACGACGATGATTCCATCCACCCCCGCCGCGGCGGCGTCCTCGGCGAAGCGCCGCGATCCGTATCGTGATACCGGGTTCAAGTAGGTCATGAGGACGATCGGTGTGTCATGCCGCGCTCGGAGCCGAAGCGCCTGGCCCAGCACGTGCGCGAGCGTGGTGCCCGCCTCGAGCGCGACCTGCGTCGTCTGCTGAATGATCGGACCGTCGGCGAGCGGATCCGAAAAGGGGACGCCGAGCTCGAGCACGTCGGCCCCTTCTTCGCAGAGCGAGGCGGCGAGACGATCCGATTCGGCGAGGGTCGGGAATCCGGAGGTGAGGTAGGGGATGAATCCGCCGCGCCCGGAGCCGCGGGCGGCGGTGAACGCGGCAGCGATTCGCCGGGGCGTTCCGGCCGTGCCGGTCGCTCCGGCCGGCGTCATTCGCCGAGGGCCGCCGCGCGCCGATAGGCCTCGCGCGCGCGCGCGGGAAGCTCCTTTTTGTCGAAGGCCACGCCAAGAAGCCGGTGGATGCGCGGATCGTCGGGAACGAGCCGCGCGGCGGTCTCGAGCGCCAGGATCGTCTGATCGACCGCGTCGAGATTGTTGTAGGCGACGGCGAGATGATAATGAAAGCGCCCGTCGTCGGGGCGGAGCGCGATCGCCGCCTTCAAATCGGCCACGGCGGCGGCGTTCTTCCCCACCTTGAGATGCAGGAGCGCCAGCGCATAGAGCCCCTCGGGGTTTCGCGGATCGATTCGCGTGGCCGCTTCGAGCGACCCTTCGGCCTGTTCCAACTCCTCATGGGCGAGGAGCGCCCAGCCAAGATTGAAGTGCGTCTCCCCGCTCTCGGGACTGAGGCGGACGGCGTCGCGGAACTCGGCAACGGCCTCCTCGCGGAGCCCCCCCTCCATGTAGAGAATGCCGAGGTTCGTGTGCGCCTCGGTGCAAGCGGGATCGACGACGACAGCGCGTTCCAAGGCGCGGACGGCCGCCCGGCGGTCGCCCAGATCGGCGCGCGCGAGGCCGACGTTCACCCAGGCGCGAACATGGCGCTCGTCGAGGCGCACGACCTCCTCGTAAGCCTCTCGCGCGGCGGCCGCGAAGCCCTGCCGCCCGGCGTGAAGACCGCGGCGATACCACGTCTCGGCGTGCGTCGGAGTGAGATCGAGCGCCTGGCGGAAGACCTGGTCGGCGTCCTCGAACGATCCTCCCCGCGAGAGGAGGTCGGCCAGGAGCGAGAGAATCTCGACGTTGCGCGGATGGGCGAGCATGGCCTGACGAAGTGTATCGATCGCGCGATCCCGAAGCCCCTCGAGCGCGAAGAAACGGGCGGCCTGAAGCATCGCTTCGGGATTGGACGTGCTCTCGGCGAGGCGCTCGGCGAGCGCGAGGCGGTCCCCCGCGCGCGACTCATCGCTCGTGACGGCGTTTTCGGCGAGAGGGAGAGGGAGCGCTCGATCCACGCGCGGAGCCTAGAAACCTGGAGCGCGGAGGTCAACGGAAAAAGGCCCCGATCGGGGCCTTTTCTCGATTCATGGTCGAACAGACGCCTCGCGGCGCGCGGATCAGCGCGTCCGATCGAGTTCCTGGTAGAACTCGGAGTTCCCCTTCTTCTTCTTCGACGCGACCTTCGGCTCCTCGTCGAGCTCGATGCGAACTTCGAACGTGACCCTGAGCTTCCCGGAGGGCGGGAACTTGCCGAGGTCGATTGGGACCGTGATCCGCCGGGCGTTCGACAGGTCTCCCTCGTGTCCGTCGCGATACTCGTACGACGCGTCGCGCTCGAAGCCGTCTTCGCCGCCGCCCGTGCGGGAGGCCGGGCCGGCGTCCCCTTCCCGGACGAAGTCGGCGTCATTGAGGACGAGCGCCTCGTCCGCCGCGCTCGGGGCCGGCTCCACGCGCATGGGAGACGGTTCGTCGAGCAACGCGTTCTCGGGGAGAAACTCTGGCTCCGCGGGCGCGCTCGATACGACCGGCGCTCTCGGCGCGGGAGCCGACTTCGAAATCGGGGCCTCGTCGGCGACTGCCGGCTTCCGTTCCGCCTTCCCGTCAGCTACCCGGGGCGTTCCGCCGAGGCTTCCCCGATCCCGTTCCGTGACGTCCTTCGAAATCTTGGCCAGGAGGAGCTTGCTGATCCCGCGGAGCGTCTCGAAGACGCCGCCGCCGTTCACCGCCTGTGCCTCGTAGGTCGGGACGCTGTATTTGTTCAGTTCTTTGTCCATCTCCTCGACGGTGAGCGCATTCGGAAGGTCTCGCTTGTTGTACTGGAGGACCCAAGGAATGGTCTTCAGGTCGAGGCCGTAGGCCTTCAAGTTCGCTTCGAGGTTCGACAGCGACTCGCGATTTTCGGCCATCTTGTCGGGCGAAGAGTCGGCGACGAAGACGACGGCATCGACGCCCTTCAGCACGAGCTTTCGCGTGGCGTTGTAGTAGACCTGACCCGGCACCGTGTAGAGAAGAAAACGCGTCTTCATCCCCTGCAGTTCGCCCAAGTCGAGCGGAAGGAGATCGAAGAAGAGCGTGCGATCCGTCTGGGTCTTCATCGACACCATGCGGCCGCGGTGGGTCTCGGGGACGCTGTCGTAGATCTTCTCGAGGTTCGTCGTCTTCCCGCAGAGACCGGGGCCGTAATAAACGATCTTGGCGTTGATCTCCCGCCCCGAATAGCTGACCACCACCATGGCGTCGCTCCTTGCTGTTCCTGCTTCCGTGGATTGGCGTCGAATGGCGCGGGGCGCCGAAATGCAATGGCGCAGCGCCGGCCCGCACCGGTGGTCAGCACGATGTGTGCCAGCGATGGGTGCGGCCGCTTCTTGCGAGGGGCTGGGAGCGGAAGGCTAAGGGCTGAAACGAGAAGGCATTAGCCTAGAGAAACCACGGGCGCGGCCACCATCGCCGAGGGCCCGCCGAATCGCCGTGCAGGGCGCACGGCATTTCGCGAAATGCGTTATGCGGCGCGGGTTTCCCGGCGGATCCAGATCCCCTGGCGTTCGCGCACCTGGAGGCTCGGATCGCCCGGCTCTCGGACAGTTTCGTAGTGCTTCAGGAGCAGATTCTTGAGTAGTGGATACTCTTCGGTCGGGAAGTAGCGATTCACCCGGTCAAACATCCCGTCTCGCGCGGAATAGCGGAGCAGGGTCACTTCGGTGACGCGCTCGTACTTGTTTTCTCCATAGGCCGCATCGGGATTCTCGTCCACGTCGATCCAGAGCGAAGAGATGTTGGAGGAGACTTCGAACTGATGCTTGGTCCGCATCAGGTGTTCCCATAGTCCGTAGATTTCCAGCGGCACGAAGCGAACGGACGGCTCCTCGCTCCCGGGTCTGCGGATTTCGCAACGGACCAGTTTCTGGGTCGCCATGAGCCTGGAATCCTCCCTTTCTTCTCGGGCGCTTCCGTGGCACGCGTCATGCAGCCCCTGGGAAACGAGCTCGGAGTGTGCGCCGCGATGGCGCCCGCTCCGAACGGACCCGGAGGCCCTCGCGGGCCGGGAGATCGCCGATGAGCCGAGACACGACGCCGCGTCAACCGCGCCGCGCACGACAGTCCTCGACGGAAATCTATTGCCGGCGCGACAATCGCGTCTACGACGTCTGTCCCTACGCCGCCGGCGGGAACGCGTGCCCGTGCGTGCAAGGGATGGAAACCGCCGACGCCCTCTTCGAGATCGGCGGAACCGACGCCCGACCCTCGGAAGACCGTGGGCCGGATGACGCCTCGCGCTGGGTGAAATAACGCGCCCACTCTAGGGGCCAGCGTCGCGTCAAGTCAACGCCGACGCCGCGGGCCGCTCCCGCCGTCGCCTTGACACCGGCGCGGAGCATCTCGTAGCGTCGGGGCGGTGCCACCCACGATCGCCCTTCCCACGCTTTCGCCGCCCTCGACCCGTTCAACCCTGATTCTCGATCTCGCCGTCCGCATCTCCGCGTCGCTGCCGGCTCCCGCGCGCCGTCTCGTCGCATCGCTCTTCGCCGCGCTCGACGAGGCATTTTCCCCGGATCGACGCGACGGGCTCCGACAAAACCTCGCCGCCATCGCCGCGTGGGGGCATCCCGATCTCGCCACGGAGGCAAAGCGCCGCGAAGCGCGCCACGCCATCTTCCGCTCGTATCACAGGGGCTGCCTCGATTACCTCGCGAGCCGCGGCAGGAGCGCCGCGCCGCCCGCTCCCCGGTTCACCGGCACGGAGCGATTCTATCGGGCGCTCGCCGGGGGACGGGGCGCGGTCCTCACAATTCCGCATCTCGGCAATTGGGAACTGGCCGGCCTCACGATGGCCCGGCTCGGATTTCGGATCCATGTCGTCACGGGGGTCCAATTCCACGCCGCCGTGTCGGATGCCGTTCGCGCCGCGAAGGAGGCCGATCGGATCGAGGTCAGCACGCAGGACGACGGTACTCTCCCGCTCCTTCGAACGCTTCGAAGCGGCGGACTCGTCATTCTCCTCGCGGACGGCGACGTCTACACGCGGGGTGAATCGCATCGCTTCTTCGGCGCGCTCGCCGAATTCCCCGTCGGCCCGGCACTCCTCGCGCGGCGCGCGGGAGTTCCGATCGTCCACGCGTACACCGTTCGAGAGCCCGACGGCGGCGAACGAATCGTGTTCGAGTCGATCGATCGCCCCGACTTCACACGCCGCGTCGCCGAGGACGTATCGCGGATGACGGAAGGGGTGGTACGGGCGCTCGAGCGCGCGGTGGCCGCGCACGTGACACAGTGGTGCATCTTCCGCCCGCTCGTCGGGAGCGGCGGCGATTCCGAGGCGGCGGTGGTGCCGGCTGAGACGCATGCCGCTTAGAGTCGCCATCGTCTCCCAGGCCTATCACCCAGCCGTCGGCGGCGTCACCGAGCACGTGGCGGGCACCGCGCGCGCGCTTCACGCCCGGGGACATCACGTCACGATCGTGACGTCGGACTTCGGCGACGACGGCGACGACGACCGGTTGCGCGGAGACGGCGCGGGGATTCGAGACGGCGCGACCGTGGTGCGGCTCGGCCGGAATTTCATCATTCCCTTCAACGGCGCCGAGAACAACATCACCTTCGGCTGGGCTCTTCGCCGCCAACTCTCCGCCCTCTTGGCCCCCGGCGGGCGCGGCGCGTTCGACGTCGTGCACGTCCACTGCCCCATCTCCCCCGTGCTTCCCCTTCTCGCCATCGAGATCGCGTCGTCCGCGAAGATTCCGCTCGTCGGCACGTTTCACACGGCCTCCGACTCCGACCGATTGATCCGCCTCTTCCGCGGCGCGCTCCGTGGCTACGTGGAGCGACTCGATCGCGCGATCGCGGTGTCGGAAGCCGCGCGCGAGTACACGGCGCGCCAGTTCGACGTCCCGATCGAAATCTTGCCGAACGGTGTCGATCTCGATCGCTTCGCGCCGGGAACGCCGCGGCTCGACCGGTTCGACGACGGCGTCCCCAACATTCTCTTCGTCGGCCGGTTCGATCCGCGGAAGGGCCTTCCCGAACTCCTTCTCGCTTCGGCGCGCTTGGCAAGCGAGGGAGTTCCGTTTCGCCTCATTCTCGTGGGCGACGGGCGGCTCCGCGCCGAGGCCGAGCGCCTGGCCGGCGGCGCGCTCCTCGGCCGCGTTCATTTCGAAGGGCGGGTCGGGCACGACCACCTCCCGACCTACTACGCCTCCGCCGACATCTTCTGCTCCCCGGCGCGCGGTGGAGAATCGTTCGGCATGGTGTTGCTCGAGGCGATGGCGCTCGGCGTCCCGGTCGTGGCGACCGACCTTCCGGGCCATCGCTGCGTGGTCACGGACGGCTCGGACGGCCTCCTGGTCCCGCGCCGCGAGGTGGAGGCGCTCGCCGCCGCGCTTCGAACACTTCTCGCCGACGCCGGCGAGCGGAAACGGCTCGGCCGAAACGGTCTCGCGAACGCCTCGCGCTACGGGTGGGATTCGATCGCCGCGCGGCTGGAAGAGATCTATCGTTCCGTCGCGCGCCCGGGCGAACGCGTGACCGAACGCTTGACGGAGCCCGCGCCGCCGCTCGAGACGATCAGCGCCTGATGGCGAACGCCGTCCGCGCGCTCGCCCGCGACCGAAACTACCTTTCGCTCTGGATCGGGCAGTTCGTCTCCATCTTCGGAGACCGCTTCACCTACCTCGCGCTCCTCGCCGTCGTGGTGGCGCGCGCGCGCGACCCGGGAAACCCCGCCGCCGAACTCGCGCTCCTCCCGCTCGCGAGCTTTCTCCCGGCGATTCTCTTCGGACCGTGGATCGGCGCCGTCGTCGACCGCTCCGACACGCGCCGTGTGCTCATCGCCTCGGACCTCGCGCGCGGGGTCGCGGTCCTCGCCATGATCCCGGCTACGATCTACGGCGGGTTGCCGGCGCTTTTCGCGCTCGTCTTCGCGCTCTACGTGGCCAATACGTTCTTTCTCCCCGCGCGTTCGGCCATCGTCCCACTCCTCGTTCCGGCGGAACAACTGACGGAGGCGAACTCGCTCGCCACCTTCGCCGGCGTGGCCGCGACGATCGCCGGCTCCCTTGCCGGGGGCGCGCTGATTGATCGATTCGGCTGGGCGTGGGGCTTCGCGCTCGACGCGGCGACTTATTTTGTCTCGGTGCTCGCGCTCTGGCGCATTCGGATGGCGCCTCGCGCGTCGGCGTCGGTTGCCGCGGCGGCGCGCGCCGGCGATACCGCAGCCGTCCGCTATCGGAAGCTCGCGGCCGAAATCCGCGAGGGCTTCTCGATCCTCCTTCGGACACCGCGGGCCTGGATGGTCACGCTCACCGTGATGCTCCTCTGGATGGCGGGCGGCGTGCTCCACGTGACGGTGCCGATTCTCGTCGGTCAGACGGGGCGCGTGGCGAGTGGGGTCGGATCGCTCATCGCGGCCGCGGCCGTCGGGATGATTCTCGGAACGCTCGGCATCGCCGCAAAGGGAGCGGTCGCATCACCCGGAGTGCGGCTCTCGGCGGGACTTCTCGGCACCGGAGCCTCGCTTGCGGCGTTCGCGTTCGTGCCGAACGGCATCGCCGCGACCGGCGTCGCGTTCGGCGCGGGACTCTTCGTCTCCATCCTCCTCGTCACGGCGGAGACGGCGCTTCAAGAGGCGATCGCGGTGGAGGCACGCGGTCGCGTCTTCGCGCTCCGGGATATGGCCGCGCGCCTCGCCGTGCTCGTGACCGCGGGCGCGGCCGGCGCGTTGGTCGCGCGCGGACTCCCGCCGCGCACGGCGGTGCTCGCGGCGGGCGCGCTTCTCGCGCTCACGGGGATCGTGGGTTTTCGGGCTCGATGGACGGAGCGTGATGCGGCGGCGGACTCGCGCGGCGGGGCCGGCGGGACTCAGAACGACTAGAAGATCTTCTTTCCCTCGGCGAGAAGGTCGTTCAGCGCGTCGCGGAAGTAGGGCGTGGCGTTCGCAAAATCGGTTCCCACCCGCTCCTTGTAGATCTCCCACGACTTCTTGATCTCGTATCCGAGCACGGCGACCAAGTTCCCGTCGTTCAGTCCGCGCTCCTTCTTCTCGCGATTGTAGATCGCGATGTCGGAGGCGAGCACGCGAGCGAGGCGGCGCGCCTTCTCGTGCTTCTTCTTCTCCTCCTCCGAGAGCCCTGCGGGAATCGATGCGGCCACGGCGGGCGGCACATTCTCGAGGGAAACGGCCTGCGGGGGCGAGGGAGGCGAGGGAGGCGCTGCGGGCCGAGGCGGAGGCGGAGGGGAAGGCGCGACGGGCGACGGCGCCACGGCGCGCGCAGGCGGCGCGGCAGAAGCCTGCGGAGGGGCTGCGGGCGCATCGCTGCTCGAGAAGAAACTGAATCCTGAAGCGGCCGGCGCGGGAGTCGGCGCGGTCGCGCTGTTTGAAGGGACGGACGACGGTGCAGCGACCGGCGACGGCGCGTGCTGCGGCGACGGCGCGTGCTGCGGCGACGGCGGAACGAGCGTCGTGACAACGGGCGCGGGCTCCACGCGCGGCGGGATCGAGATCACGGCACCGCACTTCCGGCACTTGATCTTCGCCCCTTGCGGCGGAACGATGCTCTCGTCGATCGAATAGCGCGCGCTACAGCTCGCGCAGTCGAGCTTCATGTGTCCTCGCACCTGGTGCCGGAACGGAATTCCATCGTGTGGACCATGCATCGGCAACTTCACACCCTTCTTTATCTTTCGGCCGCGGAGCGCTTCTGGACTCCGCCCTGTTATCCACTTCCGAGGTAGCGTTCAGCCCCCGCGAAGTGGGCTTCGATCCAGGCCCGAAGCCCATCGCTCCCCTCCGTTTCGGCCCGCTCCGCCAGGAGTTCCGCGCCGATCGTTCGGGCTGCCTCCACTAAATCGCTATCTTGCAGAGGGTTGGCGGCTCGCAGCTCGGGGAAACCGTGCTGGGAGGTACCGAGGATCTCGCCGGGGCCCCGGAGCCGGAGGTCTTCCTCGGCGAGTTTGAATCCGTCGGTGATCCGGCGAAAGACGTCGAGGCGCTGCCGAGCCGACTCCCCCAGACCGCCGCTCAGGAGAAGGATACAACGTCCCGGGCGGTCGCCCCGTCCGACGCGGCCGCGGAGTTGATGAAGCTGCGCGAGCCCGAATCGTTCCGGATGCTCGATGACGACGAGCGTGGCGTCGGGAATATCGAGTCCCACTTCGACGACGGTGGTCGCGACGAGCACGCGCGACTCCCCCGAACGAAAGCGCGCGATCGCGGCACGCCGCTCCTCGGGCTTCAGCCGCCCGTGCACGAGAGTCACGCCCGCGTCGACAAGCTCGGCGCGCGCCGCGAGCGACGCCGCCATCTCGGTGGCCGCCTTGAGATCCGACTTCTCGCTCTCCTCGACCACCGGATAGACGACGAACGCGCTCCCGCCGGCATCGAGTTCTTCTCGGAGCAGGCGCGGCAGGACGTCGCGCGCGACACCGCTCGCGATCGACGTGGCGACGGGGGTTCGCCCGGGCGGTTTCTCGTCGAGGGGCGAGAGATCGAGGTCGCCGTAGAGCGTCATGGCGAGGCTTCGGGGAATCGGCGTCGCGGTGAGAACGAGAAGGTGCGGCCCCAACCCTTCGGCGCCGCGCTGCGCGAGCGCCACGCGCTGGCGAACGCCGAAGCGGTGCTGCTCATCCACGATCACGACCCCGAGCGCGTGAAACTCGAGATCGCGTTCGAGGAGAGCGTGAGTGCCGAGGAGGAGCGACGTCTCTCCCGACGCGACGGCGGCGAGGAGGCGCGCTCGCTCTTTGTCCGGCGTGGCCGAGGTGAGGAGCGCGAAGGTCACGCCGGCCGAGTCGAGGAATCGCGACGCGGTCACGGCGTGCTGCTCCGCCAGGATGGATGTCGGCGCGAGAAACGCCGTTTGACGACCCGCGGCGGCGGCGCGTACCGCGGCCGCGAGCGCGACGACGGTCTTCCCCGAGCCGACGTCGCCGAGGAGAAGCCGTCGCATCGGCTTCGTCTCGTCGAGGTCCCCCGCGATCGCCGTGAGGGAGCGGATCTGCGCGCCCGTCAGCCGAAAGGGGAGCGACCGGACGAACGCGCGCATCGCTTCGGCGCCCGCGGCGAGCGAAGGCGCCAGAACCCGATCGCGATGTCGACGGCGCGCGTACTGAAGCGCGACTTGAAGCCACAGCAGTTCCTCGAGCGCGAGGCGGCGGCGGGCGGGCTCCAGCTCTTCCGGCGTTTCCGGGAAGTGAATCCCGCGAATGGCACGGTCGAGCGAGGGCAGGCCGAGGTCTCGCCTCCAGCGTTCGGGCACGACGTCGGGGACTTCGGGAAGGGTGTCGAGCGCGTCCCGAATCCGTGTTCGAATCCATCGCTCGCCGACCCCCTCGGTGAGCGGATAGCGCGGTACCAGGCGCGCGACGTGGACCTTATCGCCTCCTTCGGCCGGCTCGAACTCGGGGTTGTGGAGTTCGGGCCCGCGAAAGACCTGCACCGTCCCCGAAAAGAGGTAGCGCTCCCCCACGTGGAGTCTGTCGGCGACGTACGACTGGTTGAACCAAACGGCGCGCAGGAATCCGGTCTCGTCGCGGAGTGACGCGACGAAGTCGGAGCGACCTCCTTGGCGGCGGCGCGGTTCCAGACTCGAAACCACGGCCTTTACCGTCGCCTCCACCCCCGGTTGGACGCGCGCGATGGGGGTCACGAGGCGCCGATCGCGGTATCCGGAGGGAAGGTGATAGAGGAGATCGCGGACGGTGGCGATTCCGAGCCGCTCCAGCCGCCGGGCCATTTCGGGGCCGACGCCTTTCAGGAAGCGGACGGGGTCGAGGAGGGCGGGCATCGGGGGATGCTAGGGAGGCGGGGGCCTCAAGTCAAAGCCGAGAAGCCCCTTGCCCGGCTCCCCGGAATCGGGTAGTGTCTTCGGCTCGACGTATTCATCGGAGGAATTCATGGCTCAGACTTGCGACATCTGCAAAAAGGGCGTGATGCACGGCCAGAACGTGAGCCATGCCCACAACGTGACGAAGCGGCGCTGGAACGTCAATCTCCAGTCCGTGAAGGCCGTTGTCGAAGGGCGTCCGAAGCGTCTTCGCGTCTGCACCCGGTGCCTTCGCACGGGTCGCGTTCAGAAGGCGATGCCCCAGAGCGAGAGACGGCGCGCCCGGGCCGTCTAGGCCCCGGACGCGCCGTCGTTTTCACCACCCCACCCCACCCGGTACACCAACAACCTCAGTCCATCTGTTTCCGCATGAACGCGGGAACGTCCATGTTGTCCTTGGAGATCACGCGGCCGCCGAAGGGGCGCCGAAGCGATCCGGACGCCATCTTGAAGGTCGGACGCGGCATGCCGTTCGTGGTCGGCGCGACGGGAAGGATCGGCTCGTCGTCGAGACCGTCCAACCCCGCCAGTTCCTCGTCGTCGAGCGACGCGTGAACCATGACCGGCGCGGGCGCCGGCCGCGTCATCGGAATGATGCGCGGCGTCGAAGCATGCGACGTCGCGTGTGCGGCTGCCGTGGCCCCGGAGAAGGCACCGGGGAGCCCGACCCCACGTCCCTGGAACGCCGCCGGGTCGGCGACGCGCCGGTCTTCCGTGCGCCCGAAGCCGGTGGCGATGACCGTGATGGAGATCGCGTCGCCCATGCTATCGTCGATGACCGCGCCGAAGATCACGTTGGCGTCGCGTCCCGCGGCGTCCACCACGACCGAGACGGCCTCGTTGATTTCGTGGAGGCTCATCGACTCTCCGCCCGTCACGTTCACGAGCAGCGCCTCGGCGCCGGCGATGGAGATGTCGTCGAGGAGCGGGCTCGAGACGGCCGACTGCGCCGCTTCGTACGCGCGATTCGGGCCGGTAGCGACTCCCGCGCCCATGAGCGCGTTCCCGCGTTCGGCCATGACCGTCTTCACGTCGGCGAAGTCGAGATTCACGAGACCCGGAACCGTGATGAGGTCCGAGATCCCCTTCGTCGCGTGATGGAGCACCTGGTCCGCGGTGCGGAACGCCTCGCGGAGCGGCGTGTTCTTGTCGACGATCGTGAGCAACCGCTGGTTCGGGATCACGATGAGCGTATCCACGTGACTCCGGAGTTCTTGAAGTCCGTCCTCCGCCGCCTGCATGCGTCGGCGTCCCTCGAATTCGAACGGACGCGTGACGACGGCCACCGTCAGCGCTCCCTGCGAGCGGGCGATGCGCGCCACAACCGGTGCGGCGCCCGTGCCGGTGCCGCCACCCATGCCGGCCGTCACGAAGACCATGTCGGCGCCCTCGAGCGACTCGGCGATCATCGCCTCATCGGCCTCCGCCGCCTGACGGCCCACTTCCGGCTTCGCGCCGGAGCCGAGGCCGCGCGTGATCGTCGTCCCGAGTTGCAGCCTCCGCGGGCATCGCGACTGCGTGAGAACCTGCGAGTCGGTATTCGCCGCCAAGAATTCCACGCCCGTCAGTCCCGAATCGATCATCCGATTGACCGCGTTTCCGCCGGCGCCGCCGACGCCGATAACCTTGATCGAGGCTCCGGTCTGCTCCTGTCCATCATCCACCAACTCGAACATCTCCACGCTCCTCCCTGGTTGCGCCGGTCTTAGACCAGCTCCTCGATCCACCGGCGCGCGCCGGTGAAGAATTTATAAAATAGGCCCGCACCCGACGGACGGCCCGGCGCGTCGCACTGAAACGCGTGGAGCGCGAGGCCGACGCCCGTGGAATAGCGGGGACCTGAAACCGATTCGATGAGGCCGCTCACGCCCTGCGGTTCGCCGCGTCGAACCGGCAGTCCGAAGACCTGCTCGGCCAGTTCCACCATGCCCGGTAGAAGCGAGGCGCCGCCCGTGATGACCACACCCGCCGCGAGGAGTTCCGCGGCGTGGCTCTTTCTCACTTCCTTCTGTGCGAGCGCGAAGATTTCCTCCGCGCGCGGCTCGATCATCATGGCCAGCATGTGACGCGAGATGTCGCGATCGGGG
Source organism: Candidatus Eiseniibacteriota bacterium (assembly GCA_031370645.1). GTDB lineage: Bacteria > Eisenbacteria > RBG-16-71-46 > SZUA-252 > SZUA-252 > SZUA-252. Next base: position 84,593 of record JANMQV010000152.1, on the reverse strand, counting down.
CGTCCGCCCACGCTCGGCACGCGCGCCATCTCTTCCGGGCGCACCATCGAGGTGAGCGCGCAGCCGCACTGGAGCTTCAACGCCTCCGCGCGGTCGACCGGGGTGCGAAGCCCGATGGCGAGATCGTTCGTCACGTTCGATCCGCCGAGTCCGATCACGGCCGTGTGCCGGATCGTTCCCTCGCAGAAGACCGCCACGTCGGTCGTCCCCCCTCCGATGTCGAGGAGCGCCACGCCCATGTCGCGCTCGTCGTTTCCGAGCACCGCGTTCGCCGAGGCGAGAGGCTCGAGCACGAGTTCCTCCACCCGAAGTCCCGCCTTCTCCGCCGCGCGGACGATGTTCCGGCAGGCGCTTGTTCCGCCCGTGATGATGTGGACCTCCGCTTCGAGACGAACGCCGGTCATTCCGACCGGATCGCGAATACCGTCCTGGTCGTCCACCACGAATCCCTGCGGCAACACGTGGAGGATCTCGCGGTCGGCCGGAATGGCGACCGCCTTCGCGGCTTCCACGACGCGCTCCACGTCCTGCGCGCGGATCTCGGTGTCCTTCCGCGACACGGCGATGACGCCGCGGCTCGTGAGCCCGCGAATGTGATCACCCGCGATTCCCGCGTAGACGCTCTGGATCCGCCGTCCCGACACCCGCTCCGCCTCGCCCACAGCGTGCTGGATGGAGCGGACCGTCTTCTCCAGGCTCACGACGACGCCGCGCTTCAGCCCGTCCGACGGCGCCGTGCCGACGCCGAGGATTCGAAGCCCTTCGCCGCTTTCGTCCGCTTCCGCGACGATGGCGGTGATCTTCGTGGTCCCGATGTCGAGCCCGGTATAGGTCTTCCCTTCCGCCATTCCGTTCCTCCCTCTAGGTGCTAGATCTTGTCCCGCACGGGCCCGATGGGTGCCGGCGCCGCCGCCTGCCCCGGCGCGCAGCGGACCACCACTTGGCCGCGATAACGCGCGTCCACGAGCTCCACGATTCGCCCGCGCGCGCGCACATCGCGCAGCGTCACGGCAAGCGCGCGCATCGAGGCGAGCGAGGCCTGCTCGGGGTCGACGATGATCGGCATCTGCTCCCTCGCGGTGTGTAGCACCGCGCGGGAGCGCGATTCGGAAACGATATCGGAGATGTCGGCGATCAGCCCGACCTGCGGCGACTCCAAGTAGCCAAGGAGTCGCAACAGGTCGCCGAGCGCCGGATTCTTGATCGGCGCGCCGCTCTTCACCGAGCCGACTTTCAGCCCCGTGATGACGGGGCGGTCGGCCAGGAGCCCGCGCTCCAACGGATCGAGCACGATGCCGCGTTCATCCACTTCCACGAGCGAGCCGGCGCTGACGAGCGCGAACGGACGCCGCTCTCGAAGTCGAACCGCGAGTCCTCCCATGCGGCGCGTCACCTCGGCCGCTTCGATCCGCGCGTTTTGGCGGAGCGACTCCACCACGTCGGCCGGGCGGAGGAGAAGGAGGTTGTCCCCCTCGCGGACCGGGAGGATGGCGCGCACCTCTTCGTAGGAGAGATAGAGGAGCCCGCTCACCTCGATTTGATTGACGCGAAACGGAGGAACGCGACCCAGGAGGTGCGCGGCGGGAATCGCGGTGGCCGGCGCGATCAGCGCCACGAGGCCGAACACCGCGCCGGCGAGGAGGACGCGCCGCGCCATCCGGCGCCGCGCCGGTTTCTTCCAGGTCGGAACGCCTCGATAGCCCGCTCTCATGCCGCATGCTCCTTCGTTCGCGCCAACTCGCCGACGCGGTAGACGTCGCCCGCGCCGATGGTCAGGAAGAGGTCTTTATCCGTGAGGAGCCCGTGTACCGCCGTCACCGCCGCCGCGTGATCCGCCACGCGTTGGACGTGCGTGCCGCCTCGCTTCGTCACTCGTTCGGCCAGGACGTCGGCCGTCACGCCGGGAATCGGCTTCTCGCCGGCCGAATAGATCGGAAGGAGCACCAATTCCGCCACGCCGGCGAAGCAGTCGGCGAAGCGATCGAGGAGCGCCATGGTTCGCGTGTAGCGGTGCGGCTGAAAGACGGCGACGATGCGCCGGCCGTGCGTCGCGCGAAGCGCCGCCACCGCCGCGGCGATCTCGGTCGGGTGATGCGCGTAGTCGTCGATCCAGAGCGCGCCCTGCACCGTCCCGCGCGTCTCGAGCCGCCGCCCAACGCCCGCGAACTCGCGGAGCGCGTCGCGGATGGCGGCGATCGGAACGCCGAGTTCCCACCCCGCCGCGATCGCCGCCAGGGCGTTTCGCGCGTTGTGCGCGCCGGTCACCTTCAGTTCGATCGTTCCCTCGTCCTGGCCCCGCACGCGGAGGGCGAACCGAACCCCCGCGGGGCCGACGACGAGGTCGCGCCCCTCCACGTCGGCGTCGGCGCCGAGCGCGTACGTGATGGTCCGGCGCTTCGCCTTCGCGCGGAGCAACGCCGCGTTCGGTTCGTCGGCCGGCAGAACGATCGTGCCGTAGAACGGAACACGGTTCACGAAGGTGGCGAACGCTTCCCGGATCTTCTCGATCGAGCCGTAGTAATCGAGGTGCTCCTCGTCGACGTTCGTGATGACCGCGATGGTGGGCGAAAGGAAGAGGAACGAACCGTCGCTCTCGTCCGCCTCGGCGACGAGGAACGGCCCCTGCCCCAGGCGCGCGTGCGCGCCGAGCGCCTTCAGGCGCCCTCCGACGATCACCGTCGGATCGAGACCGCCGTGCGCGAGGATCTCTCCCACCATCGAGGTCGTCGTCGTCTTCCCATGCGCGCCCGCCACCGCCACCGAGTACTTGATCCGCATCAGTTCCGCGAGCATTTCCGCGCGCGGAATGACCGGAATGCCCCGCTCGTGCGCGCGAAGTAATTCCGGATTCGACTCGGGGATCGCGGTGGAGGCGACGACGACTTCCGCCCGTTCCACGTTCGCCGCGTCGTGCTTGGCGGTGATGGTCGCGCCGAGGCTCCGGAGGCGGGCAACCACCTCCGACTCCTTCATGTCCGAGCCCGAGACTTCGTAGCCGAGATTCAGCAGGACCTCCGCGATGCCGCTCATGCCGCTGCCGCCGATGCCGACCAGATGAATCCGCCGAATGCGCCCGTACACCCGCTACTCCCCTTCCGCGAGTTCGTCGGCGCTCGGAGCGCGCGAGACCGCGGAGAGTCGTTCCATCGAATCGGCGATCCGCTCCGCCGCGTTGGTGCGCGAGAAGGCGCGCGCGTTCCGGCCCATGCGCCGGAGGCGCGGCTCGTCGCGAAGGAGCGCCTCGATCCGCCGGGCCAAGTCATCGCCCTGCAGTTCGGCGTCGGCGACCATCTCGGCCGCGCCGCGATCGACGAGCCCTTTCGCGTTTTCGGTCTGGTGGTCGTGCGTCGCGTGCGGATACGGGACCAGGACCGAGGGAACGCCGCACGCCGTCAACTCGGCGATGGTCATCGCCCCGGCGCGGCAGACCGCCAGGTCCGCCACGGCGTACGCCATTTCCATTCGTTCGACGTACGGCATGACGCGGACGGGAATCGAAAGCCGCGCCGTCTCGCGCGTCGCCCACTCCGCGTCGTCGCTTCCGGTCTGCCAGAGCACCTGGAGCCGCGGCACGCGCGTGAGCCGCTGGAGCGCCGTGGCCATCGCCTTGTTGATGCTGGCCGCGCCACGGCTACCGCCGAAGACGAGCAGCGTCCGCTTCGCCGGATCGAGCCGGAGCGCCTCGTACGCCGTGGCGCGATCCTGCCGAAGCAGCGACCGGCGAATCGGGTTTCCGGTGACCTTCAAGTGATCGCGCCTCCGGAAGTAGTGCCGCGACTCGAGAAAACTGATGTGAACCTCCGTCGCGACGAGGCTGAGCCAGCGGTTCGTCGCGCCCGGCACCGAGTTCTGCTCCTGAACCACCACCGGAATGCCGCGCAGCTTCGCGAGAAGTCCGACGGGACCGCTCACGTAGCCGCCGGTGACCACCACGACACGCGGCGCCTCCTCTCCGAGAATGCGCCACGTCTGTCCGAGGCTCGCCACCAGCGCCGCGATCGCCTTCAGAAGTCCGAATCCCGGCCGCCGCGGAAATCCGCGCGCCGCGATCGTCCGAAGCCGGTAACCGGCGCGCGGAATCGCCGTCGCCTCGAGCCCCCGTTCCGTGCCGACGAAGACGACCTCCGTATCCGGATGCCGCCGGGCCCACTCCTCGGCGATGGCGAGCCCGGGATAAACGTGCCCGCCGGTGCCGCCGCCCGCGATGAGAACGCGCCAGGGACCGGTCGGTTCAGCCACGCGCCACGCGGACGCCGCCAGTGCGGACGATCGGTGCGGGACGAGTGCCGCCGTCGGCTTGACTCGCGATGTTGAGAAGGACACCCACCACCCCCAGATTGACGACGAGGGCCGAGCCCCCGTAACTCAGGAACGGCAGCGGCAACCCCGTCGTCGGAATGACGCCGGTGACGACCGCGATGTTCATGGCCACATAGACGGACAGATTCACGGTGAGACCGGCCGCGAGATAGCGCCCGAAGCGATCCGGCGCGTTCGCCGCCACCTTGAGCCCGCGGAGGAAGAGCGCCACGTAGGCCAAGAGCACGCCCGCCGTTCCAAGAAGCCCGAGTTCCTCGCCGACCACCGCGTAGATGAAGTCGGTGTGCGGATCGGGGAGGAAGAATACTTTTTGAAGCCCGTGCCCCGCTCCCGCGCCGAAGACGCCGCCCGATCCGAGCGCCAGGATCGACTGCGATACCTGCCAGTTCTTGCCGAGGGCATCGGCATGTCCTGAGCCCCACTGCGCCTGCCAGGCGACGACGCGATCCATCATGTAGGGGTTCCGGAGCACGGCGAGCGAGGCGACGAGGACGCCCGCCAGCACGAGGAGCGCCAAGTGTCGGCGCTTCGCGCCCGCGAGATAGAGGAGCGCGAAGCCGGTCGAGAGGAGCGCGATCGTGCTCCCGAGGTTCGGCTGTTTCAAGATGAGGAGCGCGAGGAGCCCGAGCACCATGCAGGCGGGGAGGATGCCGTCGCGGAATGACGCGATGCGGTTCCCCTTCTTGTCGAGAAGGTGCGCCAGATAGATCACGCAGGCCACGCGCGCCAACTCGGTGGGCTGCATGGTAAAGGTGGCGACCGAGAGCCAGCGGTTCGCGCCGCGCACCCCTTCGCCGCCGAGCGCGATGAGGACGCCGAGCAGGACGACGCTCCCGCCGAGCGCCCAGGGAGCGAGCCGCTGGAGGCGGTGGTAGTCGATCCGCATGAGAACGGCCAGGAGCCCCACGCCGAGAATCACGCGGACGGCGTGGCGCTGCAGGAAGTAAGTAGCCGAATCGTAGCGGGTCGCCCCGAGAAACGCGCTCGAGGAGTAGACCATGACGACGCCGAGCGCCACGAGACACGCGACGGGGGCGACGAGCGCCCAGTCGAATCGGCGCGTGGAGCCGACAGCGACGTTCATCGTCCCGCTCCCGCGCGCTCGCGCTCCAGGGTGTGCACGGCCGCCTCGAACCGCGCCCCGCGGTCCTCGAAATTCCGGAACATGTCGTACGATGCACAGCCGGGAGAGAGGAGGACGACCCCTCCTGGGGTCGCGTGGGACCGCGCGGACGCCACCGCCCCTTCGAGCGTCGCGGCCCGTGTCGTCGGCACCTGTGGCCAGGCGCCTTCGAGTTTCTCGGCCGCTTCACCCAACGTGACGAGATGGCGAACTCGCTCGAGAACCAGCGGCGCGACCGCCGCGAAGTCCCCGTCCTTGTCCCGTCCCCCCGCGATCAGCACGATCGGCGCGTCGTACGACTCGAGCGCGCGGCGCATCGCATCGACGTTTGTGGCCTTGGAATCGTTGACGTAACGCACCCCGTCGATTGTGGCGACGAGCGTGAGCCGGTGCGGCAGTCCCTTGAACTCGCGGAGCGCCTTCGCGATCGCGGCCGGCGCGATCCCGACGGCGAGTGCCGCGGCCGCGGCCGCGGTCATGTTCTCGGTGTTGTGCGGCCCGGGAAGCGGTACCTCTTCACGGCGGAGGAACGTGCCGTGGTTCCTTCCGAAACGCCACTGGAGCGAGTCGCCTTCCAACCAGACTCCATCGCCCGTCGGATCGGCGACGCCGAACCAGAGCGGGCGCGAGCGCATGGGGCGAAGAAGGGCCGTGATGCGGGCCTCGCCGAGCGGCTGGACGCGGAAATCGCTCTCATCCTGCCGCTCGAAGAGGCGCGCCTTCAACGCCGCATAGCGCTCGATCGACCCATGGCGGTCGAGATGGTCGGGCGTCACGTTCAGGATCACGCCGACGCGGGGACGGAATCGCGTGCAGGTCTCGAGTTGGAATGACGAGACCTCGACGACGAGGAGTCCCTCGGCGGGGACTTCTTCCGCCCGCTCGGAGAGCGCGGTGCCGATGTTTCCGAGCACTTCGGTCGCCCTGCCGGCGGCGCGACCCATGGCGCCGAGGAGTTCCACCGTGGTGCTCTTTCCGTTCGTCCCGGTTACCGCGACGATCGGCGCCTTCGCGACCGCGTGCCCCAGCTCGAGCTCCGCGACGACCGGGATGCCGCGGCGTTCGGCCTCGCGGAAGAGCGGCAGATCGAGCGGCACGCCGGGGCTCACGACGACCAGGTCGCGCCCTTCGAGCGCGCTCGTGTCCGTGGCGCCGAAGCGGAGTTCCACGCCGAGCGCCTCCAAATCGCGGACGGTGGCGGCCAGCTCTCCGGCCGCTCGGCGGTCGACCAGACGTACCTGGCCGCCGTGGCGAACGATCAGCTTCGCCGCCGCCACACCGCTTCGCGCGGCGCCGACGATCAGGGCCTTCGCCCCGGCGAAGAAGGGACGCTCGGTCATTGAAGTTTCAACGTGCTCAATCCGACGAGCGCGAAGAGCGCGGCGGCGATCCAGAAGCGGACCACGACGCGCGTCTCCTTCCAGCCGGAGAGTTCGAAATGGTGATGAAGGGGCGACATGCGGAGGATCCGCTTTCCCCAGAGCTTGAACGACAAGACCTGCGCCATTACCGAAAGGGCCTCGAGGACGAAAACGGCGCCGACGATGGCGAGGAGGAACTCGCGCTTGATCAGGACCGCCACCGTGCCGAGCGCGGCGCCGAGCGAGAGCGAACCGGTGTCGCCCATGAAGACGTCGGCCGGGTGGCAATTCCACCACAGGAAGCCGAGCGTCGCACCGAGCACCGCCGCGCAGAAGACGGTCAGCTCACCGGCGCCGGGGATGTAGGCCACCTGGAGGTACTGCGAGAACTTCACGTGCCCCGTGATGTAGCACATGCCGCCGAGAGCCACGGCGGCGAACGCGGTCATGCCGGCGGCGAGGCCGTCGAGCCCGTCGGCGAGATTCACGGCGTTCGAGGAGCCGGTGATGACGAGCACCACGAACGGCAGGTAGAGCCAGCCGAAGTCGAGGAAGGTCCGCTTGAGGAAGGGAACGTTCGTCTCGCTCGGGTCGAGGAGCCCGCCGGACGGATAGAGGAAGACCGCCAGGAACACACCGATTCCGAGCGCGATTTGGCCCGCCAATTTGTAGCGGCCGAGTAGTCCCTTCCGAAGGTGCTTCACCACGCGAAGCCAGTCGTCCAGGAAGCCGACGGCGCCCATGAAGAGCGTCGCGATGAGGGCGACCCAGACGAGACGATTCTCGAGATTTCCCCAGAGAAGCGTGCTCACCGCGATGGCGATGACGATCAAGATCCCGCCCATCGTGGGGGTGCCCGCCTTGTCGTAGTGCGACTGGGGGCCTTCCTCGCGAATCATCTGCCCGATCTTCAGCGCCTTCAGCTTCCGGATCACGACCGGGCCGAAAACGAGCGCCAGGAGGAGCGCGGTGGCCATGGCGTAGGCGGAGCGAAACGTGATGTATCGGAAGACATTCAGCGCCGGGAACTGTTCGTGGAGCGGATAGAGGAGGTGATAGAGCACCGGCTACTCCTTCCCCGCCGCCGCCAAAGCGGCCGCGTTCCCCGCGCGCCCCGGCACGAGCGCGTCGACGACCCGCTCGAGCCGCATCCCGCGTGATCCCTTCACCAACACCAGGTCTCCCGGCTTCACGTCCGCGCGCACGGCGGCGGCCATGGCATCCACGTCGTCGAAGCGGCGGAGACGCGTGGCCTCGACACCCGCGGCCGCGGCGCCGCGCGCCACCGCCTCGGAGAACGCGCCCGCCACGTAAAGCCACGCGGCGGCGGGAACGCGCCGTCCGATCGCTTCGTGAAACGATTCCGCCTCGCGCCCGAGTTCGAGCATGTCGCCGAGCACCGCGCGCCGCGCGCCCCGCGTCTCGATGGCGCCGAGGAGCCAGAGTGCTTCGCCCATCGACGCGGGGTTCGCGTTGTAACAATCGTCCAGCACCGACACGCCGCCCGACTGAAGCAACTCGAGGCGGTGCGCCGGTGCCGGCATGGCGCGGAGTGCTAAGGCCGCGGCCGCGTGCGTGACGCCGAAGCGCTCTCCCACCAGAATGGCGGCGAGCGCGTTTCGCACGTTGTGGCGGCCGAGGAGCGAGAGCGAGAACTCCGTGCCGTCGGGGAGCGCGAAACGCGTTCCCCCTTCGGTCGTCACGCTGACGCTCGTCGGCTTGAGATCGGCTTCGGGATTCTCCGTCGCGTACGAGCGGATCGGCACGGAGCGCTTCCGGTTCATCGCCCAGAGCCTCGCGTCGTCGGCGTTCAAGACGAGAAGACCGTCGGCCGGAATGGCCGCGGCAAGTTCGCTTTTCGCCTGGGCGATCGCATCGAGCGATCCAAGCCGCTCCAAGTGCGCCTCCGCCGCCACCGTGAGCACGCCGACATCGGGACGGCAGATTCGCGCGAGTTCGGCAATCTCCCCCCGGGCGCGCATGGCCAGTTCCAGCGTCATCACCTGGTGCTCGGGGCGAAGCCGTGTCATCGTCAGCGGCAATCCGATCTGGTTGTTCCAGTTCCCCACGTTCTTGTGCACGCGAAGCCGCGAGCCGAGCACGGCCGCGATCATCTCCTTCGTCGTCGTCTTGCCGTTCGATCCGGTCACCGCCACGACGGGAATCCCGGCACGGTCGCGGCAGTGACGCGCGAGCGTCTGGAGCGCGACGAGCGGATCGGGGACCGCGATCACTGGCTTTCCGCGCCGCGCGATCTCGGCGGGGACGGTCCAGTCGCTCCGCACCAGGCTCCCCGCCGCGCCCGCATCGAGCGCCGCGGCGACGAACGCGTGGCCGTCGCTGTTGGCGCCCGGAAGCGGCACGAAGAGCTCCCCACCGAGGAGGGTACGGCTATCGATCGCCGCCTCCGCGAAGGCTGCAGCCGCCTTGGCGCTCGCGGGAACGACCAGCGTTCCTCCCGTGACGCGAGCGACATCCGCGAGCGAGAGCCAGGGGCTCGGCGTCCGCGTGGTCGCACCGGCCCTCGGAGCCGGCGTCACGCCTTGAATCCTCGAAGGCGAAGTGCGTCGCGCGCGACCGCACGATCGTCGAAGTCGATCGTCCGGTCGGCGAGAATCTGATACGTCTCGTGCCCCTTCCCCGCGATCAGGAGGGCGTCGCCCGGCTCGCACGCCGCCACCGCGGCGTGGATCGCCTCGGATCGATCGATCATCGCGCGGACCTTCGAACCTCCCGCCGCGCCGGCGCCGGCGAGTATCTCCGCGACGATCGCCTCCGGCGCCTCGCTCCGCGGATTGTCGGAGGTCACGATCACGTCGTCCGCCAGACGCGCCGCCGCCTCGCCCATGAGAGGGCGCTTCCCGCGATCGCGATCGCCGCCGCAGCCGAAGACACAACGAAGTCGCTTCGGCCCCAGGGCGCGAACGGCTTCCAGCGCGCGTTCGAGCGCGTCGGGCGTGTGGGCGTAGTCGACGAAGACCTGAAACGGCTGCCCCGCATCGACCGGATCGAGTCGCCCCGGCACGCGCGCCAATTCGCCGAGACCCTCGGCGATTTCGGCGGGCGGAACGCCGAGCACGTAGCAGGCACCGAACGCCGCGAGGGCGTTCATCACATTGAAGGCGCCGCGCAGGCGGAGGGCGACCGTTTCGGTACCGCGCGGGTGCCGAATCCGTAGTCTCGTGCCTGACGGATCAAGCTGCACGTCCGTGGCCGCAACCTCCGCCGCTGCGCCGCGCCCAAATGTGAGAAATTTTCCTTTGCCGTGCTCCTTGATCCAGAGTCCGGCCGGGTCGTCGCCGTTCACCACGCCGACGAACGGCTTCGTGCGATCGCCGCGCGTATCGGGGCGGAAGAGCCGCGCTTTCGCGTCGCGATACACCTCCAGCGTCCCGTGGAAGTCGAGATGGTCCTGCGTCAAGTTGGTGAAGACCCCCGCGTCGAATGCGATCCCATAGGAGCGATCGAGCGCCAGCGCGTGCGACGAAACCTCCATCGCCACCGCGTCGGCGCCGTGGTCGCGCCACGTGCGAAGAAGACGCGCCAGCTCGGGCGCCTCGGGCGTCGTGTGGGCGGCGTCGTGGCGCTCGCCTGCGAATTCGTACCCGACCGTGCCGATGACACCGACCCGCTCGCCGTGCCGCTCGAGCACCGCGCGCACCAGGTGCGTCGTGGTCGTCTTTCCGTTCGTCCCCGTCACGCCGATCATGGTCAGTTCGCGCGAGGCGTGTTCCGTCTCTTCTCCAGCCAGGAGCGCCAGCGCCCGCCGCGCGCTCGCGACCCTTACTTGCGGAATCGGCTCGCCGGGAACGATTCGCTCCACGACGGCGAGGAGCGCACCCTTCGCGTGCGCCGCGCCGAGATAGCCGTGTCCGTCGGCTTTCGCTCCGGGAATGGCGACGAAGAGATCCCCCGCGCCCACCGCGCGGGAATCGTACTGCACGCGGGCCCACGTTCCCGTGGCGGCCCCGCGCGTCTCGAGCGCGTTCAGGATCCGCGGCACGGCGGCCGCTTCACGTGCGATGGCGCCGATCACGCGCCCCGCGGCTCGAGCGTCAAGACGGCTCGCGTCTCGCGGCGCACGACCCGCCCCGGCTCGGGAGACTGCTCCACCACCCGTCCCGACGATCCCCGCACGCGCCCGACGGGAATGGCCAGCGCGCGCAATTGCGTGATGGCCTCCCGCACCGAGAGCCCGCGGAGGTCGGGCATCACGACCTCACCCGTCTCCGTCGCCGAGGCGAGCGTGAGCGAAACCGTCGCGCCCCTCCTTGCGGCTTCGCCCGGCGCCGGATCCTGCGCCAGGACTCGCGCGCCGTCGCCGGTCACGCGTACATCGAATCCACCGCGCCCCAAGAGCTCGCGCGCGCGGCCCGGCGCCAGAAGGCGGACGTCGGGAACGCGCTCGGAGGAGGAGGGCGGTTCGTCCGCGCGCACCAACTCCGAAGTCGGCATCGTCAACGGCCCGCGCCCCTGCACCGCCCAAGCCGCGATGATTTCTCGGAACACCGGTGCGGCGATTTCGCCGCCGTAATAGGCGCCGCGCGGTTCGTCGAGGACGACGAGCCCGACCACCTTCGGATCGTCGGCCGGCACCATCCCGACGAATGAGGCCATGTAACGCCCCGCGCCGTACCCCTTCGTCCCTTCCACCGTCTTCTGCGCCGTTCCCGTCTTTCCCGCCACCTCGCACCAGGGGAGCGCCGCCTCGGCGGCCGTCCCATCGGTTACCGCCTCGCGGAGGAAGGAGCGGAACTTCCTCGCCGTCGCTTCGGAGATCACGCGCCGGACCGGCTCCACCGGCACCTCGCGGATCAGCTCGCCTTCGTCGTCCACGATCGCGCTCGCGATGCGGGGGCGAAGGAGCATCCCTCCATTCGCGACGGCGGCGTAGGCCATCACCACCTGGAGTGGCGTCACGAGCACCTCGTGGCCGATCGAGATCGTCGCAAGGGAGCGCTTCGACCAGCGCGACGGTTCGCGCACCACGCCCGGCGCTTCGCCCGGGAGCTGTACGCGCGTCGGTTGTCCGAATCCGAAAAGCCGCGCGTAGCGGTAGAGCCGCTCCGCGCCCACGCGCGTTCCGACCTGGGAGTAGACGACGTTGCTCGAGTGCGAGGTCGCGCGGCGAAGCGTGTACCACCCGGTCTCCGGATGGGAGTCGTGGATCGAGAAGCCGCCGAAGTCGATCTTCCCCTGGTAGACCCAAATCGATTCCTGGTCGGAGAAGAGCTTCTCCTCGATGGCGGCACAGCCGGCGAGGATCTTGAACGTGGAACCCGGCTCGTACTGGTCGGCCACGACGCGGTTTCGGTTCGGAGCGCCCCCGGCCGCGGGGCCATCGACCGTTGCCATTGCCAGGATGTCGCCCGTCTTCGGATCGACGAAGACCGCCGTGCCGCTCTTCGATCCGGTCCGCGCCACGGCTTCGCGGAGCTTCATGACGGCCACCGACTGGGCATCGAGGTCGATCGTCGTCACGAGGCTTCCGCCCGAGTCGGGCAGCTTCACCATGCTTCGGGGCAACTCGTAGTTCGTTCCGCGACCGTCCGAGAAGAGCGTGGCCCAGCCCGGCTTCCCTTGCAGTTCGCGGTCGAAGACCTGCTCCAGCCCTTCGAGGCCGTGCCCTTCATTCCCCACGACGCCCAGGACCGAACGGGCGACGTCCTCGAGCGGGTAGACGCGGCCCGGCACCTGCTCGACGTGAATCCCCTCGGGGAGTTTCGTCGTCTTCAGCGCGAGTTCCTGCTCCGGCTTCAGCTGGGCGGCGATGCGGACGTAGACGCGGTGATTCGCGCGCCCCAGTTTGAGCTTCCGGAGCCCCGGGGCGCCGGTCGTTTGCCGGAGGAAATCGCCCACGGCGCCGGCGTTCCGAATCTCGCCGGGACGAACCGAAATCTGGCTCAGGTCGACGTTCTCCGCGAGCGGACGGAGGTGGCGGTCGAAAATTCTTCCCCGCTCCGGCTCCAAGATGACGCGACGCGTCTGCTGGGAGCGGGCGTCGCGCGCGTATCGCTCGTGGCCGACCAACTGGATCTGAACCAAACGCGCGAAGAGCACGGCGAAGGCCACGAGCCCGAGGAGCGCGATCGCGCGAAGGCGATTTCGGTCGCGCGGAATCATCGGGACCCCTCGTCGGCGTTTGCGTCGGTGGGAATCTCCGTGGAAACCTCGATGGCGCGGGCCTCGTCGGCTCGTCGGTCGCGCGTGCCCTGGAAGCCGCGGAGGAATCCGCTGAATCGCGCGGCGACGCCGTCACTTGCTCGGGGACCGAGGGGCGCCGCGTCGCTCAGTTCGATGTTCACGACGACGGCCGGGTCGGGATTCTGAAAGCCGAGCGCCGTGAGCGCCCGATGATCGAGCCCCTCGCGGAGCGCGGCCTGGATGCGGAGTTCGGAGGAGAGGCGAATCCGGTTCTCCAGCACGCGCACCTCGCGGCGAAGGCGGTCGCGCTCCATCGAGAGCGAATTCGCGGCCGTCGACTGCCAGACTTTCGCGAAGAGGACGGCCATGAGGAGAAGAACGCAGGCCACGAGACGGCCGTGTCCACGGCGCGGTTCGAGGCGGTAGCGACGGAGGTAGCCACTCACCTCAGGCCTCCTCGCGGCGCACGGGCGCCGCCACGCCGGGGCGGCGGCGAGCCGCCCGCAGGCGCGCGCTTCCCGCGCGAGGGTTGTCGTGAACTTCGGAGTCATCGGGACGGATCGGTTTCGGCGTGATCGGCTCCCACGGCTCGGGCGCCGGCTCTTCCCATATCTCGAACGGGCGTGGCGGCCGGAAGGCCTGCTTTACCATCCGGTCCTCGATCGAGTGGTAGGCGATGACGACGAGCGTCCCGCCGGGCCGGACGATCCGCGCGGCCGCGTCGAGCAGCGCGCGAAGCTCCTCGAGCTCGTGATTGACCGCCATGCGGAGCGCCTGGAACGCCTGAGCCAAACGGCGGTGGCGTGACGGGCCGGGGTAGAGCGGCTCCAGCGCGTCGCGGAGCCCGCGCGTCGTGAGATGTCCCTGGGCGTGGCGCTGGCGGCGGATGGCGCGGGCCGCGGCGCGCGCGCGGGGAAGCTCGCCATACTCGGAGAGCCACCGCACGAGCGTTTCGTCGTCCACCTTGGAGATCAGGGAGTCGGCGGAATCGGGGCGGGATGGGTCGAGACGCATATCGAGCGGCCCCTCACGGTCGAACGACAGACCGCGGACCGGATCGTCGAGCTGTGTCGAGGAGATGCCGAGATCGGCGAGGATCCCGTCCACCTCGGCGATGCCGAGCGACTCGAGAGCGCGTTCCAGTTCGGAGAAGCGCGCACGGACGGCGGTGAAACGTGGGGCCAGGGCAGGCGGCGTCCGGCGCGCGCGTTCCACCGCCGCTGGGTCGCAATCCATCCCTACCAGCCTCGAATCCATTCCCACCTCGTGCAGTAAAGCCACCGAGTGCCCGCCGCCGCCGAGCGTGACGTCGACGTAGGTGCCGCGTGAATCGGTGATGAGAAGCCGGACCGCTTCGAGGAGGAGGACCGGGACGTGCCCGGACATCGCTCCGTTCCCCGTCGGTCCGTCTAGTTCCAGGTGCCCGCTCGAAGCGCGCGCCGCTCGGCCGCGCGGAGTTCGTCTCCTCCCGGCCGGGCCGCACTTGCCGCGGGTCCCACGTCTGGGGAGAGCGCTCGCCGCAGCGACCCCTCACCCGAGACGTCCATGAGCTGCCGAATGTAGGGCGATGCCCCGACGATCCAGATCGCCGCGCTTCGATCGCGAAGGCGTCCGAGCGCCGCCAAGAACTCCGCGACGGCTCGGAAGTCGACGTGCGAGACGCCGGAGAAATCGACGTGCACCGTGTCGCGCGGCGAACGGGCTCGCTCCACGATCGCGTCGAGCACGCGGCGAAGTTCGCGCTCGCCGAGGCGGCCGTAGAGCCGGATCGTGCGCGCGCCGGCGTCGAGCGCGGCGTCCCACTGGTAGGTCGGGTGTTCTCCGACCGAAGTCCGGTCGCGGCGAAGCGTGGCGGCGATCACAGTAGGAGTTCTCCCGCGATTTCTTCGTATGTTCGATTCGAGGCGCCGACATAGCGCTCGTAGGTGTCGGGATTCCAAATTTCGATGTGGTCGAGCACGCCCTTCACGAGCACGCCGTGCTTCAGTTCGGCGTGCGTGATGAGCGCGGGCGGAAGCGCCACGCGTCCCTGCGCATCGAGCGTCTCGTCGCGCGAATCGTGGAAGAGGAGCCGCTGAAAACGACGCGTCGTCTCGTCGGTGAACGAGCGGGCGCGAAGGCGTTCTTCGAGTCGGCGGAACTCGTCGGCGGGATAGAGCGCGACACAGGTGTCGAGGCCGCGGAGAACGACAAACGTCTCGTTCGCGTCACCGGACAACTGGCGGCGGAAGCGCGCCGGAATGCTGACGCGCCCCTTGTGATCAATGGTGTGTTCGTAGCTACCGCGGAACGTCGCCATCCCCTGACTCGCCCGTGTCGCCTCTGAGTGCCCTTGGGAGCAGGTGGGAAGGCCACCAGCTCATCCCCCCACAATTCCCCACTTCCCTCCACCAGCGCGCATCCTAGGCATCCCGATAGGGGGTGTCAACGCGGAATCCTAGAAAAAATGAAATTTTATTTCCATGGAGTCCAAAGGCTTACGGAAGGGGGGGGAAATCGTGGGGAGGAAGGCGGAGGCTAGCGCTTGGAATGGACTGAATCGAGGAGTTCGGCGGCCTGCCGGGCCATGGTTCGGCGCTCCCACTCGACGGCGATCGCTGGAAGTGGGAGGTCCTGCCGCTTTTCATGTCGTTCCCAGGCCTCCAGGGGGGATCGAATCGCGGAACAGACGCCATCTACGTCCCCTGGAAGACACGCGCGGCCGCCTCCCGCTCGGGAGATGAGGTCGCTGGCCGGGCCTGGGCCGAGGACGCCGACAAGCGGCGTTCCACTCGTGAGGTATTCGTAGATTTTCCCCGTGTAGAGTTGGGAATCGGCCTCTCCGCCATGGCCCAAGAGGACAAGGAGATTCGCCCGCCTCATGGCCGCCATCGCCTCGAGGTGGGGACGCGACGGCAGAAGATCCACGACCTCCGAGAGCCCCTTCCGCGCCACGGTCGCCGCGTCGAGCCCTTCGTTTCCACCCATGAAACGGAGCCGAAGCGTCTTCCGGCGTGCGGGCGATTCCTCCACGAGGCGGGCCACGGCGGCGAGCAGGTCGCCGACGGTGGGGCGATGCGCCAGCTGGCCGGCATGAAGCACGACGAAACGCCGCGCGTCGGCCTCACGAGCCGCGTCCGGCTCGAGCGACAACGGGAGTCGCGCGACACGCGCCCAGTCGTCGGGGTCGTATCCGTTCGGAAGCACGACGAAGTGCGCGGGGCCGAGCGCGGGATAGCGCTCCCGGAACCGCGCCGCCATGGCTTCGCTCACGACAGTGACGCGATCGGCGGTGGCGACGACTTCACGTTCGAGCGCGCGGTGCCGGCGATCGTGCCACGCGGTGGGAGGCGCATAGGTGACGCGCCCGACCCACGGATCACGAAAGTCGGCGATCCACGGGAGCGCGAATTTCCGTTTCAGCGCGAGGCCGGCGAGATGCGCGCTCTCGGGCGACGACGTGGTCCAGAGCGCGTCGATGCCTCCCTTCGCGAGGCGCGCAGCGGCGGCGCGCTCGGCGGCGCGCGCCCAGGGGCGATAGCCGTCGGGGATCGCGACGAATTGCTGCAGGCGTCTCAGAGCGCGGAAGGCTCCCGCGCGCCGAGTCCCCTGTCGCTCCTCCAGTTGAACGCCCGCACCCCCAAGGAGGCGGAGGAGACGCTGCGAAGTCAGCGCGCTCACGCGGGCCACCTCGCACGAAGCGGGAATCTCCTCGAGGAGCGTCGGGTCGAGGATCCAGTAGTCGGGTTCCTTCACCGTCACCACGGTGGAGACCCATCCGTTCGGTTCGAGGTAGCGAACGAGTTTGAGCGTCCGCTGGCATCCGCCGCCGCCGAGGGGCGGAAAGAAGTAGGCGAGGACGAGAAGCCGTTTCATGCCCGGCTCGCTCCCCCGGGTCCTGCTCCCGCGCCGTTTCGGGCGTCGCGCGAAAGCAGGGCGAGCCGCGCCTCGAATTGCGACACGGTCTCTCTCCAGTCCGCCTCCGCGCGAACGCGCGCGATCCCTCGAGCGATTCGTTCCGCGCCATCGGGATCGTCGGCCGCCGCGATGATCGCCGCCGCCAACGCACGGTCGTCGCCGCAAGGCACGAGGCGCCCCGCATCGCCCGCCGCTTCGCGCGCGGCCGCGGCGCCCCGCACCCAGGGGAGGTTCCCCGCGATGTCGCTCACAATCGGATAGAGCCCCGACGCCATCGCCTCGAGGAGCGACTGCGAAGTGGAATCGGATCGGGACATGGAGACGTAGAACTCATGTTCCCGGTAGAGGGCGCGCATCGCCGCTTCGTCCACCCGCCCGGTGAAGCGGACGTTCGCGGCGAGGCCGAGACGCGCAGCAGCGACCTCGAGCGCGGGACGGAGCGGACCGTCCCCCGCGATCGTGGCTCGTACATCGCGGCCGCTCCGTCGGAGCGCCTCGAGCGCCCGAAGCAAGGTCTCGGGATCGTAGAGCGGTTCGAGCATCCGATTCCAGAGGACGCGGATCGCGCCGGCGCGCACGCGTCGCTCATTCCAGGGCGACGCGGGCGCGAGGGCGTCCACCTCCACGCCCCACGGGCGCATCCAGAGGCGGTGGGGCTCGGCGCCAAGCGCCCGCGCGGCGACGGCGAGATTCTCGGAATCGACGTGGATCAGCGAGGCGCGCCCCAGCACCGCGCGAGCGCGCGCCTCGTGAAACGGCGAGCGGCGGGCGTTCACGAGGAGATCGGAGCCCCACGCCGTCAGCACGAAGGGATGCGCGCCGGAGAGCATGGCGAGGAACCCGTAATTCGGAAGAAAGTGCGCGACCGTCGCGTCCGGCTTCCACGACTCGAGCACGCGCCGCACCTTTCCCCGCGCGGCGGCATAGCGGAGAAACGGAAGCGGCGCGCCGCGCCAACCGATCGGCTCGCCCGGGACGGCCGCGCTCGGCGCCGGCGTCACCGAGAGAAGCCGCACGTCGTGCCCCCGCGCCCCGAGCGACCGCGCCCAGCGCTGCGTGTGGATCGACGGTGCGTGCGCGAGGAGGAGGATCCGCACGCGTCGGCCTACGGGCGGAAGCGCCGGTGGAGTCCCGAGCGGCGCCCCGCGAGAAGGACGGGGCGGCTCCGCGCGCCCCACCCCTCTTTGTAGCGGATGAGACCCGAGGCGTCGGGGGGCGAGGCGCCGAAGTTGTATTCCAGGTAGCCCGCGGCGCTCAGCGTTTCGAGGATCGAGGCGATGAGGAAATTATTCGGCCGAAGCGGCCACGCCGCCTCGCTCGAAACCGGGAGCCAGTTCGTCGCCACGCCCTCGTGGAAAAAATGGAGGCTCCCCGCCACCACGTTCTCGCCGTGACGGACGAGGTGATAGCGTCCCGATCCCTTCGAGACGAGATCGTGAAAGATCCGTTCGTAGAGCGATCGCGGCTTCGGCGTGCCGCCGCGGCGCCGCACGGTTTCCACGGCCAGGCCGTAGAAGGCGCCGATCTTTTCGATCGTGTCGGCCGTTTCGATCGAAAGGCCGCTCTCGTCGGCCTGCCGAACGAGCCGTCGCGTGGAGGGAGAGAAGTGGGACGCGACCTCCTCGTAATCCGCCGACAGCGGCAGCACGTGCGTGAACGACTCGAGCGGAGGCAGGCGGTCGGGAAACGCGTCGCGATCGCCCCGCTCCCACGCCAGCGAAGCGCGGAGCACGAAGGGGCCTCCGATCCATCGGGCGAATCCTTCGAGGAGCGCCGTCGAGAGGCCGCGGGGGTCGGGGTGTCCCTTTCGGACGAGTGGCCCGCCGTAGGTGGCGAAGGGCATGGCGTCGATCGTGCGAAACGGCCCGCGGCGCCGAACGATCGCTCCGAGCCCCGCGGCGTAGGCGCCCCCTTCCTCCACCACGAGCGCTTCCCAGCGGGAGTCCGGCCATTCGTCGGTCCAGAGTTTGGCCCACGCCGGTGTGTGGATGAAGCTCGCCCCCGGCGCGCCCGCGACGAGCGCGTCCCAGCGCTCGCGATCGGGAGGCGAAACGAGGACGAGCGGCGACTCGAATTTCATCGCGAGTCGGAGAGCGCGCGCGGCGTCATCGCGTGACCGCCACGCGGAGCACGCGCGTCAGGTCGCCCTGACGGAGCACCACGAGATAGATTCCCGGAGCCACGATCGATCCCTGCTCGTCGCGGAGATCCCAGACGGCGGTGGCGACGGGGTTCGCGTGAAAGGAACGAATGCGCGTTCCCGAGAGATCTCGGATCTCGCCGCGAATCTCGCCCGAGATGCCGCCCAGCCGAATCGGCGCGCTCGCCGCGGTCGCGGGATTGGGATAGACGTAGCTCCCGTCGTCGAACGACGCGCGCGTGGAGAGGGCGGGGTGAATCTCCGAAACCCCTCCGGCGGTGACCGCCCAGAGGATCTCGCGTGCGCCGTCCCACGAGAGCGCCAGCACGTCTTCGTCCGCGAGCCCGTCGTCTGCGCCGAATCGCTCGATCTGCCCGGAGGGGGAGATCCGCGTCAATCCGCCGGCGGTGGCGATCCAAACGGCATGGTCGTCGTCCACCGCGAGGTCGTTCACCTCCGCGCCGCCGATGGCGCTGTTGGCGCGCGACGTGGCCAAGAGGTCGACCGCGTCGTTCGCAATTCGAACCGCTCCGCCTCGCGTCCCGACCCACGCGTCGTTGCCGGCGACGACGGCGATCGCCGTGGTCTGGAGACTCGGGAAGCCGATGCCCGCGAAGTGCGTCCAGCCGTCGTCGGCGTGATCGTCGGTGCCGTTTCCGTTCCAGCGATCGACGCCGTTGTCGACCGTCGCGATCCAGGCGCGACCCGACGGATCGAACGCGACGTCGCGGAGATTGTTTCGGCTCAGCCCGGAGTTCGTGTTCCCGGGCGTGAGGGAATCGAGCAGCGCGGCCGTCGTCCCGTCGAGGAGATAGAGGCCGTTCTCGTATTCGACGCCCGCGGCGAAGACGCGGCCGGAGGGCGCCTGCGCGAGCGCGATGATGTTATAGGCGGCGGGGCGATCCCAGACGTCGGCGCCCGGATCCCAGCGATCGGCGCGAGGGCGCGAGGGCCCGAGCGAGCCCGAACAGCAGTGCCCGACCCAGAGCCGGCCGTCCCTCGCCGCCAGGACTCCGATGGCGCCCGCATCCTGTAAATTGCCGCCCGTCGAGGCGCTGGTAAGGATCGACCACGACGTCCCGTCGTAGCGCATGACGCTCCCGATACCCAATCCGGGCGGGACCGCGTTCCCGAGCGTCACCCAAACGTTTCCTCCTCCCGCCGAGACGCGGGAGCCGCCGTTCCACTCGGGGCCGGCGCTCCGGATCGGCTCCCAGGGGGTCGCGCCCTCGACGCGCCGCGCGAGGCCCGTCGCGGTCCCCGCCACCACGCGCGAGGAGCCGGTCGCGGTCATCACTTGGACGCGCGCGATTGGAAGCCCGGCGAGCCCGAGCGATGTCTCGAGGCCGTCGGGCGACTCGAGGTAAGGGCCGATGGTGGTTCCGCGCCCGACGCCGCCGGGAATGGCCGCCAGCGCGAGCGTCTCGATCGCCAGCCCGCGCGACGCGACGGCTCCACCGGCGTAGGCGCGAAGTCCCGTCTTCGTTCCGACCCAGAGCGTGTCGCGCTCGACCAGGAGCGCCTGCACTCGCTCGGAGACGATGGAACTTCGCGCGCTCCAGACTCCGGAGGCGAAGATCGAGAGCCCCGCGTTCGTGCCGCACCAGAGCGTGTCGTTCCAGACCGCGAACGACGTCACGTCGTCGCTCACCAACGCGCCCCCGGTGCTCGCCTTCGAATCGGAGCGTCGGAGCGCGATCTGGCCGTTGGCCGGGTTCTCGGCGAAGAGGGCGACGCCGCCGCTCGTCGCGACCCAGACGCTGTCCCCCGATCGGAGGAGCGCCTGCACGCGATCGCTCGGGAGTCCGTCAAACGACGTGAGCGTTCGAGGGAACGTCCCGTCGGGCCGGTACCGCGAGAGGCCGAGATCGGCGGTGCCGATCCAGAGGGCGCCGGCGGGACTGGCGGCGATCGCCATGAGGTTGTTCGACGCGAGCCCGCCGCTTCGGCGAAGGACTTTCGAGGTGCCCCCGGTTGCCGTGTCGGCGAAGACGAGCCCGCCGTTTGTGGCGAGCGCCAGGGACGCGCCCCACGGCGCCGCTCCGCGGATGTCGTTCGACGCGACGTGATTCACGATAAACACCCGGGTCGCGCTCTCGGCGGCGGACGGAACGATCGAGATCGCCACGAGCACGAGCGCCCATGCCGCCACGACGGAGCGCCTCATCGGGTTCCCTGCCCGCGCGTCGCGCGAAGGAAGAGCCGCAGGTCCTCCGCCATCGAGAATCGAGAGAGATAGGCGAGCTCGGACTCCAAGCGCGCGGTGCGATCGGCGCCGTTCTTGCTCGAGAGCGCGGGCGAGACGACCCCGGGGCGAAGCGTTTGGAGCGCGAGCCGCGCCCACGACGGTATGCCGGCCCAGCGATCGACTTCGTACCGGCTCCGGCCTACCCAGGAGCGTTCTCCGCTCCACACTTGGCGCCACGCTTCGGCGGGACGGAGCGGCTCCTCGTGCGCGGCGAGATAGGCGCGGAGCCCACCCCAGCGCCACGGCGCCACCAAGAACGAAAGGAAGAGATCGCTCACTCGCTTCCGCGTGCGCGGACCGAGTCCGCGCGAGGGAGTGTGGAGGAGCACGGCGTCAAGCGGGCCGAGCCGCGACTCGGCGCCGAGCGGGGCCAAGAGCGCGGCCGGGCCGGCCCACCAGATGGCCGCGCCGCACTCGCGGAGGGCCGCGCCGACGGCGAGGAGATGCGGAAGCTCCAGCTCGTCGGGAACGAGGAGGACGATCTGGATTCGTTCCGTCGCGACGAGAGTCCGAAGCCTCGCCGCGGCTGCCTCCGGCGTCTCCCCTTCGGGACCCGAGTACTCGGCGCGAAGCGGCTCGAACCCTTCGCCCCGTGCTTCCTCGAGCGCCGCGCGCGCGCGCGCCGCCGCTTCGCCGCTCCCGAGGAGGAGCACGCGGCGGAAGGCGAAACCGTGTCGCCGCGCCCCGGCGCCGAGCCGCTCCACCGCGGCGCGAGAGACGAGAAGCATTCCGAAACAGAGCGGCCCCAGGAGGAGGACGAGGACGCGCGAGAATCGGGGCGTCTGGAAGAAGAACGTCGCCGCCATGACGAGGAGTCCCGCCTGCACGACGGCGCGCCCGAGCGAAAACGCGCGATCGATTCCGTCCGTGAACGAGAGACGGCGATAGAGTCCGTTCCAGGCGAGGGAGGCAATGGTCATGGCGAGGGCGAAGACGAAGAGACCGCGGTAGTTCGGAAGCGGAAAGACCGGCTTCTCGAACCACGGATCGAGGAGCAGGCGAAAGCCGTACGCCGCCAGGAACGCGGCGGAGACGGCGATCAGGTCGCCCGCGAGAGCGACGCCCTGCACGATGCGGCGGCGGTATTGGCTCACGGCGTAAAGGACGGCACTCCACTTTTCCGCGAATCGGAGGAGTCCCGCGGCATGGGCCTTCCACGACCGCGGTTCGAGACGGGCGCTGGCGCGTTGGTGCTCGTGCACCATGCGCGACTCGGCGCAGTAGACCACTTCGAAGCCGTGGCGCCACATCCGCTCGCACCAATCGACGTCTTCGAAGTAGAGGAAGTAGCGCTCGTCCATGAGCCCGACGTCCCGCATGGCACGCCGCCGCGCGAAGAGGGCGGCGCCGAGCGCCCAGTCGACGGGGCGCGACTCCTCGTGATCCCAATCGGCCATCAAGTGGTCGCGGACGATTCGACTCCGCTCCGCCATCGGTCCCAGTGGGAGCCGGCGGAGGAGGAGTGTTTTCGCATTGTAGAAGCGCCGGACGGAAAGCTGAAGCGTTCCGTCCGGGAAGACGAGCTTCGGGGCCACGAGTCCGGCGCGCGGCCGCTGCTCGGCGCAGAGGACGAGCGCCTCCACCGACCCCGGCGTCACCTGGATGTCGGGGTTCAGGATCAGCACATCCTCCTCGGTCGCCGCGCGGATGCCGAGGTTCACGCCCCCCGCGTATCCAAGATTCTTCCCCGGCGAGAGAACACGCGTCGGAAGACCGGAGCCCGCGACCAGGTCGTCGAGCGGCTCGCCCGAGTTGTTCACGATGATGAGCTCGCGCACGGGAGCCGGGCGCGCGGTGCGAAGCGACGCCAGAAGGCGAGCGAGCGGCTCCCGGGTGCGGTAGTGGACGACGACGAGGGAGACGCCCATGGGCGCGCGGGCTACAGCGCCCCGATGAGGTCGAGGACCCGCAGGCGCCAAACCATGTAGGCGGCCTCCCATACGATCTTCCGCGACATCTTCGACTCCCCGGCGCGCCGGTCGACGAAGAGGATCGGAATCTCCTTGATGCGGAATCCCTTCCGGAACGCCTTGAAGTTGATCTCGATCTGGAATCCGTAGCCGTCCGATTTCACGCGACTCCAATCGATCGCTTCGAGCACTTGGCGCCGGAAGCATTTGAAGCCGCCGGTGGCGTCCTTGATGTTCATGCCCGTGATGACGCGGCTGTAGACATTCGCCGCGTAGGAAAGAATGAGGCGGCTGAGCGGCCAGTTCACGACCGTCACGCCGTGCAGATAGCGAGAACCGAGGACGAGGTCGGCCGACTCGAGTTCCTTCAGGAACACCGGCAGGCTCTCGGGACTGTGCGAGAAGTCGGCGTCCATCTCGAAGATCGCCTCGTAGTCGCGATCGAGGGCGTAGCGAAACCCCGCCACGTAGGCCGAACCGAGTCCCATCTTCCCCGCGCGATGGAGCACGTGGATGTGCGGGTCGGCGGCGGCCATCTCGTCCGCCAACTGCCCGGTGCGGTCCGGCGAGTTGTCGTCCACGATCAGAACCTCGAGGCCGATGCCGAGCGCGAAGATCTGGCGAAGGAGCTCGGTGAGGTTCTCCCGTTCGTTGTAGGTCGGGATGATGACGAGCGCTTTCACGCGCGTTTCCCCTTTCGCTTCTCCGCGGACGCGTGCGCCGCCGCGGGCGAATCGTCCGTGGCGGCAGGCGGCATCGCGCGGCGCCGGCGCCCCGTCACGAGCCCCAATCCCGCCAGCAAGATCGTGAGCGCCAGGGAGGCCGCCGAGATTCGGATGCCCGCCTCGAGCGCTCGCGGCATGTAGTGGAACCGAACGATGTGGACCCCCTCGGGGATCAACACGCCGCGCATCAGGTAATTCACGCGCTCCAGGTCGGCTGCCTTCCCGTCCACCGTGACGCTCCAGTCGGGATCCCACTGATCGATCGTCACGAGAAGACCGGACGCGTTCGTGGAGACGCTGTATTCCACCTCGTTGAAATCGAAGAGGAGGAGCCGCACCGAATCGGGAAGCGACGGGTTGGCGAGGGTCGGGAGGGGGTCGGGCTTCGTCCAGACCGCCTCCAGCCGCGGATCGACCCCGTGCGCGCGAATGGCGGCGAGCGCCATCGACTCGTCGCGAACCGGGTAGAGATGATGGACCACGTACGCCCGCGGCAACGCCCCGTCCACCTCGTACGTCTTCACCTTTCCGTCGAACCGGAGCCGGAGCCCCTGCATGTCGGCGGGAAAGTACCGATCGGACAAGACGTACTTTGTGTTCAGCATTTGGAGCGTTTCCATGCTGTTGATCCCGATCGTATCGATGAAGGCTTGGTAGAGCCGCGGTTTCGCCGGATGGTAGCCGAGCACCGACGCCACACCGAAGGAGGCGAGGCGCGCGTCGTTCCACGCCGTCGGGAGGACGCGAAACTGCGTCGAATCGCCGCGAAGGAAGGTCACCTCCGGCGACTCGGCGAAGTAGTCGGCGTACTCGCGCTTCGTCCCGACCTGCGGATCCATGATCCGCCGGTCGAGGGTCCAGAGGTCGCCCGCGGTGATCAAGAGGAGCGCTGCCGCCGCCACGCTCTTCCCCACCCGGCCGGACCGGTAGAGCGCGATCGCGGCGAAGCCGAACGCGAGCAGGATCCCCGACTTGAGGAGATCGATCGAGGCCATGTCGAGCGCGAGACGCGCGAGCCCCTGATTCATGTTCGCGCGACTCGACGCGGCTGCCGCTTCGAGCGACGGGCGAAACGCCTGGAAGAGCGCGATCCCGCCGATGGCTCCGCCGATGGCCATGGCGCAGGCGCGCCACCACGGCCCCGCCGCGGCGGTCGTCGCCGCGGCCGCGGCGGCCCCGGTGCGCTTCCCCGCCTCGGGCATCCTCATCGCCCGGTCGATCCCCAACGCCGCGAGCGCCGCCGTGGCGAATTGGACGAGGACGAGAATCATCACCGGCACGCGGAACTTGTTGAAGAACGGCAGGTGGTCGTAGAGGAGCGCGTAGAGCGGCGCGAAGTGCTTGCCGAACGAGATGAGGAGCGAAACGCCGGCGAGCGTGACGAGAAACGCGCGCATCGTCCCCCGGAGCGTGACGGCGGCGTAGAGCGCGAGCGCGAACGGAATGATCCCCATGTAATTCGGATAGTCGGTGAACGGCATGGCTCCCCAGTAGGTTTGCCCGCCGAAACCGAACATGGAAGGAATGAGGAAGGTGAGCATCTCCCGCGGGGCGAACGACCACGAGGTGGCGTACTCGAATCCGGCGCCCCCGCCCGCGCCGGCGCTTCGCACCGAGTGTTCGGCGTAGTCGCGAATGGGCAGGTAGAGGAAGGCGCTCATCCCGAAGGCGAGCCCCAGGCCCGTCGCGAGCCCCACCAGGGCACGAATCCCGTCCGGCCGCCGTCCCTCGCGGAAGGCCGCCACGGAGAGGAATAGCGCGTAGAGCCCGAGCGCGAACCAGCTGTAGAAGACGATCTGCACGTGTCCGCGCAGCAGTTGGAACGCGGCGGCGAGCGCGAAGGCGGAGAGCGCGAGGAGCGAGCCTCGCCGCGCGTAGCGATCGTAGAGGAGAAAGAGGAGCGGCAGGTAAGCGGCCGTCATGATCTGGCTGCCGTGTCCGAACGCCCCGACCGCCACGAGATTCGGAGTCAGCGCGAGCGTCGTGGCCCCGATGGCGGCCGCTTCCGGGCCCGCACCGAGCGCCCGCAAGAGCGCCACCATGCTCACGGCGAGGAGGAGGTAATGCGCGATGAGCCACGTGAGATCGGGGAATCCGAGATTCTGGTTCAGAAATCCAAAGATGACGTCGGGCGGATAGACGAACGGGACGTGGGCGAGACTCCCGAACGACGGCATTCCGAGGAAGTGATATGGATTCCAAAGCGCGTAGACGCCGCGCTGCGTGAGGGCTTCCAAGGCGATCTTCGAGAAGCCCGCGGGGGCGACCGAGTCCGGCGAGAGGAAGACCTTGCCGAAGACGATCGGGTAGAAGAAGACAAGCACGAGCAGCGCCGTCGCTCCGTACGCCCACCGCCAGCCCAACGACTGCTTCACGCCGCCTCCTCCAGACTGGCCGCGACGAACCGCGCGGCAATGGCCTCCCAATCGTGCCGCCTCGCGAACGCGCGAAGCGACGCGACATCGGGCGGTGCGGCCGCCGCGTCCCGGCACGCGCTGAGAAATGCTTCGGGGCCGTCGGCCACGCGCGCCGCGTCGCTCCAACCCTCGACTTCGTCACTGAATCGAGTTGTCACCGTCGGAACGCCTGCCGCGGCGTACTCGTAGAGCTTCACGGGATTCACCGCCTCCGTGAGCGGGGTGCGGCGAAACGGGATGAGGCCGACGCGGAAGGCCCGAACGAGCGCGGGCACTTCCACGTAGGGCCGCGGTCCCATCCAATGAAGATTCGGCCGAGAGGTCATCAGCCGCTCCAACGCCGCGGCCGTCTCGGGGGGCGCGGGGCCGACCAGCACCACGCGCGATTCGGGCATCGCTTCGGCGAGCGCCGCCACCAACTCGAGATCGAACCACGAATGTAGCGAGCCAACATATCCGAACGCCGGCGCTTCGGGATTCCCAGGGAGCACGGCCGGCGTCACGCGGTTAGGATCGAATCGGTCCGCCTCGACGCCGTTCCCGATCAAGGCCGGCGCCGTCGCACCTCCCGACTTCGCGAGCGACACCAATGCCTCCGACGTGACGATCACCCGATCGGCGCGGGAGAGCAGCGCTTGCCACTGCGGCACGAGCCGCGGCGGCACCGGAGCGAAGTGAAGGGGCGCGTCGATCATGTCGTAGACGATCCGATCGGGACGCCACGCTTCGAGGAACGGCGTGGCCATGAAATTCTGTGCCAGCACGAGGCGACGGGCGCCCTGCCGGCCGAAGCCGCGCCAACGCCTCGCCCAGAGTCGCTGCGCGGCGAAGAGCATCGAGGTGGCGGGAGCCGACGAGCCGAGGCGATACGCCAAGCGGCGAAGCCGGAGATCCCGGGCATGGAGCGGCAGAAACGGGAATGAAATCCGCGCGATCCGCGGCGCCACTTCCTCGGGAGACCATGCAGGGGGCGCGCCGAGCGTCCATGGCTCGACGAATAGGATCCGGACGTCCTCGGGGAAGCGGGTCGCCAACTGCTGCGGCCGTTGCCAGAGGGCCGACCACGGGATGTCACTCACCCATACGACATCCCACGTGGGACGCACGGCCGCCTCCGCAATCACGCACGCTCTCAGGCTACCGGTCGGCGCAAGGTGAAGTCAAGGCGGCGGATGCGCCGAACGGCATCGGTTGACCTGGCACCCCTCCTCCCGTAGCGTGGCGCTGTGAGCGTCTCCCTCCGCGTCGCCATCGACCTGAGGCCGCTGGCCCTCGATTCCGGGGGCGGCGTCGGCCTCTTGGTCGCTCAGCTACTGGAAGAAGTACCCCGCCTCGGCGTTTCCTACGTCGGGGTTTCCGATCGTCCGGTCCCGGCCGGGCGCGTCCCGGCCTCCATCCCGGTCATCACGGCCGGTTCCCCCGGCCAGCGGATCCGCTGGGAGCGGGGAGTCCTGCCGCGGCTCCTCTCCTCCCTCGACCCTCGCCCCGATCTCTTTCACGCGACGTGGAATCATGGCGTGCCGGCGGGCCTCCCGATGCCGAGCGTCCTTTCGCTCCACGATCTCATTCCCTGGCGGCTTCCTCGGGAAGTGCCGTGGCCGAAGCCCGCTTGGCTCCACCGGGCCCTCTACCGAAGCGCCATTCGTTCCTCCGCGCGTCGGGCGGCCGCCATCGTCACGCTGAGCGAAGCGAGCCGCCGCGACATCGCCGCCAAGATTCCCGACGCCGCACCCCGCGTGGAGGTCGTCCCGTGCGCCGTTCCTCGATGGTTCGTGCCGGCCGCGCCGGCGCGCCTCACCGAAAACCGCCGCGCGTTCGGAGATCCCTATTGGCTCTACGTGGGGGGATTCGATCCGCGAAAGGGACTCTTCACCCTTCTCGCGGCGATGGCCGCGGCGTTCCCCGGCGGGACGAGCCCCGTGCTCGTCCTGGCTGGAAGCCGAAACGAACATCGGCAAGCGTGCGAAGCGATGGCGGCGGCGCTTCGAGTGAACGCGATCTTCCCCGGTTATGTTCCCGACGCCGACTTGGCCGCGCTCTTCGGGGGGGCGGCGCTCTTTGTCTATCCGTCGCGGTACGAGGGGTTCGGCATCCCGCCGCTTCTGGCGCTTGCGGCGGGGACGCCCTGCGTCACGACGGACGGCGGCGCGCTGCCGGAAGTGGTGGGAGAGGACGCCGTCGTGGTTCCGGCCGGAGACGCGAAGGCGCTCGCCGAAGCGCTACGGCGCGCCGCGGC
This sequence comes from Candidatus Eiseniibacteriota bacterium, assembly GCA_031370645.1. Lineage (GTDB taxonomy): Bacteria > Eisenbacteria > RBG-16-71-46 > SZUA-252 > SZUA-252 > SZUA-252. Next base: position 56,072 of record JANMQV010000152.1, on the reverse strand, counting down.
CGATCCCGAGCCGCTTCGCGCCATGGCGGCCCGCGGACGGGAGCGCGCGGCCCGCTTTAGCCTCGACGCGCTCGCCGAGCGAACGCTTCGGGCTTACGAACGGGCGCTTGGCCGCCCAGAAGGACGCGCGTGAAGTCGACGAAGCCGAGAAGAAGCGCGCCGGCCGATTCGAAATCGCGGCGCCACGCCGTCCCGATGAGGAGCCACGCGGTCCAGGCGCCGTAGGCGAGCCACGCGAGCGGCCGCGAGGCGCGGGGCTCGTGGCGCGAGAGGTAAAGCGCGCCGCTGCGGAGTCGGAAATAGGCCTTCAGCGGCGTGAGCCCCCCCCCGCTCGTCACCGAGACGTGGTGCCACCCCCTCGCTTCCGGTTCGTACCAGAGCGTGAATCCCGCTTGACGCGCGCGCGCCGACCAGTCGACGTCCTCCACGTAGATCACGTAATCGGTGTCGAGGAGTCCCACGCGCTCGAGCGCCTCGCGGCTCAGGAGCACGGCCGCTCCCGAAACGTAATCGATGGCGAGCGCCCGGTCGCGGAACGCGTCGTCCTTCCGATTCACGCCGCGATGGCGAACGAGGCCGAATCCGCGCGTCACGACACCGCCGGCGAACCAGATCCGGTCGGGTGGGTCGAAGGTGAAGAGCTTCGGGCTCACCGCACCGCGCGATCCGTCCGCTTCGAGCGCGGCACGAAGAATTCCCAGCGCCCCTCGCTCGAGGACGAGATCGTTGTTGAGAAGAAGCACCGATGCGGCCCCGCCGGTAGGGCCCGCTCGAACCCCGCGTTCACCCCTCCCGCAAACCAGCGATTCTCCCCGAGCGCGAGCACCTCCACTTCGGGGAATTCGGCCCGCGCGCGCGCGGGCGTGCCGTCGCTCGATCCGCTGTCCACGAGGAGCACGTGATCGGGCGCGGGATCGAGCGCTCGAAGCGCTCGGAGGCACTCGCGCGTGTAGTCGAATTGATTGAACGCGAGCACGACGGCCCACACGGGAGTCGCCGGCGTGGCGCGTCGGATGGCACCGGGAGCGTTCACCGACACTCCCGCGCCAGATCGAGCAACGCCTCGACGAGCGCGCCCCAGCTGTAGCGTTCCCTCGCGAGCGCCACTCCTTCGCGGAGCGGCGCGGCGAGGTTGCCGTCGAAGTAGCGCTCCACGGCGCGGGCGAACGACGCGGGATCCTCCGCCGGCACGAGGAGCCCCGTCCTCCCCTCTTCCACCACCTCCTCCAATCCACCCGTCCTCGTCGCGATCACCGGCACGCCGGCACCGTAAGCGACCTGCGCGATTCCCGAACCGGTGGCGGAGCGGTACGGAAGCGCCACGACATCCGCCGCGGCGAAGTAGGTCGCGACTTCCTCGTTCGCCACGTAGCGATCGACGACCGTCACCTTCCCCCGGAGCGCCGGATCGTCCAGCGCGGTCGCATAACGGTCGCGCGATTCATAAAACTCCCCGACGACGAGCAGCGTATCCCAGGCATCGGGTCGCGCGAGGCGAAGCGCCTCGAGGAGATCGGCGAGTCCCTTGTAGGTCCGGACGTAACCGAAGAAGAGGATCGTCTTCCCGCGCGCGCCGACCGTCGCGCGAGCGGCGTCGCGGCTGGGCGGGGTGCGGCTGAAGACTTCGTAGGTCGGATGAGGATGGACGCGGATCGGTCGCCCGTCGGCGCGACGCTTGAGCCGCGCCTCCTCAGCCCTCGCGTGCACGAGGAAGCCGTCGGCCGCGCCGAGTCCATAGGCGGAGAGGGCGCGATCGAGCGGTGTCGCTTCGTGCGGCTCCACGTTGTGGCAGAGGAAGACGCGCTTCGGTCCCGCCGCGCCGCGCGGCCGGGCGGCGCGAGCGGCCACGCCGAGCGAAGGACCGAAGAAGGGATGCCACCACGGAACGACCAGGAGATCGGCCTTCGCCTCGCGCAGCCGCTTTCCCGCCGCGAACCAGGTGTGCGGCGCGATGCTGTCGAGCATCGCCGCCGGCTCGACCGGGGGCCTCAGCGCCTCGCCGCTCTCATCGAACTGCGTGGTGCCCGGAAAGAGGAGCCCCGGATAGAGCCGGCTGAAGGAAACCATCGAAAGCGAGTCGGCGCCGATCCGTTCGGCGAACGCGCGGGAGAGGAGTGTCGTGTAGTGCGCGATCCCGCCGCGGTGCGGATAGGTCGGTCCGAGGAGCGCCACCTTCATGGGCGCCATCGGAGGGCGAGGGCCGACGCCATGCGCGGGCGCCGAAGCGCTAGAAGCGCTCCCGAACCGGGTAGTCGGGATCCGCGGCGCGCGTCCCGGCGATCAATTCGCCGAGGAAGCCGAGGGAGAGGAATTGGATGCCGAGCACGATGAGGACGAGCCCGAAGACGAGCATCGGCCGGAGGCGAAGCCCCTCTCCCAGGAACCAGGGCCAGGAGGCCCAGAGCGTGGCGCACCCTCCCACGAAGGCGACAAGGATGCCGAGCCGTCCGAAGAGATGGAGCGGCCGCGTGCTCTGGGTCGTCATGAACATGACGGCGAGGAGATCGAGGAATCCGTTCAGGAAGCGCGACGCGCCGAATTTCGTCGTGCCATGAAGGCGCGGATGGTGGACGGTCCGAATCTCGGAGACTCGAAATCCGTTCCAGTGCGCGAGGACCGGAATGAAGCGGTGGAGTTCGCCCCGGAGCTTCACGGTCTTCACCACGTCGGCGCGATAGGCCTTGAGCCCGCAGTTCATGTCGTGGAGCGAGACGCCGGTCATCCGCGCGGTGACGCCGTTGAAGAGTTTCGAAGGCACCGTCTTCATGATCGGGTCCTTCCGCTTCTGCTTCCAACCGGAGACGAGATCGAATCCCTCGTCGATCTTTCGAAGAAGCGGCCCGATCTCCGCCGAATCGTCCTGGAGATCGGCGTCCATCGTGACGACGAAGCGCCCCTGTGCCTCTCGAAAGCCGATGGAGAGAGCGGCCGACTTGCCGAAATTGCGGCGGAACGAAATCACGTGGAGCCCCGGGATCATGCCGCGAAGCGCGCGTACCGCGTCGAGCGTGCCGTCGGTCGAGCCGTCGTCGAGGACGATGATCTCCGTCGACAGGCCGAGCGGTGCGACGTCCTTCACCAGCTTCTCGAGGAGCGGGCGGATGTTCTCCGCCTCGTTATAGGCGGGGATGAGCACCGTGAGATCGACCGGGGGAGCGCTCACGCCGGCGCCGCCGCCAAGTTCCGCTGCCATTCCCATTGCCTCCGGAGTCCGTCGAGGAGCGCCGTCGCAGGCGCGTAACCGAGATCGCGCCTCGCGAGCGTCGTGTCGGCCGACGTATCGCGCGGATCGCCCGCTTGCGCCTCCACATGGCGGCGCGCGACCGGCTTGCCGGCGACGCCCGCGATCGAGTCGAGGAGGTCGCCGAGCGAGACGCGATGCCCACCGCCGACATTGTACGCCGGTTCGGGGGCGGGCCGCGTCATGGCCGCCACCGTCGCGCGAACGGCGTCCTCCACGAACGTGAAGTCGCGGGTCTGCTTTCCGTCTCCGAACAGGGTGACCGGCTTCCCCGCCCGAGCCGCCTCGAAGAAGCGATGGATCCCCATGTCGGGGCGCTGGCGCGGTCCGTACACCGTGAAATAACGAAGGGCCACCGCCGGCACGCCGAACGAGGCCCGATACGATTGCAGAAGGGACTCGGTCGCCACCTTGGTCACGCCGTAGGGCGAGAGCGGACGCGGCGGTTCATCCTCCGGTGTGGGAAAGCGCCGCGGCATGCCATAGACGCTGCTGCTCGACGCGGCCACGAGCCGCTCCACGCGGCCCGACGCCCGCACCGCCTCCAAGAGCCGCTGCGTGCCGACCACGTTGTGTTCGGCGTAGTCGCGAAACGCTTCGCCCCAGCTGGCGCGCACGCCGGGAAGCGCCGCGAGATGGACAACGTGCGTCGTCCCCTCGAGGAGCGGAGCCAGCGAGGCGTGGCGGAGATCCCCCTCCACGAGCCGGAATCCGCGCCGGCCGAGCGCGCCTTCCAGATTCGCCCGTTTCCGCGTCGCATCGTAATTGCCGGTGAACGCATCGAAGCCGATCACCTCCACCCCCGATTCGAGCAGGGCGTCGACGAGGCTCGAACCGATGAATCCAGCCGCCCCCGTCACGAGCGCGCGCATCGGCCTCTCAACGAACCAAGGCCCGCGAGCCGGAGGTTCGCAACTTGTCCTGCAATCCCGGCGGAGCGGTCCGGAGCGAATCCTCGAAGCGCTTGATCTCCTCCGACGTCTGCTGATCCTCGGGATGGGCGCGGAGCCAGTTGCGGAGGACATCGATCGCTTCCGCCTTCTGCCCCGTCTGCCAGAGGACCGTGAAGAGCGCGCTGTACCAATCGAAGTATTGCTGGCTCAGCTCGGTCGCGCGGCGGAGGAGTTGCACGGCCTCGTCGACTTTGCCTTGCCGGTAGGCGAGCGTGCCGAGATGGAAGTAGAACTCGGGCGAACTCGGGAATCGCTCCAGGCCCTCGCGGTAGTACGCCTCCGCCTTCGCTGGATTCCCGGTCTGGTCGTAGAGACGGCCCAGATATTCGAGCAGACCCGGGAAGTCGGGAGAGATCTTCCGCGCGTCCTCGAGAACCTTGATCGCCTCCGCCGGGCGCTGCTGCGACTGGAGCTGATAGGCCACCTGGACGTGCGCCGCCGAATAGTTCTGCACCAGGCGCATCGCGTTATCGTCCTTATACACCGCCTTGTCGAAATTCCGATTCGCGTCAAGGAGCCCGCGATATCTGAAGACCTCGTAGAGGTTCTTCATGGTCCGGTTGAGATCGATCTCGTTCGTGACGGGCTGGGGGGAGATCCGATAGACCAGCCCCTCGAGCGTCAGTTGCTTGTCCATCCCCATCTGATCGGGAACGGTGACGGCCAAGTAGACGGGCTTATTCCAGGCGTTCGCCGCCATCATGTTCTTCACGGCGAGGTCCTTCACCCAGACGACCTGCCCCGATTTTTCGTCGAGGTAGGGGTAGAGCTTCTCGATCTCCGCGTCGGTGTAACTGAAGGGGACCTTCGGCTCGAGATTCTTCAACTGGAGGATGTACCAGGGCGTGTTCAGGAGGCTCATGTTCACGACTCGGATGTCTTTCCGGAATCCTTCCACCTCCTGGATGTACCAGAGCGGGAAGGTGTCGTTGTCGCCATTCGTCATGACGATCGAGTTCGGCGCGAGCGGGGCGAGCATGTTGTAGGCGTAGTTCTGCGCGATCCAGAAATTCGACCGGTCGTGCTCGAACCATCCGGCGCGAGCCGGCAGCGCCGAGAAGCCGATGAGCGCGATGCCGACGATCCAGGCGGCAGCCGGCGCGGCCGGAAGCGGCCCCGGCTCCGAACTCCCCGCCCCTTCCGCCAGGGCGGCGGCCGGGCGCGGCGGCGGCGCGGCCCTCGCTCCCGCCGGCGCGATCGCCTCCACGACCGAATGGAGGAGCGCGGCGGCCCCCATTCCGATCCAGATGGCGATGAAGTGGTAGGAGTTGGTGAAGAAGTAGTCGCGCTCCCGCACCTCGTGGTCGGTGAAATTGAGATAGAAAATCAGGAAGGGCGCCATGATGACGTTTTGCGCGACGAAGAACCAGAAGGTCTTCTTGTCGCGCTGGGCGTTCCACCACGCCCCGAGGAACGCGAGAGCGAAGGGAAGCATGTTCACGAGGCGAACCCAGAACGATTGGATGTCCAGGGAGCCGATCTTGTTGATGATCTTCCACTGCTCCCCGACGTAGCGGAAGTACATGTGCGTGATCTGGAACCAGAGGTCGGCGCGGCGATCGAACGGATTCGACGGACCGTACTGCTTCCGGAGGAGATAGTCCTTCCAGGCCTCGAACGTGGAGGGGCTTCCCTCGTTGATGGCCGGCATCTGCTGGCTACGGATGAGAAGGAAGAGCTGCACCGAAAATCCGACCAGCACCGCGAGCGCCCACCAGGTGGCCAGGTTGTCGCGCACCAGCCGGTCGCGTCGCGAGATGAGAAAGGCGGCGAGACCCCCGATGAGGAGGATGAGCACCAGAAGCGGCGGACTCCAGCCCGAAGCCTCCGTGATCCCGAGAAACGCGAGGGTGCCGAGGAGGAGGAGCGCGGAAGCCCAGAAACGGCCCGACGTGAAGATCGTCGGACGGATGAGCGCGAGAAGGAACAGGAGCCCCGGCGCCACGAGGATCGTGCCGAGGTGAACGCCCGTCGAGACTCCGAGAATGTACGTGACGAGGATCAGCAGTTTGTCGTTCCCCGGCTGATCGAGGCGGTCCCACCAGCGGAACGCGAGCCACATCGTAAAGGCGATGAGCGCCGAGGAGAGCGAATAGACTTCGGCTTCGATGGCGCTGTCCCAGAACGACGAGGAGAACGCGACGAAGAACGCGGCCGTCAATCCTCCAACCAAGCAGGCGACCCAGGCGGCGCCCGACTCGAAGCGATCCTCGAACGTGCGGCGAAGCGCGCGGACCACGACAAGATAGGTGAAGAAGCAGGTCAGCGCCGACGCGAGGGCGCTCATGAAGTTCACGCGCTGGGCGATGCTCGCGATGGGGATGAGCGTCAGCATGCGCCCGAGCATCGTGTAGACCGGGTTCCCCGGCGGGTGCGGAAGGCCGAGAATGCGGGATGTGGCGATGTACTCGCCCGAATCCCAGAACGGGACCGTGACCGTGAGCGTGCGAAGGAACACGAAGAGCGGTACGCCCAAGGCGAGCGCGCCGAAGATCGCGTGCCAGCGCTTCCATGAATTCACCGAGAGTCCTCCCTACCGATGGAGGCGGCTTTCTCCGCCCGCTTCTCCCGTCTCGCTTCGAGTTTCCGAGCCAAGGCGCGACGAGGCGACCGCGTGACGAAAATGAAACCGCCGAGAAGGCTGATGAACACCGACATGAGATAGGTGACGAACGGGATCGTGAACGCTTGCTCCCGCGTCAGCCCGGCCATCTGAAATAGAACCACCGACGCCCCCTCCCGGATCCCGAGTCCGTTCATAGAAATCGGAAGAGAGACCAGGGCGGCCAAAACGGGCACGAAGAGGAAATAGTACCCCGCCGCGAGCTGGACTCCCAGGGAAAGGCCAACCAGGTAATGGACATAGATCCGGCTGATCTGCACGAGCGAGCTGGCCAGGAACGCCGCCCGGAGCGCCGCCTTCTCGTTCCGGAACCCGTGGAGGTCGTCGAGCAGGCGTCCGATCCCCTCCTCTACCTTTCGGAGCCCCAGCACACGGAACGGCCACTCGAACGCCTTCAACACCCCGCGGTGGAAAATGCTGAGAAAGAGCGCGAGCGAGGTGACGAAGACGAGCACGATTCCGCCGTAGATGGCGTAGAGGTGGAACCGATCGAGCGAGGCGAACGACGCGATGACGGCGAGGAGCGCGATCGAAACGACGCCGAGGAGCCGATCCATGAGCGTGGCGGAGAACACCGAACTGACGTTCGTCGCGTGCTTCGAGGCGTCGCTGATCCGCGCGATGTCGCCGCCGATGTTCGACGGGAGGAAATTGTTGAAGAAGAGGCCGACGAAATAGTAAGCGGCCGCGTTTCGATACGGGATGTTCACCCCCTGCGCGCGCAGGAGCCTCGCCCAGAGCCACGAACCGACCAGATTCGAGAAGACGAAGAGCGCCGCCGCGGCGCCGAGATAGGTGGGATTGGCGTGGCGGACCACCGCCCAGACGTTTCCGGGCGAAACCTTCGCCACGACGTAGGCGAAGAGCGCGAGGGAGAGCCCGATCTTCACCCCCACGAGGAGAAGTTTGTAGCGCTTGAAGAACTCGCCCCAGCGCGGCGTCACGCGGCCGCTCCCCGCGACGCCGCCGCGCGCGCGAAACAGGCGCGGCTCTCGCGATAACAGGTCTCCCAATCGAACGTCGCGGCCCAGCGACTTCCCGCCTCCGCCATCCGGAGCCGCTCCGAGCGATCGCGAAGGAGCCGCGTGATGCCGGCGGCCAGCGCCGGGACGTCTCCATGCGGGACGAGGAGTCCCGTCTCGCCGTCGCGGACCGATTCCACGAGACCGGGACTTCGACTCGCCACGACCGGGGCACCGCAGGCGTTCGCCTCGATGACGGTGAGTCCCCACCCTTCCTTGGGCGAGGGGCAGGTCGCGACCTGCGCCTCGTTCAAGGCGGCCACCTTGGCCGCGTGCGAGAGCGCGCCGAGAAACCGAACGCGCGACGCGATGCCGAGTCGGTTGGCGAGCCGCTCGAGCTCCGCGCGATAGGGTCCGTCGCCGATCACGTCGAGGCGAGCCTCGGGGACCGCCGCGAGGACCGCGGGAAAGGCGCGGAGGACGAACTGCGCTCCCTTGTACTTTCGGAGTCGCCCCAGGAACGCCACAACAGGGCCGCGCGCCTCGGGAGGCATCGTGACGGCATAGGCGCTCTGATCGAGCCCGCAGCGGACGACGGAGATCCGTTCGCGCGCGATTCCCCGGCGGACGAGATCCTCACGAGTGCTGTCGGAGATGGCGAGAAAGGGAGTGTGTCGGTAGACGAAGGGGAGGAGTGATTCGTGGGCCCAGACGACGGCGCCGACCGGAATCGGTGCCTCGCGAAAGACGGTTGCGCCGAAGAGGTGAGGCACCACCGCGAGCACCGGGGCGCGCGCGAAGAGCGGTGTGAAGAACGGCACCTTGTTGATGTCCTCGAGCACCAAATCGACGCGCTCCCTCCGATACCGTGCGCGATAGAGCGCTCCGAGGGCAAGGTGGGCATTGTACCACGTGCCCGCGCGAGCGATTCGGATGCCCTCCACCACGTCCTCGGCGGCGGCGCCGGGGAATGCTTCGGCGAGCCAGGTGACCTGATCGCCGTCGCGAACGCAGCGCTTGAGGATCTCGAGAAGGTGGAGTTCGGCGCCGCCCGCTTCCGGGTGCCGCGGATCGCGCCAGTTCAGGGCGACGATTCTCAAGCGCGGCGCGGCGTCGCCCCGCCGCCATCCTTCCGGCCGAGCGCTCCGATCACGAAGTAGGTGTGGATCGCGAAGGGGGTTTGCTCCCACGCGCGGCGGAGCGCCCGCGAGACCGGCGTGACGATCGGCACGGGCGGCGGGTAGAGCGGAAGCCGCGCCAGACCAAACTTCAAGAGAACGAGGCGGAGTCCGCGGTAGAAGAGGCCGGGAATCATCCACGCGCCGTAGCGGCTCGTGATCCTCACGCCGGCCCCTCGCATGGCGCGCTCCAGCTCTCCGATCGAGAATTCTGTCTCCCAGCCGGCGAACCACTTCCCCATGGCGATGAGGACGTGCTTCGCCACGGTATAGAGATGGAATCGCTGCGGAACGTCGACCAAGAGGAGCGCGCCGGGCGCCAGGACGCGCACATTCTCGCGAAGGAGCGGCGCCGGATCGCGGAAGTGCTCCAGCAATCCCTGGTGGAAGACGACGTCGAACGCCCCATCGCGGAACGGGAGCCGGAGCGCGTCGGCGCGGACGAAGTGCGCGCGGACTCCCTCCCGTTCGGCGACGCGGCGCGCCGTCTCGAGGGAGGGGACGGAGTAGTCGAGGATCACGGCCGTGGCGCCCGCAGCGGCGAGCCGCACGCTGTCGCGCCCCGATCCCGCACCGACCTCCATGATCCGCTTCCCCGCCACCGAGCCCTCGGCCACGATCTGTTCCACCACGCGGCCGTCCGTCGGATAGACCGCGTCGATATCGGCGCGTTCGGTCCAGAATCGATTCCAGTGTTCTTCGGTGGAAGCGCGGGGCGCCACGTTATTCCCCCGTGGCGAGGCGGGTGGCCAGGACCTCGGGAAGACGCGCGGCTCGGATCCGTTCCTGGGCCAACTCGACCGGATAGGCGACGCGGACGTATTCGATGCGACTCGCCAGTTCGTGATAGACCACGAAGCAGGCGCGAGGATCGCGGTCGCGCGGCTGGCCGACGCTCCCCACGTTCACGATGTAGCGGCGTTGTGGGTCGAGCGAGAGCGATCCGACCGGGAGCGAGCGGCACCCCGCCGGATCGGCCATGAAAATCGCCGGCTGGTGCGTATGCCCGATGAAGCAGACCGGCACGTTGAAGTAGGCGAACTGCGGCTCGGCGTCGAAGCGATCGAGCAGGTACTCCCAATCGCGCGGCGTGGCCGGCGAGGCGTGGACGCAGAGAAAGCCGTTCCCGTCGAACGTGAGGGGGAGGCGCTGGAGGAATTCGCGGTTCTCCCGAGTCAGCACACGGCTCGTCCACTCGGCGGCGACCCGCGCGTGGATATTGAACCGGGCGATCTCCGGCCCACCGCTCGCCGCCGCGTCGTGATTGCCCAGGAGAACGGTCTTGCAGCGGGAGCGAACCAGGTCGAGGCACTCGTTCGGGCTCGCGCCGTAGCCGACGACGTCGCCGAGGCAGACGATCCGGTCGGGTGCGTAGGTGTCGACGGCCGCGAGGACCGCCTGGAGCGCCTCGAGATTGCCGTGAATGTCGGACAGGAAAACGGTGATCATCCCGCGGAGGGTCGCTCGTCGTGGGCGATTCGGTCAAGGATTCCGTTCACGAACGATCCCGACGTTTCCGAGCCGTATTTCTTCGCGATTTCGATCGCTTCGTCGAGGGCGACCCGCGTCGGCGTCTCCGCGTGATGGAGCAGTTCCACGACGGCCACGCGGATCACGGAGCGGTCGGTCGCGGCCATGCGGCGAAGCGGCCAATTATGAGCCGTCCGTGAGACGATGGCGTCGACGTTGTCGCGATGTTCCTCCAATTCCGACACGAGCGTGGCGGCGAAGAGGCGAATTTCGTCCGAGGAGGGCGTCTCTTCGAGAATCTCCTCGAGGCAATGGTTCGGGGTCTCCCCCGTCACGTCCGCCTGATAGACGGCGCGAAAGGCGAGTTCTCGTCCCTGCCGGCGGGAGGTCATGCTCGTCTCCTTCCCCGGAGCTGCCGGGCGACCTGCGCCATCTCGATCGCGGCGCGGGCCGCGTCGGCTCCGCGATTTCCGAGCCGGCCGCCGGAGCGGTCGAGCGCCTGCCGCTCGTTGTCGGTCGTCAGCACGCCGAAGAGAACCGGAACGCCGGTCCCCTCGGAAGCGCGCGCGATCCCGCGCGACGCCTCGCCCGCCACGTAGTCGAAGTGGGGCGTGCCGCCCCGAACGACGGCTCCTAAGCAGACGATCGCGTCGTAGCGCCGCGAGGCCGCCAGGGTTCGGGCCGTGAACGGAAGTTCGAATGCCCCGGGCACGAACGTCACGGCCAGGTCTTTCGCGCGAACACCGGCCGCCTCGAGCGCGCCGAACGCGCCTTCGAGAAGCCGAGCCGTGATCCGGTCGTTGAAGCGGGACGCGACGATCGCGACGCGAAGTCCCCGCCCAGCGGCGGGATTCCCGACGAATAGCCGCGCACCGCGAGGGACGGAAAAGACTTCCCCTCCCCGTCGGCCGAGCGGACGAACCGGGCTCACGCGCCCCGTCCCCGTCGGCCGTTCCCGTGCGCGGCGGCCGCTTCGCGAAGGAGCGGATTCTTCAAGAGGTGCCCCATCCGCTCCCGCTTCGTCCGGAGATATCGCTCGTTCACCGAATTCGGGAGGATCTCGATCGGCTCTCGCTCCTCCACGGCGATGCCGTAGTCGCGGAGCGCGTCGACCTTCTGAGGATTGTTCGTGAGGAGCCGCACTTTCTCATAGCCGAGGTCGCGCAGGATCTGCGCCGCGATGCCGTAGTCGCGGAGATCGGGCGCGAAGCCGAGCCGGACGTTCGCTTCCACCGTGTCGAGCCCCATGTCTTGAAGCTCGTACGCGCGGAGCTTGTTGGCGAGCCCGATCCCCCGCCCTTCTTGGCGAAGGTAGAGGAAGGCGCCAGCCCCTTCTTCTTCGATCCGTTCGAGCGCCGCCACCATCTGCTCGCCGCAATCGCAGCGCATCGAGCCGAAGACGTCGCCGGTGAGGCATTGCGAATGAAGACGAACCACATCGGCTCGCGAGGCGGAGGGCGTTCCCTTGACGAGCGCCACATGGTGCGCGCCGTCGAGCGGGCTTTCATAGACGACGACCCGGAAGATGCCGTGCTTCGTCGGAAGGCGCGAGGAAGCGATGCGCTTCACGAGCCGCTCCCGCTGATAGCGGTAGCGAACGAGGTCGCGGATGGTGATGAGAACCATGCCGTGCTTCTTCGCGATCCGGATCAATTCGGGGCCCCGCGCCATGGTGCCGTCGGCCGCGAGAATTTCGCAGAGCACGCCGGCCGGTCGAAGCCCCGCCAACCGCGCGAGGTCGAGCGCCGCCTCCGTGTGCCCCGGACGGCGGAGCACGCCGTGGTCGTCCGCCTTGAGCGGGAAGACATGCCCCGGTCGCGCGAGCGCTTCCGGCTTCGTCTTGGCCGAAGCGAGGGCGCGAATCGTGAGCGCGCGATCCCGCGTGGAGGAACCCGATGTCGTGCCTTGCAGGAGATCGACCGAAACGGTGAAGGGTGTCGCGAACCGAGCGGTATTCGCCGGCGCCATGAGCCCGAGGCCCAATTGCTCCAGCCGCTCACCCGGCAACGAGACACAGAGGAGTCCGCGCGCCTCTCGCGTCATGAAATTCACGTCGTCGGCCGTCGTCTTCTCGGCGGCCATCACGAAGTCGCCTTCGTTCTCCCGGTCTTCGTCGTCCACGACGACGACCATCTCGCCCCGTTTGAGCGCGCGGAGCGCGTCGTCGATCTTTCCGACGCCGTCCCCCGCCGAGGCTTTGCGGCCCCGCGGTCCCGCTCCGTTCTTGCGCTTCGACTCCCGGTTCACGATGCCTCCGTCTGCGGCGCGGCAGCGCCCTCCGCCTCGCCCGCGCGTGCCGCGAGGAGGCGATCCAGGTAACGCGCCACGACGTCTACTTCAAGGTTCACTCGCGTTCCCGGGCGCCAGGCCGACGCGGTGGTCTGTTCGAGCGTGTACGGAATCAGCGCCACGACGAGGCGCGGATCCTCCCAAGCGGCGACCGTGAGGCTAATGCCGTCCACGGTGATCGATCCTTTCTCGGCCACATAACGCCGGAGCGGCGCCGGCGTTTCAATCGCGACGCGCACGTCACCGCCTCGCGTCTCCACCGCCGCCACCGTGCCGAGTCCGTCGACGTGCCCTTGTACCCAGTGCCCGCCGATTTCGTCCCCCACGCGAAGCGCGCGTTCGAGATTCACGCGGGCGCCCTCCGTGAGCGCGCCGAGATTCGTCCGGCGGAGCGTCTCCGCGACCGCCGTGACGTCGAAGGCTCCCTCGGAGGCGCGCTCGACGGTGAGGCAGACGCCGTGCACCGCGATGCTCGCTCCGGGCGCCGGCGCGGGGTCGAACCCGGCGCGCACGTGAAAACTCACGCCCGCGTTCGATTCGGCGCGACGCTCGATGGTCCCGACGCGCTCCACGATCCCGCTAAACACCCGTTTCCTCCGCGCGGCGAATCGTCCCTTCGATCCAGAGATCGCGGCCGACGCGGCGCGAGCGAACCGATTCGATTTCGATCGCGTCGCCGAGGCGCGCCCGTCCGAGATCTCCGGTCCAGGCGCGCGGCGCCGAGCCCCCCAGGAGAACGGGCGCGATGCCGACCGCGACACTGTCGGCCCATCCCTCACGGAGGAACGACGTATGAACCGCGGTGCCTCCCTCCACGAGGAGGGCGCAACGCCCTTCGCTCGCCAGCCGTTCGAGCAGAGGGCGAAGCGGCACCTTTCCCGCGTCGGTCGGTTCGAATCGCCACACCGTGGCCCCGCGCGCTTCCAGCGCGGCGATTCGAGCCTCGTCTCGCGATACCGTCGCCACGATGAGAGGCGCATCACCCGTCGTGCCGAGAATCGCGGCCCGCTCGGGCATCCGAAGCGTGGAATCGAGCACGACGCGCCAGGGCGTTCTCCCGCGAGCGAGCCGCACGGTGAGGAGCGGGTCGTCGGCGAGAAGCGTGCCGCTTCCGATCAGCACGGCGTCGTGTTCGGCGCGAAGCCGGTGGCAGAGCCGCTGCTCTTCGACACCGCCGAGGCCGCGTGAATCGCCCGCGTCGGTCGCGATGCGGCCGTCGAGGGAGAGCATCGCCTTCAACGTGACCCACGGGAGCCCCGTCGCGAGTGCTTTCAGGTACGGGCCGTTCAGCGCGCGGCACTCCTCTTCAAGCACGCCGACCACGACATCCACGCCGGCCGCGCGAAGGGCCTCGAGTCCGCGGCCATTCACGATGGGGTTCGGATCGACCATCCCCACGACGACACGGCGGATTCCGGAGGCGAGGATGGCTTCGGCACAGGGAGGAGTGCGGCCTTGGTGGGCGCACGGCTCGAGGGTGACGACGAGCGTGGCGCCGCGGGCGCGGGGGCCGGCATCCGCGAGCGCGCGGATCTCGGCGTGCGCCTCGCCCGCTCGCGCGTGCCAACCGCGGGACGCGGGACGCCCCTCCGTGAGCACGACCGCACCGACACGCGGATTCGGATGCGTGCCGCCGACGCCGCGCCGCGCGAGGCGGATCGCCTCCCGCATCGCGGTTCGCTCGGCCGCCGAAACGCCGCCGGATGATTCGTGGATGAGGGCCGCGTCGCGCGCCGCCCCGGACTCGAGCCGCATAGAAAAACCCCGCAGGCAGACACCCGCGGGGCACACGCGGTCTAACGCCGCGAACGCCGACGAACGTTGCATCCTTCTTCCATCCCGACTGTAACGGTCGGCTCCGGAGTTGCACCGGATCTGCCGAGGACCAAGGTCCCAGGCTCGCGGGCTGTACCGCCGGTGGGGACTTGCGCCCCGCCCCGAAGGATGTCTGCAGTTGTGACCTACAAGAATAGGGCCGAAACGGACCTAGCGCAAGAGGGTCAACTTCCTCGCCTGAGAGGCCCCGCCAGCCTCCAAACGGCAGAAATACATGCCGGTGGCGACACTCCGTCCCTGCTCGTCGCGTCCGTCCCAGCCGATTTCGTAGTGCCCCGCGGGACGCGGCGCGTCGAGCAGCGTCCGCACACGAGATCCGTTCACGTCGAAGATGGCGAGCCGCACGCGCGCCCCTCGCGAGAGCTCGAAGCGAATCTTCGTCTGCGGATTGAACGGATTCGGCGCCGCTCCGAGGAGGCGCGCCGCCGCGGCCGAAGCCGAAGGAGGCGTCGGAAGAACGGCGGTCGGAATCGAGCAATAAGGTTCTTCGAACTCCTCGTGAACCGTCCGCCAGAGAAAAAGATTCCGCTGCGCGGGGCTGAGCATCGCCGCGAACGTGAAGCCCGCGGTCACGGCGCGCACGCTGTCCGCGCCGGGCGCGCCGAGTGCCGCGCGACGCTCGACTGCAGCGCCGAGTTGATTTGGATAGAGGAGCCAATTCCGCCCCGTTCCGCCCGCGCAGACGGAGGGGGTCAGCACGTCGAACTGGTTGAGCCCGGGACAACCGCCGTCGAGGGGGAACGGATCGGGCGCGAGTTTCGTTCCCGGCGCGCCGACAACAATCGGCTGAAGCGTGTCTTGCGGCGCGCCTTCCCAGCCGTCGCGGATGTAGGTGGCGCCGGCGGTGCACGAGAGGAAGTTCGGTATGCCCGTGCCGTTCACGACGAGATCGAGCGCGAGGTTGTCCCCCGCCAGGAGGAGATTCCGATTCCGCCCCGCAAGCGCCGCCCACGATTGAAGGAGCGCCTGATCCTGTGCCGTCAGCGTGGAGTTCGATCGATCTCCCACGTCCCAGATGATGGTCGAATACCCGGCGATCGCGGAGAGCGGCGTGGCGGGCCAGATCCGATTCGGGTCGAGCGGGTCGCCGCCCCCGAGCCCGTTTCGGAGCCCCGATACCGCGGCGTTCACGTCGTAGCGGTCGAAGCGCGTGCCGAGCGCGCCGAGCCCCTGCGCGATTCCCGGCGTGCCGTCGAGCGGCGCCTCCGAATTCACGTAAAGGATTCGCGCCGAATCGCCGGTACAGATTCCAGACGCCGCCTGAATGGCGGGAAGAATCGACACCGAGAAATAGTGCGAGGCGGCGACCGCGTCCGCCGGGAGCGTCACGACCTCGTCGAGCGAATCGGTAGCACCGATGTAGTAGCGGACGACGCTCCCGCGCGGGTAGGTGCCCGCGGGGACGTCCGCCTGGAAGGCATGCAAGGCGGAGGCGCCCGTCGGCGCGAGCGGTATCGCCGTGAAGGCGGCGCCGTTCAGGCTGTAGTGGAGAAACGTCGACTTGAGGCCGCGTGAGGCAGCGACACGGACGACGAGGCTGTCCCCCTTCGGTGTGTTGATGTTGTCGTTCACGAAGAATGGCGTCGTTTTGAACGTGTCTTGGAAGAGATCCGCCTCCGTCGTCGAGATGGAGGGACCGGCCAGCCCGACAACGCGAATTTCGAGGTTGTCGAAAAGTAGAAGCGTGCCCGTCGCGGTCGAACTCCCATCGCAGTAGAGATTCCCGAAATCGCGAATGGAGAGCCGGAATTGAACCGAGTCGGCCCCCCCGGCGCCCACCAGGGGGATCGTCTGACGAAGCCACTCCTTCTCGTTTCCGAAATAGAGGACCCCGCTCGGGTCGATCCAGGGCGACCAATCGAGATCGGTCGTCTTCCGCTCGCGGAAGGTGATGTTGTAATAGAAGCAGGCGGGAAGCGGGAGATTGCGAAAGACGTCGAACGAGAGGAACACCTGATCGGGCGCGCTCATGGCGATCGCCGGACTCTGGAGAATATCGAAGGCGCGCGGCAGAAGGGCTCCCGACGTGGGACTCGCCGCGGTCCAGACCTTCGTCATGTTCGTGGAGCAGAGTTGTTCGGTGGCGCCGTTCGTCACGAGACGCCACGTGTCGCCGACCGGCGGGAAGGTGCTGACGCTCCAGGTGCCGATGCCCGCCTCGAAGTCGTCGAAGAAGCGGACGTCCGAAATGCCCGCCACCACCGTCACGTTGTCGAGCGACCAACCTGCTCCGTTCGGATAGAGGCCGTCGGCGGAGGAGCCCGAGACATCGGAGAGGAACGAGAAGCGGAATGGAACGATCGCACCCTTGGCGATGATGGAGTCGGGAATTTGGACCGAGAAGGTGTCGCACGCCGCGGCGCCGGGCGGATCGACGACGCCGGTGAAGGAACCGAGGGTCACCCACCCCTCGTCCGGGTCGAGCACCTCGAAGCGGCCGAAATCGTATCCCGATTCCACGTTCAGACGGTGCTTGAAGCCGATCTTCACGGGGGAGAACGCTCCGGTGAGATCGACGTAGTTCGATGCCTCCTGCGTCCAGCCGTTGTCGTACCCCTTCTGGTCGAGATCTCCGGTCCAAGCGGGGTTGGTGACGCCGCACCAGAACGAATTCCCTTCGCAGGAGAGATCGGGCGCGATATGCCACGCGGTCGGCTGGCCCGACATGTCGATGTGGGTCCACCCTCCCTCGTTCCCCGGACTGGAGAGGGTCTCCAAACTGGCGCTGTAGATCGTGATCGTATCGCCGGAAGCATAGACGCGGGGCGCGCCGTGGGGGGCCCGAAGGACTCGAAGCGGCGTCACGTCCCCCTCCGAGCGGGCGTCGAGCGCACGCGGAGCGGCGGCGGCAAACGTGGGAACCGTCGCGATGGCGGCAAGGAAGCAGATCAGGACCGCGAAAAGCCGGCCCGTGGAATGGGTCATCCTTCTATTTTACCACCGGGAACTAACGCTGTTCCGACGAAACGACCGGACTTGCCCCCAGACGGCGCGCCAGACCACGAATCGCCTCCATCATTTCGACTCCTGTGGCCGAGGCCCATGGCTCGAACCGGCCCGTTTCGCCCCTCCGTGGTAGCCCGGCGAGGGTCGCTCTCGTGGCCGCGCGGTAGAGATAGTGGCGCGGACCGACATCGGGAAAGGCGACCGTCGTCGTCTCGGGCGGCGCCGCGCCGGTGGCGATCCCCCACCGGCGTTCGACGGAAAGGAGCGCTAACGCGAGAGCCGCGCGCGTCACCGGATCGTCGAGATGGAAGCTTCCGTCGGCGAAGGGCGTGATCCATTCGCGCGACGCCGCTGCTTTGGCCCATTTCGCGCCCCACGCCGTGGCGAGTTCTTCATTTGCCTCGGGATGTGAAGCATCCGACCGCCACGCGGCGCGATCGGGGTCGGCCCCCAATTCCACGGCGAGCACGACCGCCATCTCGCCACGCGTGAGCGTCGACCGGTCGCGGAGGAGGGCGTACTCGCCCGGAATGCCGGCCGCCTCGAAGCGGGCACCCAAGATCGGCGCGAGCGCCGCGGCCGCCGCGCGGTGATTCGGATCGAGCCGAAGCGCGACCCCGTACGCCTCGGCCGCCGCCGCGAGGTCGCCCGATTGTTGGTAGGCCCTGCCGAGCCAATAGGCCGGCTCGGGGCTCGTCCGGTCGAGCGCTGCCGCCCGCTCGAACGATTCCTTGGCGTCCTTGTAGCGGCGGAGCGCCGTCAGCAGGCGTCCGAAACCGAGATGGACGAAGGCGCTCTCGGGCGCGGCCTTCTCGGCCCGGAGGAGGAGACGGCGTGCCCCTTCGGGGTCGCCCGATGCGAGTGCCGTGTCGGCGCTCGCGACCAGGAACGAGGGAGGCGCGCCGTCGTCGATCTCCGCCCGCGTTCCGGAGGAAGTCGCGCTCCCTCCGCAGCCGGTCAACGCGCCGAGAAGCACCGCGAGGTGCGTCACGAGAAGCGCGTGGAGCACGAATGGCGCCGAACGTTTCATCCGCGGAGCAGCTTCCGCTCTCGAAACGACGCATAGGCGTCGCGCGCGACGACGACGTGATCGACGAGTTCGATGCCGAGGAGCCGCCCCGCTTCGTGCAGGCGCCGCGTGATGGCCAAGTCTTCCTCGCTGGGGGTCGGATCCCCCGAAGGGTGGTTGTGCGCGAGAACGAGACTCGCCGCCGAAAGCGCGATCGCCGGCAGGTAGACCTCGCGCGGATGAACGATGCTCGCGTTCAGACTTCCAATCGAGATGATATCGCGGCGGAGTACCTGATGGCGCGAGTTCAGATAGAAGCCGACGAAATGCTCTCGATTCGCCGTACGAATGTCGCGGGTCAATTCGTAGATCTGTTCGGGTCCGCGGACGAGCGGCGCCGCTTCCCCGTCGGGCCAGAGACGCCGCCCCAATTCGGCGGCCGCGAGGAGCTGGGCGGCGCGGGCCGGACCGAGGCCGCGCACGGCGAGCAGGTCTTCGGCCGGCACCAAGTGGAGCCGCCGGATGTTGACGGAGCGCGCCAGACGTCCGGCGGTCTCGAGCACGTCGGCGCCAGACGTCCCGGTGCCGAGGATGGCCGCCAGGAGGTCGACATCCGTGAGCGCCGCGGCGCCCCACTCGAGAAGCCGCTCTCGCGGTCGCTCCTGTTCGTCTCGGCTTTGAATCGTCGGTGCGTGGGTCCCGGTCATCGGTTCTCCTTCCGAGCCGGGCCGCGGGGGTGAAGCGGGGCAACCGGATGCTAGGCGCGGGTGGAAAGCGCCGCAAGCGGAAAACTCAGTGGAGGAGAACTTTCAAATCGGCGCGGCGGATCGTGACGACCGCGCGCGAACGGAGCCGCTCGGTCCACGCGGCGGTCCGCTGCTCGAGCAATTCGCGACGGAGCTCGTCCCGCCGCTTCGAGAACTCGGCGGCGGGAGGGTCCACGATCGACTCGAGAAGCGCGAAGAGCGTGCCGCTCGAGCCCGAGAGCGGCGGCAGCGCCGCGCCCGGCTTCGAGGCGAAGACGCGCTCGAGGTAGAGCGAGTCGCGTCCGAGCGAGGCGTCGCGCGCGAATTCGGGAATCGGCCCCGAGCGGCCGAAGGGGCGGCTCATCCGGAGTCCGCCGAACGGAACGGCGAGCGAGTCGAGGTCGGCGCCGGCCGCGAGCGCTTCGCGAACGTGGTTCGCGAGCGAGTCGGCGATGGCGCGTCTTCGGCTGATCTGGTAGTCCGCGACGACCTTGTCGCGCACGTCGGCGAACGGGGCCCGCGTCGCCGCGATCTCACGCAACTTTCGCGCGACGAGATATCCCTCCTGCGTGAAAAGCGGCTCCGGCGTGATCGTCCCCTCCGCGACCGGGGCGAGCCACTCGCTCACCCCCAGGACCGGCCCAATCTCGCCCAGGCGGTCGTTGTTCCCGACGGGGCCAAAACGATGCACGCCTCCCGCCGGTGCGGAGAGCGCGGCGAACGAGGCGCTGTCGCGCGCCGCCTCGATGAGCGCCTCGGCGCCCCGCCGAGCGAGCGTGTCGGCCCACTGTTCCGAAAGAAATTTTCGGATCTCCGACCGGCACTCCTCGAGCGGGCGAAGCCGTTCGGGAGTTCGCTCGTCGACGCGGATTAGGTGATAGCCGAAGGGGGTCAGCACCGGCTCGCTCACTTCTCCTGGGGGAAGCGCGAAGGCGGCGTTCGCGAATTCGGGGACCAACTGGCTCCGAAGGAGTTCGCCGAGGTCGCCGCCGCGCGACGCCGATCCCTTGTCGTCCGATGCCTCGCGCGCCACGGCGGCGAAGTCCTCGCCCTTCCGGAGCCGCGCGCGGAGCGCCACGGCCTTCGCCTTCGCTTCCTCCTTCACGCGCGGCGAGTCGGCAGAGCGCGCCGAGACGAGAATGTGACGAACGCGGATCCTCGCCGGCTCCGTGAATTCGAGCGGATGGGCCACGTGGTACGCGGCGACCGAATCCTCCAGCACGAGCGTCGTATCACTCTTCGATTTCGACGGGAAGGTGACGAGATCGATCACGTACTTCGGAGGCGTGAGGTATTTCTCGCGGCGATCCGCGAACCACGCCTCCGCGTCCCGCTCCGCTTTCAGGTGGCTCGACTGGATCGCGGCGGCGCGAGCCTCTTGGCGAAGCGCCTCGTAGGGCGGCACGAACGTGAGGTCGATCGAATCGACGCGGGCGACGAAGATCGAATCGCGCGCGACGCGCGGCCCGACGACGCCGCCGGCCCGAAGCGCGTAGAGCGAATCGAGGAACGCGCCCTCGGCAAGACCGGCGCGCGCCGGCGGTTCCCCTTTCCAGAGCCCGAGGCGGGAGAGGGTCGCCAGCCGCCGCGCCGCGACATCGTCACCCCGGTCGCCGCGGCGGAGGTCCGCCGCCACGTCGCGCATCGCCTTCGCGGCCGAGGCCGCGCGGCGATCGGCCGCGAGAAGTGCGGGAAGCGTGGTTCGAACGGAATCGAGCCAGACGCGCGCCGTGTCGCTCACGCGCGCGGCCTTCCGCGCTCGGTCGAGCGCCGTCTTGATCTCCTTCGCGGCGATCGGTTTCGGATCCTCGAACGCCGCGAGCGGGCGGGCGAGGACCGTCGCGACCAGTCGTGGATGCTTGTACTCGTCGGAACGCCGCGTCACCTCCGCGCGCGCCAGCGAATCGATGAATTCGTCGCGCTTCGCCGCGTCGGCGCGGCGCTTCGCGAGGGCGACCGACTCCCTGAATGGAACCGCGCGTGAACTCTTCTTCTCGACGACGCGGGCAACGACATGGAAACCGCCGATCCGAATAGGCTCCTTGATCCACGCGCCGGCCTCAGTGCCGCTCACGGCGTCGGTCAAGAGGTCGCTCCGGCCGAGCCCGCGAATCGGATCCCCCACGCGGAAATTCCCGCTGTCGTGGAACCCTCCGTGGATGCGCGCGGCCGTCTCCGGTGGCGCCCCCGCTTGGATGGCCGCGAGCAATTCCTTTCCCGCGCGAAGCGATGCCTGCGCCGCCGCGTCCCGCGAAGTGTCGGCCGCGGCCGGCTCGGGGACGGGCTGCTGGATCTTCACGTACTGGATGCGCGCTTCGGCGGGCGCCTGGAATTCCGCCGGATGCTCGTCGTAGTAAGCACGAATTTCCGCTTCCGTCGCCTCGGGGTCGAGGGAGACGGCATCGGGCCCGAGGTGGAGGAAGCGGATCGTCGCGAGCGACGTCCGCTCCCGATACGCCTGCTTCAATTCGGTGTCGCGCGGACCGAATCGCCGCTCCATCCATCGTGTGTACTGTTCCAAGAGGAGACCCATGGCGAGCTGGGCGCGGAGTTCCGGGTAGTTCGAGGCGGGCGATCGCTTGAAGGCGAGAAATTTCCCTTCGTCCAGGCGGCCGTTCGTCTTGAAGAACTGGCTCTGTTTCATGCGGGCGTCGACTTCAGCGTCCGGCACGGTCATGCCCCGCCGCCGCCCGTCGGCGAGCCAGAGTCGCTCGCGAATCAATTCATGCAGGACGTTTTCGCGAAGAAGGCGCTGCTCGTCCGCCGTGAGTTTTCTTCCCGCTTCCCCTTCGACTTCACGGTAATAGGGCGTCGCCAGCCGATCCCACTCGAACTGATGAATCGGAATTCCGTCGACGATGCCGAGCACCTCGAGGCCCGGTACGGGCGTGCCTGCCGCCGGAGGCGCCGCTGCCTGGGTGGCGGCCGCACCCTGCGCGAAGAGTTGCGGTGCGGGATTGAATTGCAGCGTGAGGAATAGAAGCGCGACGGACGAAACGGCACGACGAATGGGGGCGATGGCGGCGCTCCAGGAGCGAGTGTCGAGCGAGATCACGGGGAAGTGAGTTTAGGGACGTGCCGGCGCGGTTGTCCACGGAGATAAGAAAAGGCTCTCGGGAGGGGCCGGCGCGAGATGTGGGGGGCAATCCTCGCTGACGACCGCGACCTCGAGAGCCAAGGGAGCGAACTACGGATCGAGTTGTCGGTCGGGTTGAGCATTTCGGCACGCTCTCCTTGGTCTCTCAACGGGATCAATCCGTCTAAGCGGCGTAATCCGAATGGGTTACCTAAGTTAGTGAAATGGGCCAATGCGCTAGATTGGCCCGATCCGCTGCCTCCGCCTTGAACCGCTCCAACATGCGGTAGAGCGACCCCCGCGGCAACACCAAGAACGTCGCCGCGCGCGACGTAATTTCGCACCGCCTCGATCGCGAAGGGCTTCCGGACGCAATCGAACGCGCCCTCGTCCAGCGCGCGAATCGCCATCTCGACCGTCCCGAATGTTGTCATGGTGATGATCGGCAATTCCGGATCGAGCGCGCGAAACCGGCAAAGCGCGTCCGCCCCGTCGATGTCGGGAGGGAGCACGTCGCAGAGAACGCCCCCCGGAGCCGCCGCGCTTGCCGTTCCGCCCCCGCGCGGCGTAGCATGGCCGACACGCGGCGCCGATCGTGCCGCCTCGCGTCCCACTCCCCGTTGGAGACTCGATCGCATGCCGCCTTCGGTGGACCCGGAAGCACCCGAGCAGCTCTCGCTCGAAGACCTCCAGGACGCGTGGTCGCTTCTCGTCTCCGACGATCGCCTGGAGGCGTTTCGCGCGCTCGAACGCACGGACGCGGAGGACTTCTTCCTCGGACTCTCGGCGCGGGACCAGGCCGATCTCATCCTTGGACTCCCGCCCGCGGAGCGCCGTTCCTGGTTCCGTCTCCTCGCCCCCGACGACGCCGCCGACTTGGTGCAGGAGGTGTCGCACCACGAGCGCGAAGGACTCCTCGCCCAGTTGGACGAGCCGACCCGCCGCGACGTCGGAGCTCTTCTCGCCTACGCCGAGGATGACGCCGGCGGATTGATGAATCCGCGCTACGCGCGCGTTCGCCCCGACATCACCGTCGATG
The DNA here is from genome assembly GCA_031370645.1 of Candidatus Eiseniibacteriota bacterium. Taxonomy (GTDB): domain Bacteria; phylum Eisenbacteria; class RBG-16-71-46; order SZUA-252; family SZUA-252; genus SZUA-252. The sequence continues at coordinate 32,704 of JANMQV010000152.1, read as the reverse complement.
AAGCGATCACCTACCTCCGCCGCCAGGCCGCGGAAGGGACGCAATCGCTCCCCTACGCCTACGTGCTCGATCAGGAGCAGAAACTTCTCGGCGTCGTCTCGTACCGAGAGCTCTTCACGGCGAAGCCGGGGCAATTGGTGCAGGAGGTCATGGCGTCGGATGTCGTCACCGTCCCGGAAGCGATGGATCAGGAGGACGTGAGCCGGCTCTTCTCCACCTACCGTCTCCTCGCCATCCCGGTCGTCGACGCCGAAGGAAAAATGAAGGGGATCGTCACCCTCGACGACGTCGTCGACGTCGTTCGCGAAGAAGCCACCGAAGACATCCAGAAGATGGGCGGTACGGTAGCTCTCGAGGCTCCCTATCTCCAGGTGGGTCTGTTCGAGATGATCAAGAAGCGCGCCGGATGGCTCTCGGTCCTATTCCTCGGCGAGAGCCTCACCGCTGTCGCCATGGGGCACTTCGAGGCGGAGATCGCCCGCGCGGTGGTGCTCGCGCTCTTCGTTCCGCTCGTGATCTCGAGCGGCGGAAATTCGGGCGGTCAGGCGACGACCCTCGTCATCCGCGCCATGGCGCTCGGCGAAGTGAAGCTTCGCGACTGGTGGCGCGTGGTGCAGCGGGAGTTCTTCGCGGGGTTGGGCCTCGGATCGATTCTCGCCACGATCGGCCTCGTGCGGATCATCGTCTGGGAAAAACTCTTCCACACCTACGGCCCGCACTACCTCAGCGTAGCGGCCGCCGTGTCGGTCAGCCTCCTCGGCATCGTGCTCTGGGGCACGATGGTGGGATCGATGCTGCCGTTCCTGCTTCGCCGCCTCGGGCTCGACCCCGCCACGGCGTCGGCGCCCTTCGTCGCCACGCTCGTCGACGTGACGGGGCTCATCATTTACTTCAGCACGGCACGGGTCATCCTGGCGGGAAACCTCCTCTAAAACGGCGAAGGCCGCGACACCCAGGGCGCCGCGGCCGACTGCACGCTTCCAGCTCCTCGCTTCGCGCTACCCTACCCAGACAGTCTTTCCCGCCTGCTCCTCCGCGTGGAACGACGAGCGGACGAGCGGCGACGACGCCACCTGCCGCACGCCGAGCGCCATGCCGTAGCGGTGATAGTGCGCGAACTCCTCCGGCGTCACGTAGCGCTCCACCGGAAGATGCGACGTGGAGGGCGCCAGGTACTGCCCGATGGTGATCGTCGAAACGCCGTGCGCGTGGAGGTCGCGAATCAGCTCCTCGACCTCCTCCTTCGCTTCGCCGACGCCGACCATGAGGCCCGACTTGGCGGGAATGCCATGGGCAAACTTCGTCACGTTCTGAAGCAGTGCGAGCGACCGCTCGTAACGCCCCGCGGGGCGGACGCGCTTGTAGAGCCGCTTCACGGTTTCCATGTTGTGATTCAAGACGTCCGGTCGCGCGTCGAGCACGGTCCGTAGCGCATCCTCGTCGCCCAGGAAATCGGGGATCAGCACTTCCACGCGCACGCCCGAGTTCTCCCGATGAAGGGCGCGAATGGTGGCGGCGAAGTGCGACGCCCCGCCGTCGGGTAACTCGTCGCGATTCACGGAGGTCACGACGACGTAGCGGAGGCCGAGCCGCCGCGCCGCGTCGGCCACGCGCTCCGGCTCCTGCGGATCGACCGGGAGCGGCTTCCCGTTTCGGATGTCGCAGAAGGGGCAGGCGCGCGTGCAGACGTTTCCGAGAATGAGGAACGTGGCCGTGTGGCGCGAGAAGCAGTCGCCGATGTTCGGGCAGTTGGCGCTCTCGCAGACCGTGTGGAGATCGAGCGTGCGGAGGATTTCCTTCGTCTCGAGATATGCCTTCCCGGTCGGAATGCGCGCGCGGAGCCAGTCGGGCCGCCGAAGCGGCGGCGGCGCGTCGCTCAGTCGCTCGTAGGCGCGGAGCGGCTTCCGCTTCTCCCCCGCCTTCAGACGCCGGTCGGAGGGAAACGTGAGACCGATCGGCTGCGAATCGCTCGCGGGACTTGTCCCCGGGAGCGATGCGGCAGCGCTCTCAGATGTGGATGCTTCGGCCTTCGGCTCCAAACATGGCCTCCATGGTGGCTTCCGCGAGCGTCGGATGCGCGTGCACGACTTCCGCCAACTCCAGCGCCGACGCCTCGAAGTGGCGGGCGACGACGGACTCCGCGATCTGCTCGGTGGCGCGGACGCCGATGATGTGGACTCCCAGAATCTCTCCGGTGGCCGCGTCGGCCACCGCCTTCACGAAACCGTCTCCTTCACCGAGAATTCCGGCCTTGGAGTTCGCCGTGAAGGGAAACTTTCCGATTCGCACCTGGCGCCCCGCGGCTCGAGCCTGCGCTTCCGACATGCCGACGCTCGCCACTTCGGGGTGGCAATAGGTGCACGACGGGATGGCGTCGTAATTGACCGGATGCGTCGCATGCTTGGCGATCCGCTCCGCCGCCACGATCCCCTCGTGAGAGGCGACATGCGCCAGGGCGGGGCTCGTCGTGATGTCGCCGATGGCGTAGAGGCCCGGCACGCTCGTCTCCTGATAGCCGTTCACCTTCACGAAGCCCCGGTCCATCGTGACGCCGAGCGTCTCCAGGCCGATCCCTTCGGTGACCGGCTTTCTTCCGGCGGCCATGAGGACCCTCTCGGTTCGGATCCGCTTGATCTCGCCGCCGACTTCGAACTCGCTCCAGGCCGCGTCGGCTTCGACGCGAACGTTCTTCAGATTGGCGCCCGTGTGGACTTCGATTCCCTGGCGCGTGAAGGAGCGTTGAAGCGCCTCACCGAGGTCGGCGTCCTCGATCGGGAGGAGCCGAGGCTGATATTCGATGAGGACGACCTTCGACCCGAACGTATGGTAGATCGATGCGAACTCCACGCCGACCGCCCCCGCGCCGATGACGAGCAACGACTCCGGCACGCGGTCGAGTCCGAGAATGTCGTCGCTCGAGATGACGACGCGCCCGTCGACCGGCGCCATCGGAAGCCCGCCGACCTTGGAGCCGGTCGCGAGGATGATCGCATTGGCTTCGACCGTGGCCAGGCCGCCCGACGGCTCCCGCACTTCGATTCGATCGCGCGCGAGGAGCCGGCCGGTCCCCTTCACGGTGACCACCTTGTTCTTCTTCAAGAGCGACTCGGTCCCCATCGTGCTCTTCTTCACGATGCGTTCCTTCCGCTCCTGCGCGGCGCGGAGGTCGAGCGTCGCCTCGGTGACGCGGACGCCGAATTCCCCGGCGCGGCGCGTCATCCGCAAGATTTCGGCCGTTTCGAGGAGCGCCTTGGTCGGAACGCAGCCCCAGTGAAGGCAGGTGCCTCCGACCCTCTCCTTCTCCACGAGAACCGTCTTCAGGCCGAGTTGACCGGCGCGGATGGCGGCCACGTAGCCGCCGGGTCCGCCGCCGAGGATCGCGACATCGTACCGGACTGGGGTCACTTCGGGCCCTCCGCCCCCGGACTGACGCGCGCGGCCGCCGCGGCCTTTTCACGCGCCTGGAACAGCGGCGCGAAGAGATCGATCGGCACCGGGAAGACGATGGTCGAGCTGTTTTCCGTCGCGATCTCTGCGAGCGTCTGCAGATAACGAAGCTGCATGGCCAGCGGCTCCCGCGCGATGACGGTCGCGGCCTCTTGGAGCTTCTGCGACGCTTGGAGTTCGCCTTCGGCGTTGATGACCTTCGCGCGGCGTTCGCGCTCCGCTTCGGCCTGCCGGGCGATGGCGCGCTGCATTTCTTGCGGCAGGTCGACGTTCTTCACCTCGACCGTGCTCACCTTGATTCCCCACGGCTCCGTGTGGCGGTCGATCACCATCTGGAGCTCCTGGTTGATCTTCTCGCGCTTGGAGAGGAGATCGTCGAGGTCGGCCTCGCCGAGCGTCGACCGGAGCGTGGTCTGCGCGATCTGAGACGTCGCGTAGAGGTAGTTCTCCACCTGGAGCACGGCCTTCGTCGGTTCGAGAACGCGGAAATAGATGACCGCGTTCACCTTCACCGAGACGTTGTCGCGCGTGATGACGTCCTGCGGCGGCACGTCCATGGTCACCGTCCGAAGCGGGATCTTCACCATCTTGTCGATGATGGGGATCAGGAGGATGAGCCCGGGGCCCTTCTGGCCGATCGAACGCCCGAGGCGGAAGATGACGGCGCGCTCGTACTCCCGAAGCACCTTCACGGCGCTCGTGAAGACCAGTATTCCCAGGAAGAGAATCGTTACAAACGCATAGGAGATCATCCCTGCCTCCGCTTACGACGCCTTGCGCACGCGCAGCGTCATGCCGTCCACACGCTCCACGATGACCGAGGCGCCGGTGTCGATCACCTCGCCCGATTCCGCGTTCCAATACTCCCCGTGCACAAACACTTTTCCTTTCGGAGCAAGCGGAGTCACCGCCTCGCCCCGCTCGCCGACCAATCCTTCCCACCCCGTCGTGGCTCGCGTTTTTTGCGCCCGCCACGCCGCCCCGATGACCAACGTGAAGAAGAGGATCGTCGCTCCGACGGCCGTGCCGACCACCACCAGCGAAACCCGCCCGACGTTGGTGTCGCCGCCCATGAGGATGAGCGATCCCAGAATGAGCGCCACGACGCCCCCGGCAGCGAGGAGTCCGTGGCTCTGCACCTTCACCTCCACCAGGAAGAGGATCATGGCGAAGAGGATGAGGAAGACTCCCGTCATGTTCACCGGTAGCGCCTGGAAGGCGAGGAAGGCGAGGAGAATGCAAATGCCGCCGACGATCCCGGGAAGGATCGCGCCGGGATTCGAGAGTTCGAAGATGAGTCCGTAGAAGCCGAGGATGAAGAGAATGTAGGCCACGTTCGGGTCGACGATGCGCGAGAGGATCTCCTGCCGCCAGCTCGGCTTCAGTTCACGCTTCGTCGCGCCTTTCGTGTGGAGCGTCCGCGCCATCCCCGCCACCATCACCGTGCGACCGTCGAGCGCCGCGAGGAGCTCGTCGACATCGCGCGCGACGAGATCGACCACGTGGAGCCGAAGCGCTTCTCGTTCCGGAAGCGATCCTCCTTCGCGCACGGCCTTCTCGGCCCAGTCGGCGTTTCGCCCGTGCTGCGTGGCGAGAGAACGGATGTAGGAGACGGCGTCGTTCTTCACCTTCCGGCCGAGGTCTTTCTGCACGTCGTTCCCGCCCATCTGAACCGGCGTCGCCGCACCGATCGAAGTACCGGGCGACATGGCCGAGACATGGGCCGCATAAGCGATGAACGTGCCCGCGCTCGCCGCGCGCGCGCCCGGAGGCGCCACAAAGACGATCACGGGAACGTCCGAGACGAGGATTCGCTTGATGATGTCGCGCATGGAGGAGTCGAGCCCGCCGGGCGTGTCGAGGCGGACAATCAGCGCTTCGCGATGGTCGCGCTCGGCGCGGTCGATCGCCTTCACGAAGACCTCGGCGCTGATCGGCTGAATGGCGCCGTCAAGCGTGAGGACGTCGATGACCGGCCCTGGGGGGGCTGGATTATCTTTCGCCCGTGCGGAGCCGACGGTGAGGGCGACGGCCGCGACGAGCGCGAGCACCGTGGCGCGACGGATCGTCGACTTGAAGGCGGCTAGGCGCATTCGACCGCGACCTCCCGAACGGCTTGGAAGTGCTCGAGCGGCGCCGCGGCCGGAACGGCGCATCCCGGTCCGAGAATGAATCGCGTTCCGCCCGAGGCGACGATCGCGGCGCGCGCTTCCTCCTGGACCGCTTCCACCGGTCCGGTGAGGAGCACGCCGTCGTGCGCGAGCCCCGCCAGGAGCGTCTTCGAGGTCTTCGCGCGAACTTCCGCGATCGAAGGGTTCCGCGGCGCGCGGTCGGCCCAGGAGACGACGGAGACCGGATAGTCGAGATGTTCTTCGACGTAGGCGCCGGGACCGCAGACGTGAACCACGTTGAGCGGCGCGCCGGCCGCTTCGGCCAGCACGCGAAGATCGTAGGGACGTCCGAATTCGTTCGTCGTCGCGCGGTCGATGCGCGTGTCGTTGGCGTAGTCGGTCGTGGCGAAGAAAATGCCCGCCGCACCTCGCGCCATGCATTCGCGAACGAAGCCGGCATAGGTCTCGGTGATGGCGCGAAGCGCGCCATGCACGCGATCGCCGTGCTCGCGCAGGTGATTCACGAACATCGCGTCGTCGTTCGCCAGGTCCGCCGCGATCGAAATCGGATTGAAGACGGTCATGACCCAGTCGACGTCGCCCTGCGCCTCGGCGGCGATCCGCTCGAGCGCGTCCAGGTGCTCGCCCAAGGCGCCGCGCGTCGGATCGACGGGGTGGATCTTGTCCCAGTCGGCCGGCTCTCGAATGATTCCCGCGACGACCTTCGGCTTGTCAAGCGGCCCAGTCCCCGGGCGCGCCGTCCGAACCCCCCAGTCCTCCACGTGATACGACCCGCGCGGATTGACCTTCAGGATGTCCCAGTCGTAGCGCTTCTGGAACTCCAGCATGGAAGCCGCCAGATCGGCCGCCGACCCCTCGCGGTGATAGAAATGCCGCCAGAAGGAGATCGGGGGTCGGTCGGTCGGTTCGCCCGCCAGGGTCTTTCGGATTCGTTCGCGTCGGGTCATGGCGTCAGGGGCTGAAAAGGGTCCTCGCTGGGCACGTTGCGGCCCGCCTCGAAGGGGCGTAAGCTATGGAATCGTACACAGAAAGGCCCCTTCCCACAAGTGCCGGTCCAGCCGGTCCGAACCGTTCCACAGAGGTTTGAATGAAGCGCCGTCCTTCATACCGACGCCATGTCGCTTCCCCTTGGACGCTCTCCAGGGTTCTCGCGGTGCTAGCCGTCGTGTTTCTCCTGGCGGCGAGTCCAGCCGTCGCCGAAAGCGTGGGCAAGCGTCCGATCCGCGTGGCGCCCGTGATGGGTGCCCGCGTCTTCGCCGATCCCCTCAAGCTCCGCTCCGAGTTCGCATTTGGCGTGCGGATTTCAATGGGAGTCAGCGAACGCGTGAGTATCGTCATGGACGCAGGGCACTCCTCGCCCGTAAGGAAGACGTCGGGACAAGACATGAGCTTCGGGGATATCCGGCTTCTCTCGACTGTTGCGCTGCTGCGAAGTCCGTTGCGGCCATATGTGGTCGGCGGGCTAGGCGGACAGTTCTTCAATTTCTATGACACCCCCGGAACGGCGGGATTGGTATTCGCCGGGGGGCTGGGCGTGGAGTATGCGCCAGCGGCGCGGTGGTCTGCGTTTGCCGAGGCTTCGGCGGACGCCTACCGGGCGAGTTTCACGATCTTCAATTCCTCACGCTATCTCGATTACGAATCTCCGCGCCAGACGCTCGTCACCGGTGTCTTCACGTTTGGCGTGCAATATGAGTTCTAATTTCGCGTGACCACGAAGGGATCGAGGGGCCGACGGGCACGCACCGGCGTTTTTTGCGCCGGGGGAATGCTTCTGTTGGTCGGGCTCGCGTGCGCCCGAATTCCCACGGCCCCCTCGCGCCAGGTCGATCTCGATTTCATCTACCAGGAGCGCGACGGCAGCCCCATTTCCGAAGCGATCATCCTCCTGAACCGGATTGGACCGACGCGGCAGTCTGGAGTGTTCGGCGCCGAGACAGACGCCGCCGGCCACGCGCATTTTCACGTGCCGGAGGGTAGATACACCGGAACCGCGCTCCTCCCTGAGAATTCCCCCTACACCCATCGTCCCGACATCCCGGAGTTCGTCGTTTCGGGGGATGCCGGGCGTCACGTGTTCCGACTCTCGGGAGCCTACGTTTCGGGCGAGATTCGCGACCCCGACGGTGCGATCTTGAATGCGGGGTATATCTACATGGACGGTCTCCACACAAATGGAGATTACGACTACATCGACTTCGCTTATACGGGCTCCACGTTTCGCCTGCTCGTCCCGCCAGGGGTGTATCAGATCCGCGCGTCGGGCGGTGCGTACCCTCACCCCTACCCCACGAGAAAGATTGAGGACGTCGCGATCACGAACGACACGACCATGGTGTTCCAAATGGAAGGCAGCCGGATTCAAGGACACGTTACCGGTCGAGCCGGCGTGCCCATTCTGGGAGCATTTGTCTATGCGAACAGCACGGGCTCGAGCGTGACTGCGATCACCGATGCCGAGGGCTACTACGCGATGTATCTCTCCGCCGCGAGTTATCGTTGGACGATCACCCCTCAGGGTTCGAGCTCGTACATCCTCCCTCGATATGCACCGAATTCACCGGTATCGGGCCCGACGACGAAGGACTTTGAGCTAGACGGAACCCTCTGGTCGGGAGCGGTCCTCACGTCGGGAACAGGCGAGCCGCAAGCGGGTCGATACGTCGTCGCGGTGCCCTGGCTCGATCCCCGCCGCTCGGCCTTTTGTCCAACAGACAACGCCGGTGCGTTCCATCTGCTCTTGGAGCGGGGGCTTGAATACGATCTCTATGTGCGGAGCCGACCGGGATCTGGGACGGTGGCCGTGACTCGGGCCGGTATCGCGGACGCCGACTCGATCCTGACGTTGTTGGTGCCGGCGGGAGCGCCGAGTGTGACGCTCGCACTTCCGCACCATCCATGAGCCTGAACGTTCGCCCCTACGCCAGCCCCTCGGGCGGGGCGAGCGGCGGCGGGATGAAGACGGGGCGCTCCCGCACCTTCTCGTAGAATTTCTCGTACAGCGGCACGACGCGGCTCGCCTCGTATTTCTCCACAGAGAGCCGCCGGGCGGCGGCGGCCATGGTGGTGTGAAGCTTCGCGTCGCTCAACACCTCGACCGCCCGCCGGGCCATCCCTTCGACGTCCCCCACGGGCACGAGATACCCGGTTTCCCCGAAGCGAATCAACTCGGGGAGCCCTTCGGCGGTGGTGCCAATCACCGGCACGCCGCTCGACATCGCTTCGAGCGCCGCGAGGCCGAACGATTCGTTCTCGCTCGGGAGGATGAAAAGGTCGCTCGCGGCGAGGACTTCTTCCACCGCGTCCATCTGCCCCAAGTAACGAACGTGGCGTTCGACGCCGAGTTCCACCGCCACTTCACGGCTTCGCGTCCGCTCCGGACCATCTCCCACCATCAAGAGCACCGCCGGCACTTCCCGCCGCACGGCCGCCAGCACGCGCACGGCATCCGGCGCCCGCTTGCTCGCGCGGAAGTTCGAGATGTGCGTGAGGATCTTCTCCCCGCTCCGCGCGTAGCGCTCGCGATGGCAGGCCGAACCCTCGCGCGGCGCGTAGCGGGCCGTGTCGACGAAGTTCGGGATCACCTCCACGTCGCGCTTCGGCGCGAAGACGTCGACGGTCCGTTTCCGGAGGAATTCGGAGACGGCGGTAACCCCGTCGCTCATCTCAATCCCGTAGCGCGTGATCGACCGGAACGACTGATCCGAGCCGACGAGCGTGATGTCGGTGCCGTGGAGCGTGGTGACGACGCGGAGGCGGTCTTTCGTACGCGCCACCTCGCGCGCCAAATGGGCGCAAACTGCGTGCGGGATGGCGTAGTGCGCGTGCAACACGTCGAGCCCGACCTCGTCGGCGACCTCCGCCATTTTCGCCGCCAACGTCATCGTGTAGAGCGGGAATTGGAAGAGCGGGTACGAGGTGTTCGACACTTCGTGGAAATAGATTCCCTCCGCATGCGGCTTCAGGCGAAACGGAATCGCGTACGAGATGAAGTGAATCTCATGACCGCGCTTGGCGAGTTCCATGCCGAGTTCGGTCGCGACGACGCCGGAGCCTCCGTGGGACGGATAGCAGGAGATTCCGATCTTCATCGCGGCGCCACCACCGGTCCGCCGACCGGAATCACCACGTGCGAGCCGGGCGCGCCGATCGCCTCGCGCATGCGCCCCGGCAATTCGGGGCCGTAGCGCGCGAGATATCCGAGGACGGAGAGCGTTCTTTCTTGCAATCCCCCGTGAGGGAAGAGGTGCCCCGCCGCGCGGCGAATCTGCGAAACCGACTCCTCCTGGCGGCGCTTCCAGACCTGCATCAGTTTCCTCTCCAATTCGCGCCCCTCGTGCTGCACCTTTCCCGCCGCGGTGGTGAGCGCCGATCGGAGCGACGGATCGAATGCGGTAACAACGGCGTCGAGGCGCTGGAAGGAGGCGTCCCACTCCTTCCGCTCGCGATCGAAGCGGTCGGGGAAATCGTCGGGGAGGAGTTTCCGGAGCGTCTCGGTCAGGATCGGCTCCACGTCGCCCGCCAACGCCGACCACTCGAGTCCAAAGCGGTCGAGCGTCTTCGCGATCTTCGGTTCGAGGAGCGTGGCGCCCGCGCGCGGCGTGACGGCCGGGGTTGCCAGGTCGAAGAGCGGATAGAGGGGATGGATCTGCGCCCAATAGGCGACCTCCGCGGGACCGCCGACGTACGCCGCGGTCGGGAGGAGGTAGTCCTGCATGAGCGGACGAAGAAGAACCCCGGGGCTCGCCTTCTCGGGAGCATCGTGCAGCGCCTTCGCGAATTCGGCGGGGCTCCAGGTGGGACCGCCTTCCGAAGCACGCACCTTCCCGTCCACCAGTCGGAGCGACTCGCGCTTCTCCTCGTGCCAGAAGAGATTCAGTTCGTTCCCCGACCGCGTGATCTGCGCGTGGTAGCCGCGCGCCACGAGTTCGGCGCCGCGATCGTGCGCCTTTCGTGAACTCTCGCCGGCGAGCGCCGCCTCGCGCTCGAAGATCGGGAGCGCGAGCCGTTTCGTCTCCGCGTCGGAAGGATCGAAGAGGAGCATTCCCATCGGCGCGAGGAGCGAACCGACGAAGCGCGCGAAGGCGTCGCTCCATCCGCGTCCCGGCGCGTAGGCATCGCGCAGTCGCGCGAGGAGCGGATCCCGGAATTCCGACGGAGGGAGAAGCGAAGCGAGACGCTGGTGGAGCGCCTCGACGCCGGCGCCGAGCTTCACGCGCGCCACCGAAACGCCGGCGGGAGCGTCGGAGGCGGCCACCTCTAACACCGAAGGCTCGGGCCCGCCGTCGCTCACCCAAGTGCGGCGCACTTCCTCGAAGTCGTGATCGTCGGAGGCGAGCCAGAATATCGGCACCACCGGAACGCCGCGCGCCGCTTCGATCGACTTCGCGAGCGCGATGGCCGTGAGCGCCTTGTAGATCGTGTAGAGCGGCCCGCCGAAGAGCCCCGGCTGCTGCCCCGCCACGACGCAGAGCGCGTCGGGGCGCTCGAAGCGCGCCAGCGCCTCCCGGGAGTGTTCGCCCAGATCCCACGACGCGGCTTGACGTCGCAGGATCGAGACGACCGCCGCGCGCCGATCGGGCGGGAACGCCCGCGCCGCGGCACGAGTTCCGAGTGCTGCGGGATCGCGGAAGTCGGCCGGGTAGAACTCGCGCACCCGCTCGGGCGACAGGAGGAAGTCGCGGTAGAGCGCGCTCGGGTGCAGGAGTTTTTCGAATTCGTTCGTCACGAGATTCCCCTCCGCGCGGCGCTGCGGCGGTCAGACGCTCTGGCGGTGTCCGAGCGCGACGTCCCCGACGAACGGGTTCGACCGGCGCTCCGCTCCGATGGTCGTCGCGGGGCCGTGCCCCGGATAGACGGGGGTCGCGTCAGGGTAGGCGAAGAGACACTCCCGCACGGAACGGACGAGCGCCTCGGGGTCGCAGAGCGGAAGGTCGGTGCGGCCGACCGAGCCGGCGAAGAGGACATCGCCCGAGATCAGACCGTCGGGAGTCACAAACGTCACGCTTCCGGGCGAGTGCCCTGGCGTCTCCAGCGCGCGCACCTCGATGCCCGGCAGTCCGACTTCCTCCCCACCCGTGATCCAGTGATCGACTTCGAACGCGCCGTTCCACGGCAGTTCGAATGTCGCGGCCTGCGCCGGCGCGCGCTCGAGCCACCAGCGATCGCCGGGATGCATCCAGACCGGGGCCCCGGTCGCGTCGCGATACGCCTTCACGGCGAGGATGTGGTCGATGTGCCCGTGCGTGAGGAGAATGCGGCGGAGTTTGAGGCCGCGCCGCTCGATCTCGCGAAGCGCGGTCCCGTCGTCGCCGCAGGGATCGACGACGATCGCGTCCGGCGATCCGGGCGTGGAGAGAATGTAGAGATTATTGTCGAACGGCCCCACGGGACGGCGTTCGACCCGCACGGCCTAGCCCTTGGTGGCCGTGATGGCCGTGATGCCGAATATCGGAAGTCCCACCATGTCGACGCCGGCGAATCCGGCCTCCTGGAGGTACTTCGTCAGCTCTCCGCGCGTCAACGCCCCGGCGTTCCCGGCGCCGTACGCGGCGAGCACGTTCAGACGATAGAGGGCCGCTTCCTTGGGCTCGGCGTGGGAGTCCTCGAGGAGGAACTCGGTGACGATGATGTGGCCGCCGTCCCGGAGCGACGCGCGCGCCGCCGCCAGGATGAGCGGGATGACGTTTCGGCTCCGCCGCGAGAGGTGGTGCGGGATGAGCAAAAGGTCGGCGTTGGCGCCCGGCTGCGCGGCGTCGGGGTCGCCCGCGACGAATCGCACGCGATCCTCGAGCTTCATGCTCTTGATGAATTCCTCGGCGACCGCCTGGAAAACCGGCCGGTCGACGATGGTCGCGTGCAGCTGCGGATAACGGCGCGCCAGACAGAGGGTGCCGGGGCCCGTGTGGCTCCCGATTTCGAGAAGAGTGGAAACGTCGCTGAATTCGAGATCGAGGATTTCGGCCACGCGCGACATGGTCGCATAGCTGCCGGTGTGGAAGGCCCGCGCCAGGCCAATTTCGAGCTCGTCGTTCCCCTGTGGCACGGTCGGCGGGCTTCCGCCGCGGACGCGCTCTCGGAGCGAGCTCCAAAGCGGGTAAAGCGGATCCCGCATGAAGCGGACCATTTCCACGTAGTTCCCCGGGACGCTCTCCACGAGGAAGGCGTTCGCCACTTCGTCGTTCTTGTACCGGTCTCCCTGCCGCTGCAGAAATCCGATGGCGCAATTCGCGTCGAGGAGCGCTTCCATGGCCGCGGCATCGGCGCCGGCTGCCTCGGCGACGTCAGCCGCGCTCTTCGGCCCCTGGAAGAGGATCGTGAAGACGCGCAGCTCGACGGCGGTCAATAGCGCTTGGCTCGCCCAGAACCCGGTGGCGACCTGCAAGATTGGCACGGGGCTCAGACGTCCGGAGAGCGATGATCGGGGACCGGCGGAGCGGCCCATCTGGCTCATGACGTGATCCTCGGGTGCACGGCGGTAGATGCTTGGGGTAGGAGTCTAGGCTTCCTGGCCGAACGGCGCAAGGAATGCGCCGCAAACCCGCCGCCGGACGTTTGGATGCGCCCTTGGCGGTTCCGGCTCAAAGAACCTCCGGTCCCCGTTCCGGCGGGAGGATACCGGCGTGCCGGAAGAGGCCGTCCATCTCGCGGAGGGATGCCCTCAGGAGGGCCGCCTTCCGAGCGACGGGAAGGAACGCCGACTTGAAGCCGTTCACCAAGACGTGCCGGATATCGTTCGGCGTCAGTTTGAACGTCGTGACCGCCCGGTCGAGCTCCTGCGTCATCGTGGTCCGGGAGACGAGCCGATTGTCGGTGTTGAGCGTGACGCGAAGACCCAGCCTCAGGTACCGGAGGAACGGGTGGGCGCTCGCACGGCGGACCGCACCGGTCTGGACGTTCGACGTGAGGCACATTTCGAGCGGGATCCGGTGGTCGTTCACGTAGTCGAGGATCTCGCGGTTTTCGCCGAGTCGTGTGCCGTGCCCGATCCGGTGCGCGCTGCAGTAGTGGAGCGCCTGGGCGATGCTCTCCGGCCCGTACGCCTCTCCGGCGTGCACCGTCACGTTCATGTTGTTCTTCGCAACGAGGCGGAAGGCCCGGCTATGCGCCTTCGCGGGAAAATCACGCTCGGCCCCGGCCAGATCGAAGGCGACCACACCCTTCCCCGCGTACGCCACCGCTACCTCGGCGAGGCGATTCGTGAGCCGGGGGCTCATGTGCCGGATGCCGCAGATGATGATTCCGCTCTGGATGCCGTAGCGGCGCCGCGCGCGCTTCAGGCCGTGCTCGACCGCCTCCACCGTCTCCCCCATCGAAAGCCCGCGGCGCGTGTGGAGCGCCGGGCAGTAGCGGACTTCCAGGTAGCGGACATTTTCCAGATGCGAGTCTTCCGCCAGTTCAAACGCCGCGCGGACGAGCGCCTCGCGCGTCTGGAGCACGCGGAGCGTGAGGTCGAAAGCTTTCAGATATTCCGGGAGACTGACACCCGAGGTGAGTGAATCGAGGAACGCATCGAGCGCGTCGGCGTCCGTGATCGGGAGCCGTAGCCGCTGCTCTCGCGCCATCTCGAGGAGCGATTCCGGGCGGAGCGATCCGTCGAGGTGAACGTGGAGGTCGGTTTTGGGGAGCGCGAGGAGGAGCCGGCGGCGTCGGTCGGGATCAACCCACGGCGACGTCCGCCGTCGCGGAGGCGAGCGGCGCACCAAGTTCCCCCACCGATGTGTACGTGAGCCCGCGGAACGCCGGATTCGCGGCGGCGAGCCGCGCGAAGAGTTCCTCGGCGCCGGCCACGCGCTCCGAGAACGCTCCGAGCGCGAGTCCCAACTCTTGGAGCACGCGCCAATCCTCGCGGATGTCGCGCGAGGTCGTGAAAACACGCTGGACACGCTGCACGCGCCCCTGCGAGTTCGTGTAGGTGCCGTCCTTCTCGACGTGCGTTGCTCCCGCCAGGACCCAGTGCGCCTTCTCGCTCACGGGCGAGGCGTGCGTGTCGAGAACGACGAGGAGTTCCACCCGCTCGAGCGCGCGCGCCACGAGGGCGGCATCGCCGAACGTGTCGAGGTCGCCGCCACGCAGGAAGACGAGGGCGCGAATTTCCCCCTCCGCCGCCGCCTGGATGATGTCCCGAACGGAGCGTCCGCCCTGCCCCGGCGCAATCCCGAGGGCGCGAGCGCCGCGCGTGTTCGGATTCTTGTCGCCTTCGATCGTGAACTTGGGATAGACGACCGGCGGTTGCGGCCGGGCCGGGAAATCGAAGTTCGCGACCCCAAGCTTGTCGCGGAAGATCGTCCGCGCGAGGAAGAGCTCTTCGTTCGTCAGTTCGGCGGAGGCGACGACGCCCACGGCACCGGCGCCGCTCTTCGCGATGACGCTCTTTAGCGCCGCCGCGATCGCGGGGATCGCCTCGTGCCAGAGCACCGGCTTCACGCTCCCGTTATCGCGACGAACCGGCCCCGACAGGCGGTTCGGCGCGTGAATCGAATGGAACTGCCCGCGGCCGCGGTCGCAGATCCACCATTGGTTCACGTCCATGTTCTCGCGCGCCGTGAAGC
The DNA here is from genome assembly GCA_031370645.1 of Candidatus Eiseniibacteriota bacterium. Taxonomy (GTDB): domain Bacteria; phylum Eisenbacteria; class RBG-16-71-46; order SZUA-252; family SZUA-252; genus SZUA-252. Next base: position 17,574 of record JANMQV010000152.1, on the reverse strand, counting down.
GAAGCACTTCGTCGCGCCGCGGATGGTAGCCGACGATCGTGTTACACCCCTTGGAGCAGAGCGTGCAGACCGACGGCGAATTCTTCAATTCCCACGGGCGGCTCTTGAAGCGGAAATCCTTGCTCGTCAGGGCGCCCACCGGGCAGATGTCGGCGATGTTTCCGGCCAGTTCGTTCTCGATCTTCTGGCCGCCGATCGTGCCGATGTAGGTCTCCTCGCCGCGCGCCAAGACCGCGATCTCTTCGATACCCGCCACGTCCTTGCAGAGATTCACGCAGCGGAGGCAGAGGATGCAGCGGTTCTTGTTGAGGATGAGCTTTCCGCCCACGTCCTCCTCGGGCCACGTGTTCTTCTCGAACTTGAAGCGCGTGGCGGGGCCGCTCATGGCGACGGTGTAATCTTGGAGGGTGCACTCGCCTCCCTTGTCGCACATGGGGCAGTCGAGCGGATGGTGGATGAGAAGGAACTCCATCACGGCGCGGCGCGCTTCCTTCACCTTCGCCGAGCGGGTGATGACGGTCATCCCCTCCTCGGCCGGCGTGGCGCAGCCGGCCACGAGCTTCGGGCGCCCCTCGATCTCGACCAGGCAGATGCGGCAGACGCCGACCACCGGGAGGCCCGGGTGGTAGCAGAAGTGCGGCGTGAAGACACCGGCCGTCTTCCCCGCTTCCACGAGGTTCGTCCCCTTCGGGACCGACACGCTCCGGCCGTCGATCTTCAGCGTCACGTTCGCCATGGGCGCTCCCTCAATTCAGCGAGCCGCCGCCCAGGGGGCAGCGCTTCTCGCGGATGTGCTGGATGAACTCGTCTCGGAATTTCTTCGCGAAGCCGCGCGCCGGCCAGGCCGCCGCGTCGCCCAATGCGCAGATCGTGTTCCCCTCGATCTGGTCGGTCACGGAGAGGAGCGTGTCGATGTCCTTCTCCTCGCCCTGCCCCGTCTCGATCTTCCAGAGGAGCCGCTGGAGCCACCCGGCCCCTTCGCGGCAGGGCGTGCATTGACCGCACGATTCGTGCGCGAAGAAGCGCGCCGTGATCCACGCGGCCTTCACCATGCAGCAGGTGTCGTCCATCACCACCGGCGTGCCGGTGCCGAAGAGCGACCCCGCCCGGGTCATGCTGTCGAAGTCCATCGGCACGTCGATCTCGTCGCCGCGAAGCACCGGGCACGACGCGCCGCCGGGGATGACCGCCTTGATGGGGCGTCCGCCGGGAACGCCGCCGCCGAATTCGTCGATCAGTTTCCGAAGCGGAATGCCCATCGGCGCCTCGTAGACGCCCGGCTTCACCACGTGGCCCGAGAGCCCATAAAGCTTCGGCCCCGTGTTTCGCTCCGTCCCGATACCGGCGAACCACTCCCACCCGTGCTTCACGATGTGAGGCACGCAAGCGAGCGTCTCGACGTTGTTCACGACGGTCGGGCAGCCGAAGAGGCCGACCACCGCCGGGAAGGGCGGCTTCAGGCGAGGCTGGCCGCGCTTTCCTTCGATCGATTCGATGAGGCCCGTCTCCTCGCCGCAGATGTAGGCGCCCGCGCCGCGATAGACGGTCACTTCGCAGTCGAAGCCGGAGTTCAGAATGTTCTTCCCGACGAGCCCCGCCTTCCGCGCCTCCGCGATCGCGGCGTCAAGAATGCGCGCCTCCGCGGCGAATTCCCCTCGAACGTAGATGTAGGAGCGATGCGCGCCGATGGCGAACGCGCCGATCACGGTCCCCTCGATCAACTGATGCGGGTCCTTAGCGCAGATCAGGCGGTCCTTGAACGCGCCCGGCTCGCTCTCGTCGGCGTTCACGCACATGTACTTCGGCTTGTCGGTGTTCTTCGGAACGAATCCCCACTTCGTGCCCGCCGGGAATCCGGCGCCGCCGCGGCCGCGGAGACCCGAGCGTTTCACCATGTCGATGATGTCGTCGGGAGTCTTTTTCAGGGCGATGGCGAGCGCTTCGTATCCGCCGTGCTGGCGGTAGACGTCGAGGGTGTGGGAATTCGGAAGATGGACGGTCTTCGTGAGTACCGCTCCGCTGGGTCCGCTCATGGTTACCGATCGACCTCCCCGAGCACGATATCGATGCTGCCGATGCAGGCGACCAAGTCGCTCACGAGACGACCGATGGCCATCGGCTCGAGCGACATGAGATGGATGAACGAGGGCGGGCGAACGTGCACGCGGTAGGGCTTCGGACCGCCGTCGGCGACGACGTAGAAGCCGAGTTCTCCCTTCGGCGATTCGATGGAGTAGTAGGCGTCTCCCGTCGGCACGGCGAATCCCTCGGACATGATCTTGAAATGGTAGATGAGCTCTTCCATGCCGCTCTTCACATCTTCGCGCTTGGCCGGGAAGAGATACGGATAGTCGGAGCGCACGGAACCGGGCTTCAGCCGGTCGAGCCCCTGGCGAATGATGCGGAGCGACTGCTTCATTTCCTCGATGCGAACGAGGTAGCGGTCGTAGACGTCGCCGCTCTTCCCGAGCGGGATCTCGAAGTCGTACGTCTCGTATCCGAGGTAGGGCTTCGCTTTCCGGACGTCGTACTTGATGCCGCTTCCGCGGAGCGTCGCTCCAGTGCAGCCGAGGCTGATCGCCTGCTCGCCCGACATGACGCCCACGCCGATGGTGCGCTGCATCCAGATCCGGTTCTTCGTGAGTAGATTCTGATACTCGGCCAGCGCCTTCGGGAATTCGTCGAGGAATTTCCGAACGTGCGGCACGAAGATGTCCGGAACGTCCTGATAGAAGCCGCCGACGCGGAAATAGGAGGGCGTCATGCGCGAGCCCGACACCATGTCGTTCACGTCGAGGAGCTTCTCGCGTTCGCGGAAGCAGTAGAGGAACACGCTCATGGCGCCGAGGTCGATCGCGTGCGTCCCGAGCCAGACGAGGTGCGACGAGATGCGCATCAGCTCGAGGAGAATGACGCGGAGCGTCCGCGCCCGCTCGGGGACGTCGATGCCGAGAATCCGTTCCACGGCGCCGACGTAGGCCATGTTGTTCCCGAGCGGAGACATGTAGTCCATCCGGTCGGTGACCGTGATCGACTTCGTGTAGGTCTTCGACTCCATGATCTTTTCCATCCCCGTGTGGAGGTATCCCATCACGGGACGGACCGATCGCACGATCTCGCCGTCGAGTTCGATGATGAGGCGCAGCACGCCGTGGGTGCTGGGGTGCTGGGGCCCCATGTTGATCGTGATCGTGTTGAATTCGGGCGTGGTGCCGGTCGCGGCCGGGTCGGGCGTCGTGGCGGTGGTGCTCATGTCGTTCCGATCAGGCGGCGCCCGTCCCCTCCGCCGGCGCGATGGCCGCCAGCGTGGGATCCGGTAGAGCGGGCTTGATGCGCATCCGGTCGATCTTCTCCTGGAGTTTCATGATGCCGTAGATGAGGGCTTCGGGACGCGGCGGGCAGCCGGGGACGTAGACGTCCACGGGCACGATCGTGTCGACGCCCTGCACGATCGCGTAGTCGTTGAATTCACCGCCGCACGAGGCGCAGGCACCCATGGAGATGACCCACTTCGGCTCGGGCATCTGGTCGTAGACACGCTTCAGGACCGGCGCCATCTTCTTGCTCACGCGGCCGGCCACGATCATGAGATCGGCCTGCCGCGGCGAGGCGCGAAAGACTTCGGCGCCGAAGCGCGCGAGATCATATCGGGAGGCGCTGGTCGCCATCATCTCGATGGCGCAGCAGGCGAGGCCGAAGGTCGCGGGCCAAATCGAGGAGCGGCGCGCCCAATTGACCATCTTCTCGACCGTGGTAGTGAGGATGCCGTCTGGTACGAGTTCTTCGATGCCCATGGATTCACTCCAGAACCCGGCGCGGGACCGGCGGACGCCGGGCCATCGACGCGGGGAAGATCTTGAGCCGCAAAGCCTAGCAGGGGGTGCCGGGGGGCGTCAACGGCGCGCCTGGGTACCTCGATCAGAGCCCCAATGCCTCCAGCCCGAGTTCGGTGATCGCGAAGAGGAAGACACCGCCGAAGACTGCCAGCGGCTTCCGGATCCCCTTCGCCTCGTTCACAGCCGGAATCAGGTCCGACGCCGCCACATAAAGCCCCGCCCCGGCCGAGAGGGGGAGGGCGATGTGCACGAAGGAGGACCAGATGGAGATGGTCGCCACGCCGAGCACCGTCGCGGCGCCGAGCCAGACGGCGCCCATCACGGCTTCACGCCGTGTCCGCCCCGCGGCCACCATGATGGAGGCGACCGTGAACCCCTCCGGAACCTTGTGCAGGAAAACCGCGACGGCGACCAACATTCCGAGCGTCGGCGTCACGAGGAATCCGGAGCCGATCGAGACGCCGTCGAAAAGGGTGTGGAGCGCGAGTCCCAAGAGGGCGGTGGTCCCGACCACCGGCTTCACCCAATGCTCGTGGTGCGTCTCCTCGCCGAAATGGAAGTGTCCCAGGAGTACGTGCTCGGCGAAGTGGACGAGGAGATAGCCGGTGAGGAGGAGCGCGCCGACCGAGAAGGCCTTCCCCGCGTCGCCGCTCGTCGCGACGTTCAAGCGGTAGCTCTCGGGAATCATCCGGAGGATGACCGCCGCGAGCATGAATCCGGCGCCGAACGCGACGAGATACGATTGCCGGACGTGGTCCCAGGTGCGGTTACTGACGGCGAGCAGGCCGCCGGTCACGTTCGCGAGGCCGGCCATCACCCCGCAGGCGATAGCGAGCGGCCAGCCCTCAGCCACCGCGGTTCACCCCGCGAGGCCGCACGTCAGCGGCCGCGGACGATGCCGGGAGTGTGGGTCGTCCCGACGGGGACGAGGAGCTGCTCCTTGGAGTAGATGAAGGCGTCGCGCGAGACGTCGGAGAGCTCGAAGTTGTGTCCGAGGAAAACAGCGTCCTCCGGGCACGCCTCCTCGCAGTAGCCGCAGAAAATGCAGCGAAGCATGTCGATCTCATATCGCTTGGCGTAGCGCTCGCCGGCCGAAAAACGCGCGGTCTCGGTGTTCTCGGCCGCTTCCATGTAGATCGCGTCGGCGGGACAAACCGCGGCGCACAAACCGCAGCAAACGCAACGCTCGAGCCCATTCGCGTAGCGGTGGAGTTCGTGGAGCCCGCGGAAGCGCGGGAACATCTCCATCCGCTGCTCGGGATACTTGAGCGTGACCGGCTTCTTGAAGAGGTGCGACAGGGTGATCGAAAGGCCCCGCATCAATTCCTGGACCATGAAAGGCGCTCCTCGGGAGTCGTGACGGCGGGCCCGTGGGACCGACGCGTAAGTGCTTCGGGATGCGCTCGTTATCGTTCAAGCGCGAAGGAACGATAGCAAGGAGCGGCGGGGTCGGTCAAGGAGCGGCGTCGAGGCGACGCCGGAGACAGCGGAGACGGAGGGACGGCGTTTAGGCGCCGTATTCCTCGGGACGGATGTCGTGCTTCTTCATCTTGTAAAGGAGCGTCGTCCGCTTCATGCCATTGAGGCTCCGCGCCGCCTCGGACTGATTGCCGCGGTTCACGCGGAGGGCGTTCACGATCGAGTCGCGCTCCACCCCCGTCTCCTTCTTCGAGGTGGGGCGCCCGCGCATGCCGGCGCGTCCGGCCACGGAGCGCGGACTCGGCAGTTGAATCGTCTCGGGACCCGCCACGTCGCCGTCACGGCCGAGTGCCACGACCCGATCGAGGACGTTCCGCAATTCGCGAACATTGCCCGGCCAGCCGTGCACCTCAAGGAGCGCCCAGGCCTCTTCCTTCAGGGTGATCGACTTCCGCGCCTGCTTGCCGGCCCGCTCGAGGAGATAGGTGCCGATGAGGCGAATGTCGGCGGGGCGTTCGCGAAGCGGCGGCACTTCGAGCCGAATCCCGTTGAGGCGGTAGTAGAGATCGTCGCGGAAAAGCCCGCGCCGCACGAGTGAGGGCACCTCGCGCGTGGAGGCCGCGATGACGCGAACATCCACCTGCTGAAGCGCCACACCGCCGACGCGCCGTAGTTCGCCGTTCTCGATGACGCGAAGCAGCTTCGCTTGAGCGCCGGTGAGGAGTTCGCTCACCTCGTCGAGGAAGATAACGCCGCGATTCGCCGCTTCGAAGAGGCCCGGGCGCGTGGTCCGCCCCGCGGTCCCGACGTCCGACTCTTCGCCGAATAGCTCCACGTCGAGCTGCCCTTCGGGAAGTGCCGCGCAATGGCTCACGACGAAGACGCCATCGCGGCGCTCGCTCATGGCGTGCGCGGCGCGAGCGATAAGTTCCTTCCCGACGCCGCTTTCGCCGAGGATGAGGATCGGGAGGCGGCTATTGGCCGCGCGCTCCACGGTCTTCAGGAGATCGATCATGCGCGGATCGGCGGTCACGATTCCGTAGCGGAACGAGCCCGCGTCGGCGCGCGACGGCGGCACTTCCGCCGCGGGCGGAGGTACCGCTTCCTGCGCGGGAAGGGCTCTAAGTTCGACGCCCAGGACTTTCTCGACGCGCTCGATGTACGACCCGAGCCGCATCGTCATGGCGAGGCTCCGCGCCTCCCAGAGGAAGTCGCGAGCCTGGCGCCGATCTTCGGCGTCGCCGCCGGCCAGGAGCGTCTCGCCGGTCCAGACGAGCAGGCGGAGGAGTTCGTGGGCCGCTTCCAGCTTCCGAAGCGCCTGAATTCCCTCCTGCGCCGTCCGGATGGCACGCTCCCGGTGTCCCAGGAGGAGGTTCGCGGTCGCCATGACGCGATACGTCGCGGCCTCTTCGTAGCGATCGTTGATCCGCTTCGCGATCCGAAGCCCGCGCTCGCAGGTGACGAGGGCGCGATTCGGCTCGCCGATCCGCGCGTGGACTTCGGCGATGCGGCGGCAGAGTTCGGGGATCAGGTCGCCCTCGGGGGCAAGCCGTTCCGCCAGGACGAGCGCTTCGTCGAGCCGTTCGATCGCGGCCTGATTGTCGTGGCGGTCGAGCGCGACCTCGCCCAGATACTCGAGGGCGATCACGCGCTCGCGTTCGAATCCGTGTTCCTCCGCCTCGGAGAGGGCGCCTCGCGCCTCCCAGTCGGACGCGCGAAGTTCGCCGCGCAGACGAAGCAGCCAGGCGCGCACGAGCCGAGCTTGAACCTTGCCGCGAGAGTGACCGCGCTCTCCGTAGAGGAGGCGCGCGCGATCGAGTTCAGCCTCGGCGCGGTCGAGCCGGCCGAGCTTCAAGGCCGCGATCGAGCCGTTCAGCGCGAAGGCCGCTTCCTCGTGGTAGAGGCCGGCGTCGGATGCTTCCTTCCGGCCGCGCTCGAATTCAGCGGCGGCGCGATGGAGATCGCCGGCGCCAAGGAAACAGAGCCCAAGGAGGTTCCGCGTGCGAAGCATGCCGCCGGTGTCTTCGAAGTCCCAGCGGCTGATGTGATAGGCGGCGCGGAAATGCTCCTCCGCGCGCGGAGGCCGACCGAGGCGCCAGGCGGCGCGGCCGGCGGCGATGTGGAATTCGAGGATCGATCGCTTGTCGTCGGGATGAAGGGCGTAGAGCTCCTCGAGCTTCTGCTCGGCGCTCTCCGCGACGTCGCGCCACCGTCCGAGCCCAAGGAGGGCGCGGCAACGCGCGAGGAGGAGCGGGGTTTCCATCTCCTCGTCGACAACGCCGGCGGCATGGGCCTCGGTGACCGCGTCGAGCGCATCGGAGAAGCGCGCGCGGGCAAGTAAGTCCTCAAGCCGCCCGATCAGGGCGTCCGCTGCTTCGTTCGGTTGGCGTGGTTCCGGCATATTCGGGGCTCCGGGGCGCCCGGAGGCGCCCCGGATCTCATTCCCTCGTCCTCGAACGAGCGACTACCGAACCCAGAATTGGGTCAGGAGCCGCCGATAAACTTCCCAAGGAACCCTGACGATCACGGTACGACCGCGACCGAGCGTGGCATCGTGATTCGTTCCCTGTGACGCAATGGAAGCCATCCCGATCCTCGCCTTCGGCTTCGGCGTCGGGCTCGGCTGATCGTCCGCGGTCGGGTCTCCCGATTCACCGGGACCCGGGTCGATGTTGTAGGGGCGGGCGAACGTCGTGACTGGTACCGCGATCCAAAGCGCCCCCAGGAGGCTGATCACGAATGTCGAACGCAGGATCCAAGGGAGCATTCCGCGTGGTCCTACCATGAGACTGCCTCCGCGTCTCCGGCTTGCTTCGGGATTGGTTCGGGGTGGGGTGACCCCGTGTCCGAGCGTCTTCATGAACGGGTCTCCTCGACTCGCAACAGTACGAAGTGGCGCGCCGATCGGCGGTCCGAAGATCCAAGGGGAAGGGACGTAGTGTGCCCGCGCGCGATCCCGGCGGGGACCGGGGAGGAAGCGTGCTGAGCGATTGGGTTGAGAGCCATGCTCACCCTTTCCGTGGGATGGCACTCCGGCTACGTGTTCATACGCTAGCACACCACTTCTCGAAATTCAAGCCCAAATGGACCTTACGGTACCGGCCAATAGTTGGCCGGCGGCGCCGGAAGGTGCTCCCGTGCTATACTTATCACATCGTTCCCATGCATCGCCGCGCCCGCATCCGAGTCCGAGGGAATGAACGAAACGAGCCGCATCCGAACGGCCTTCCTCTCATCGCTCTGGCTCCACGAGGCGGACCCCGCCGACCGGCGGACCCAGATTGAACTCACCCTCTCCGGGCTCACGGAAGCGCGCCGCGAGGAATTGGCGTTTGATCTCGCCGAGCGGATGCGTGAAGAAGGACTCCTCGAACACGTCGACCGATTTCTGCGCGACGGTAAGTCCTACGTACGCTACCGCGTGCCCCAGTCGGGCGAGTCGTTTCTGCTGCCAGCTTCGGCGTCGCCCCCGCCGGAACAACTGGCACGGGCGACGCGCCCGCACTGGCACGCGCGGAGCAGGCTCCTCTACAAGAGCCTGTCGCACCTGATCTCGGTCGAACGGAAACTCTTCACCCGCGACGAGCGAAACGCCGAATACCTGCAAACCGACGTCGGAGACATTCTCCGAACGATACTCGCCTCCGCGCGGGACGTGCTAGGTTGCGACGAAACGCGGCTCTACTCGCTGGAGCGCGGCTTGGAGGACTCCCGCTACCTGCAGCCCGTGAGCGAAGGGCAGCCGTGGAATCGAGCCCTCGCCGAGACGTGGGTCGCGAAGCGCTCGCTCCCCCTCTACGTTCGCGACCTCTCCGAGTCTGGGTTCGTGCATGCCATGGTGGACGCGGAGGCGATGGACGCCACGATGCACCTGGCGATCGCGCCCTACGAGCCGAGCGGAAACGCCGGCCCCTTTCGCTCCGTCGCCATGGCGCGGGTCGGCGAACCGGGTTCGCCCTTCCTCTTCGTCCTCGAGGCGTGGAGCAAGGAGCCGGAGTTCTTCACCGACGAGCGCGTCGGCATTCTGACCGTCGTCGCCGAGCACGCCACCGATCTCCTCAACACGCTGAAGAAACTCGGGCTCCTCGTCATGATCGACGAGCTGACCGGCGTCTATAACCGCCCCTATTTCGGCCGCCAACTCGACCACGAGATCGCGCGCGCCTATCGCGAAGGGCGCTCCATGGCGCTCGTCATCGCCGACATCGACGACTTCAAGCGGGTGAACGACACGTACGGGTACGAGGCGGGAAACGTGGTGCTGCGGGAGATCTCGCAAACGCTCTCGACCAGCCTCCGCCCCTTCGACACGGTAGCGCGCTGGGGGGGCGAGGAGTTCGCGCTCATCCTGAGCCCGGAGACCACGAAGAGCGAGGCGCGGGAGATTTGCGAGCGACTCCGCGTGAAAGCCCAGAATCTCGCCATCGTCGTCCCCGGCCTCGACGGCCGCGAGAACGCGGTCCGCGTCACACTAAGCATGGGAGGCGCCATGTTCCCCGGCGACGTCCCGCTCCATCTCGACCGCTCCCGCGGCCTCGACCGAGCGGGGCGCGACAAGGTGGGACACGAGCTCTGGACGCGCGCGAACATGAACCTTCGCGCCTCGAAGGATCGCGGGAAAAACCAGGTGGGGTTCGCGGGGGAGTAACTTCGGCTGCCACGGCGCGGAAGTACCGAGCGCTTCGATCCGCCGCTCCACTTCGGCGGGCCTAGGCGTCGCCTACCAGGCCTCGCGCGTACTCCTCCGGATCGAACGGGACGAGATCGTCCATCCCCTCGCCCACGCCGACCCATAGGATCGGAAGGTTCAGCGTCTCGGCGATGGCGAGGACCACGCCCCCCTTCGCGGTGCCGTCCAATTTCGTCAGGACGAGCCCTGAGAGCGTGAGCGCCTTGTCGAACTCGCGCGCCTGCGCGAGGCCGTTCTGTCCGGTCGTCGCGTCGAGTACTAGCAGCGTCTCGTGCGGTGCGCCGGGGAGCGCCTTTCCGATGACGCGCCGGATCTTTTCCAGTTCGGCCATCAAATTTGCCTTCACGTGGAGCCGTCCCGCCGTATCCACGAAGACGCGATCGACGCCACGCGCCTTCGCCCTCGCGATGCCGTCGAACGCGACCGACGCGGGGTCGGCTCCCTCCGCCTGCCGATGGATCTCCACGCCCGCCCGCTTCGCCCAGACCTCCAATTGATCGGCCGCCGCCGCGCGGAAGGTATCGCAGGCGACGAGGAGGACTTCCTTCCCGTTCGTGCGGTAATGGTGCGCGAGCTTCGCGATCGTGGTGGTCTTCCCCGTGCCGTTCACGCCGACGACCAGGGTGACGAACGGTTTCTCGGTAGCGGCCGGTGGAGACGCGTCGCGAGGCGATGTCGGTGCGGTTGGGGACGCACCCGGCGCCGCGCGTGAGGCGCCGGCCAGGACCGCGATCACGGCGTCCCGAAGCGCCGCCGCGGGCGTCCCTTGGTAGGACGCGTCTTGGAGCGTCGCGCGCACCGACGTAAGAAGGCGGTCGGTCGCCTGCGGGCCGACGTCGGCGCGGAGGAGCGCGCTCTCGAGCGCTTCGTAGTCCGATTCTTCAAGGGAGCGGCCCGGCTGGAAGACGGCCGCGACCTGACCGACGATCGCGTCGCGGGTCTTCTTGAGGCCCTGGGAGATCTTGTCGAAGAAACCCACGTCGAAGCGATCGGGCCGCGGGAGCGCGGCTTCGGCCTAGGTCGTTTCGCCGGCGTCGGCGCCGGCCGGTTCCGCTTCGGCCATCGCCACCGCCTCGTCGGCGTCCGGCTCCTGCGAAATCGAGATCGACTCGATCTCGGCCGGGCGCTCGCGGTTCCAGCGAACGGAGACGAGCTTCGAGACGCCCAGCTCCTGCATCGTTACGCCGTAGAGGCAGTCGGCGGTCTCCATCGTCTTCTTGTTGTGCGTGACGACGATGAACTGCGTCTTCTCGCTGAAATCGCGGAGGAGACGGACGAAGCGTTCCACGTTGGCGTCGTCGAGCGGGGCGTCGACTTCGTCGAGAATGCAGAAGGGACTCGGCTTCACGAGGTAGATCGCGAAGAGGAGCGCGATCGCCGTGAGCGCTTTCTCGCCTCCGGAGAGGAGCGAGATCGACTGAGGCTTCTTCCCCTTGGGACGCGCCAGGATTTCGATCTCGGCCTCGAGCGGATCGTCGCCGGTGAGGAGAAGCGAGCACTCCCCGCCTTCGAAGAGCGTCGTGAAGACCCGCTGGAAGTTGAGGTTCACCTGATCGAACGTCGTCTTGAAAAGCTCGGAGGCGCTCTGATTCACCTTATCGATCGCCTCGAGAAGCTGCTGACGCGCGTCTTCCAAATCCTTCCGCTGTCCCGTGAGGAAGGAGAGGCGCGTGCGGCGTTCCTCGTAGTCCTGCAAGGCGAGGAGATTCACCGGGCCGAGGCCGCGGAGCTTCTCCTGCAGCGTCCGGAGGCGCTCGCGGCGCTCTCCCACGGTGGCGTCCGGTGCCAGCGGTGCACCCGGCGAGGTCGAGTCGCCCGCGTCGTCGCCCCGGTCGACGATCGCCTCGTCGGAGACGCGGGCGTCCGAATCGGCGCCCTCTTCCCCGTCCAGAACATCGGGTTCCCCGTCGCCCTCCTCCAACTCGGCCAGCGCTCCGGCCGGCTCCACCTCGATCAGGACCCTCGACGCGACATACGCCGCGAGTTCCAATTCGTACTCGTTCCAGACCCGCTCGGTGAGGCGGCGCCTGTCGCCGTCGGCCTCCGCCTGCTCCAAGTCGGCGCGGTGGATCTGCTCCGTCAGGGTGCTGTGTTCGCGGCGGAGGTCGCGCGTTCTCGCTTCGATGTCGTCGGTCGCGCCCTTCACTTCGCCGAATCCTTCGCGCGCCTTCTGGAGCGTCAGCTCGCGCTCGGTCTTCCGTTCGATCTCAAGAGCCAGCTCGGATTCCCGCTCGGTCGTGAGCGTTTCGGTCTCGCGGATCCGCCGTTCGGTCTCGGTCGCCTCTTCCACGCGATTTCGGATCTCCCGCTCCGCCTCCTCGGCGCTCACGCGAAGACGCTCGATTTCGCGGACTGTCGTCTCGAACGAGGCGCGGGTGCGGGTCGCGTCGATCCGGATCTCGGCGTGGAGCGCGGTGACCTGCTCCCGCTCTTGCTCGAGCGCGCGGAATTCGGCCTCCTCGCGGGCGAGGACTTCGTCGACGCGTCCCCGTTCCTCGTCGGCCGATTGAAGCGCGCGATTCGCCACGTCGGCCTCGGCGAGCGCGCGCGTGATGTCCCCCGCCACCGACGCTAACGCGGCCTCGAGCGACGAGGCGGCCTGCCCCATGGCATCGCCGCGAATCGTCTGCTCCGCCCGGCGCGACTCCTGCGCTCGGTGCGCCTGCTCGGCGCCGGCCAGTCGTCGATTCGCCTCCTCGAGCGTCTCCTGCGAGCGCGTCTTCTCGGCGCGAAGAGCTTCCGAGAGGGCGACCGTCTCGGCCAACGACGCCGCCGAGCGCCCCAGCGCCTGCGCGAGGTCGACGAGTTCCTCCTCGCGGCGAAGGACGGAGCCGGCGCGCGTGGCGCCGCTTCCGCCCTGAACGATGCCGGGCCCGACCACTCGTTCGCCCCTCGGCGTCACGAAGTGGAGCCGGTGCTGCGGATACTTCTCGATCAGGTGAAGTCCCACCTCGAGCGAATCGACGACGACGATCCACGACAGGAGGAATCCGGCGAGCGCCACGTAGCCGGGCTCGAACCGGACGTGATCGAGCAATGCCCCGCGAACGCCGGGGGCCTGGAGGATCTCGTCGGGAATCACCGCGGCGCGGGAGCGTGACAGGCGCTCGAGCGCGACGAACGTGGCGCGCCCTTCGCCCGACTGCTGGAGGGAGGCGAGCGCCGAAAGCGCCGCGTCGGTCCGCTCGGCCACGATGAACTGCACCGCTTCGCCCAGCGCCGCTTCGAGCGCCACGAGCCATTCGCCCGAGGCGTGAAGGACGTCGCCCACCGTTCCGAGAATCCGGTCGGGGCGCGTGGGACCCGCCACGAGCCACCGGACGCTGGCGTCGTACCCCTCGTAGTTCTCCTTCAATTCCTTGAGCGTCGAATAGCGCGCCTCAAGCGCGGCGTACGATTCGCGCGCCCGCTTCTCCACCTCGTCGTGCGTGGCGAGCCGGCGCTCCACGTCGACCAGCGCGGCCTGCGCCTCTTCGACCGTGCGCCGCGCGGCCACCGCTTCGCCGCCGGCCGTCTCGAGCAGGCGGACGATCTCTTCCAGGTTCGTTTGGAGGGCTTCCTGGTCGCGCGCGAGCGAGGCGCGCTGCGCCGTCAGCTCGTCACGTCGGAGCGAGAGCTCCTCGTGGCGCGAGAGGAGCGCCCGCGCGCTCGACTCCTGCTTCACGCGCGCCTGGAAGAGGTCGAGCGAGAGTTGCTTCCGCTCGGTGAGGGTACCGCGTCGCTGATCGAGGACCGGACCGAGTTCGGCGAGCTTCATGCCGAGGCGGAGTTCTTCGTCTTCCTTCTCCTTCGCGACGGCTTCGAGCCGGGTCCGCTCCTCCACGAGTCGCGCGGCGGCGTTTCGGACCTCCTCGACGCTCGCCTGGAGCCGCGCCGATTCCGAACGGGCGTGTTCCAGTTTCTCCGCCAACCCCGCCCGGCGCTCCTTCAGCACCGAGACTTCGTTCAAGAGCGCCGAGCCGCGCGCTTCGTGTTCCGCGAGCGCCTCCTGCGCCAAACGCACCTCGCCCTCGCGCTTCAGCAGTTCCAGCTTCAATTCTTCGAGTTCCGCGTCCTGGCGGGCGAGCGTCCCGGAGAGTTCGGCGCGGCGGTTCTCCACCGCGATCCGCTCCTGGCGAAGTGCGGCGGTTCCCGACATGAGGCGGTCGTACTGCTCCTTCGCTAGGCCGAGGTCGAGTCCCTTGATCTCGTCGCGGAGGCGGCCGTAGCGACGCGCCTTTCCAACCTGGCGGGCCAGCGAGCGGACTTCGCGCTCGATCTCGCCGACCACGTCGCCGACGCGCGTCAAGTCGGTGACGGTGAGGTCGAGTTTCTGGAGCGCCTCTTTCTTCCGCGTCTTGTAGCGCATGATCCCTGCCGCCTCTTCGAAGAGGAAGCGGCGATGCCCGCTCTCGTCGGAGAGGACGTTGTCGACCATCCCCCGCTCGATGAGGGAGTAGGCGTGGGAGCCCATGCCGGTGTCGAGGAAGAGGTCGCGCACGTCGCGGAGGCGGCAGACGTTCTTGTTGATGCTGTACTCGCTCTGTCCGCTTCGGAACGTGCGTCGCGCGATCGTCAGTTCGGTGTACTCGGAGGGGAGCACGCCGCGGTTATTGAACATGGTCAGCGAGACTTCGGCCATGCCGAGCGGCTTCCGCTGCGCGGAGCCGGTGAAGATCACGTCCTCGAGCGTGTCGCCGCGGAGGTGGCGCATGTTCTGCTCGCCAAGCACCCAGCGGATCGCCTCCACGATGTTCGTCTTCCCGCTGCCGTTCGGGCCGACGACCGCCGTGATGCCGGGGCCGAAATCGACGCGAACGCGCTGCGGGAACGACTTGAAGCCCTGGATGTCGAGTCGCTTGAGAAACACGGCTTACCTCGAAGTGGAGGGGAACGCGTGAGCCCGATCGACCCACTTATTGCGCAAGAGCCAAGATGCGTACGCGGCCGCCTCGTCCTCGGTCGTGAATCGCCCGACGAAGACGCGATACCAACCGGAGCCGTCCACCGCCGGTTCGAACCAGGCGTCGAGCCCCTTCAAACGAAGATCGCGCACGATCGGCGCGACCTTATCTTCCGAACGGAACGACGCCACGTGGACCCGATACTTCTTTCCATCGGCGGGCGGCGCCGTGCTGAGGGGTGCCGCGGCGCCGAGCATCGGCTTCGACGGCGGAGGGCTCAGGATCTCGGCGGAGGGGAGACCCGAAGCGGCGGATCCGGTGCCGAGCCCGGCCGTGACCGGCGCCTGCTTCTCAGGCGCCGGAAGCACCGACTCGTCGCCGGTCGCGCGCGTTTCAGCCGCCATGCGGGTGGCGTTTCGGTCGTCGCGGGGCGCCACGAAGAGGAACCAGGCCGCCACACTCGCGAGGACGATGGCACCGATCCCGAGTCCGCCCCAGAGCCAGTCCGCCGGACGGGCGCGGCGTTTCGCGGGGGCGAGACCGCTGGTGCGAACCTCGCGTTCGAGTGCCGCGACGAGCGCCGATTCGCTTTCCTCGTGCGTCTCGACGGCGAACGACTTCGATTCGATTGGTGCGGGGGCGGGGGTCGGAGCCGACTCTCGCGGCGAATCGAACGTCCGAGCGGCGACGGGAACGGGCTCGCGTCGCGACACGGACTCGGCGGGGCGCGACGAGGGCGAAGGCGCGTGACCCGGCTCGATCGCCACGCAGCCGATGATCGGCGCGTCGGATCCCCAGAGTTCCAGGAAGGCATCGCGGAGCTCCGCGCGATTCACGCGGTCGATGGAGGCCGTCAAGAGGACGCCGTCCATCCGCTTCGAGAGTTTTCCGGTCAATCCCTGCATGTGGAGAAGTGGGGCGACGTAGAGCGTCACGTCGGCGCGGGCGGCGAAGACGCGCGCCGCGCGTTCCCACTCGGGGTGCTCGGCCAGCCGGGCTTCCTCGAGCGGGTGCGTTCCCGGTCCGACCACCCAGAGCGAACCGGCCACGACTTCCCAGGCGACCCGCTGGAACGAACAGCCGTATTCCAGCACGTCCACGAACCCTTCGGCCGGTTCGCCGACGCCGCGGACGATCGTGGGATTCCAACAATCCATGTCGACCACCGCCACCTTGAGGCCGCGGCGGCTCCAGGCCCGCCCGAGGGCGAGGCCGAGCGCGAAGCACTCGGGATCGTGCGGAAAGCCGGCGAGCAGAAGGGAGCGGAGCGTGAGCGACTGGCGTGTCTGCGCCAGGTTCTCGACGATCGGCTCGAGCGAGCCGGTCGTGCTGGCCGCGAGGAGTTCCGAAAGCGAGGCGCCCGCCTTGAGCGGCGGAAGCGACGCGCTCCCGAGGAGCGGCAGGTTCACTTCCCGCGCGAAGGCGGTCGGACTGGAATAACGTTCGGCGTCCGTGGCGACGACGGCCATTACATCTCCCGGTCGAGCGCGGCGGCTAGGGCGGCGACGAGTCGCGGCACCTCGCGCGACGCGACGGTTCTCATGTCGAGCAGCAGGCGATTCGACTCCACGCGTCCGATCACCGGATCGGAACCCGTCCGGAGCGCGCGTGCCAAGTCGCCGACGCGACCGCGAACGGGGCGCAGCGACAAGGCGAACGAGGGAATTCGAGCAAGCGGGAGCGCTCCCCCGCCCACTTCGCCGTCGCAGGCTACCACCTCCGCGCCCGCGCGAACAGCCCGTTCCGCGCCGAGAATTCGAAGCGCCCGGCGCGCCCGCGCACGGACCGATTCAGCCGGCTCTCCGAGCATGCGGAGGACCGGAATCGCCTCGGCGGCGTGCTCGGGATCGCGGTAAAGGCGAAGTGTGGCTTCGAGCGCCGCAAGCGTTAATTTGTCCGCGCGAAGCGCGCGCGTGAACGGATTCGCCTTGGCGGCGGCGATCATCGCCTTCGACCCCGCCAGAATCCCCGCCTGCGGTCCCCCGAGGAGTTTGTCGCCGCTCGCGGTCACGAGCGGGACGCCTGCTTTCAGCGCGTCCGCGGCGAGCGGCTCGCCGGGAAGCCCGAAGCGAGTCATGTCGATCAGCGCGCCCGATCCGACGTCCTCGATCAGCGAAATCTTCCGGCGCCGCGCCAGTCGGACGAGATCCTCGCGCGGCACTTCCTCGGTAAAGCCGACGATGGCGAAATTGCTCGGGTGAATGCGGAGAATGGCTCCGGTCGCCGGGCCGATGGCTCGCTCGTAATCGCGGAGCCGCGTCTTATTCGTGGTGCCGACTTCGCGGAGCGTCGCGCCCGCGCGCTCGAGGATCTCCGGGATCCGGAACGAGCCGCCGATCTCGACGAGTTCGCCGCGCGACACGATCGCCTCTTTCCCTCGAGCGAAGGTGTTGATCGCGAGAATCATGGCGGCCGCGTTGTTGTTCACGACCAACGCCGCCGGCGCGCCGAGGAGATCGCGGAGAAGCGGCTCCAGATGGCTCATGCGCGAACCCCGTTCGCCGCGCGCGAGGTCGAATTCAAGATTCGTGTAGGAGCCCGCCATGGCGGCCAAGGCGGCCACGGCCGCATCGGCCAAGGGCGCGCGGCCGAGGTTTGTGTGGACGATCACGCCGGTCGCATTCAAGAGCGGGCGAAGGCTCGGACGCATGGCCGCTTCCGCCCGCGCGGCCGCGTCGGCCGCGATCGCCGCCGCGTCCGGGACCGCGGAGGCCGCGCTCGCGGCGCTTCCGCCACGCGAACGTTC
>JANMQV010000145.1:0-4508 GCA_031370645.1 Candidatus Eiseniibacteriota bacterium | reverse complement strand
GGCCACCACCTCACTCATCCGATGGAGCGTCCCCTTCTCGAGCCCCTTCGTGGCGATCACGACGAGTGGGGCCGACGCGAACACCCCGCGAGCATCGGCGGCCAACGCCGAAGACGTGGCCCGAAGTGCGTGCGACGGCGTGACGAGGAGCAGCATCTCGGCACCCGACGCCGCCTCCGCGAGTCGCGGCGTCACCGCGACCGCGGAGGGAATTTCGACGCCGGGGAGATAGATGTCGTTCACGCGCTTCTCGGACATCCGCGCGGCGAGATCCGCCTCGTAGACCCAGAGACGAACCGTGTGCCCCTTCCGCGAGAGGATGCACGCGAGCGCGGTGCCCCATCCACCGCCGCCAATGATGCCGACGTTCACGCTTTCGGCTCCTTCGCTCCGCCGCCGATGAGCGCCGGTTCGGTTCCGCTCAGCAGGCGCTTCATATTCGGAATGTGCCGGAGCAAGACGAGGAGCGCCACGGCCGCGCCGGCGATCCGGATGACGGATTGATAGGGCCCGGCGGGCGTGAGCCAGAAGAGGAGGAATGGATAGAGAAACGCCGCCCCGATCGACCCGACCGAGACGCGACGCGTGACCGCGAAGAGGAGGATCCAGATTCCGAACGCGATCGCGGTCGGCAGAGAGGCAAGCCCCAAGAAGACGCCGAGACTCGTGGCCACGCCACGTCCGCCCTTGAAGCCGGCCCAGGGCGAGAACATATGCCCGACGATCGCCGCGAGTCCAGCCGCGATCGCCGACGGAATGAGCGCCGGGCTGAGGCCCATTCCTGAAGAGGCGATGACTTCCGGGGGGGCCGTGATGAGCGGCGAGATGGCGGCGATGAAACCCTTGGCGGTGTCGAGAATGAAGACCACCGCGCCCCACGTGGGGCCGAGAACGCGAAACGCGTTCGTCGCGCCGATGTTCTTGCTGCCGCTTGCGTGGAGATCCGCGCCGAGAGCGCGTCCGATCCAGAGGCCCGAAGGAATCGAGCCGAGGAGGAATCCTAGGATCACCGAGACGGGATCGATATGAATCGGCTCACCCTCCCCGAGAGACCTGCTCCGTTACTTGCTCCGGCGCCACTCCAACTGGATCGGCACCCCTTCGAATCCGAAGCGTTCGCGCAACCCGTTCTCCAGGTAACTTACATAATTATCACGAATATATCGAGGATTGTTCACAAAGAGGGCGAAACTCGGCGGCCGCGTCCCCGTCTGGGCCGCGTAGTAGAACTTGACGTGCCCGCCGGAGGAACTTGCGGCGGGACGGACTTTGTCGAGGATCGCGTGAACGACCGTGTTGAGTTCCGACGTTGCGATCTGGCGCGTGTACTGCTCGTACACTTTCGCGACCGTTGGGAGGATCTCCCTCGTTCCCTTGCCGGTCGTCGCCGAGACGTAGAGCCGCGGCACGTGGCGGAGGAATGGATAGACGCGAAGGAACTCCTCATCGATCGCCTCTCGCGCTTCCCGCGGGTCGTCCACGAGATCCCACTTGTTGAAGACGACGACGATTCCCTTTCGCTGCTCTTCGGACATCGCCGCGAGCTTGGCGTCCTGCCGCGCCGGCTCCCGGCCCAAGTCCACGACGAGGAGCACGACGTCGGCACGAGAGACCGCGCGGAGCGCCCGCGTGACGCTGTAGAACTCGACCGGATCGGTGACCTTGGTCTCTCGGCGAAGCCCCGCCGTATCGACGAGGACGAAGCGCTTCCCATCCTTCTCCAACTTGGTGTCGACGGCGTCGCGCGTCGTGCCTGCCACGGAATCCACGACCATCCGCTCGGAGCCGACGAGGCGATTCACGATCGACGACTTCCCCACGTTCGGACGCCCGATGACCGCGACGCGAATGGCGCTCGGATCTTCGGGGACCTCTTCCACGGTCGGCATCAACTCGAGCACGCGGTCCAGCAGATCCCCCGACCCGCGGCCGTGGAGCGAGGAAACCATCATTGGCTCGCCGACGCCGAGGGCGTAGAACTCCGCAAGCGCCTCCTCGTTTCCCTTGTGATCGACCTTGTTGATCACGAGAAGCGTGGGACGTCCCGCGCGCCGGACTCGCTCCGCTACGTCGCGATCGAGGGGCGTCATCCCCTCCTGCGCGTCCATCACGAGAAGCGTGACGTCGGCCTCCTCGAGCGCGTAGGAAGTCTGCGCCATGATCTGGCGCTGAATGGGGTGCGGACTCTGCGGGTCGATGCCGCCCGTATCGACGAGGAGAAACTTTCGCCCCGACCAGTCTCCCTCGGCGTAGTGGCGGTCGCGCGTCAATCCCGGGAGTTCGTCCACGATGGCGCGGCGCTGACCGAGAATGCGGTTGAAGAGCGTCGACTTGCCGACGTTCGGCCGGCCGACGATGGCGACGATGGGAAGGAGCATGCCTAGTTCCCCATCGCGCGAAGGCGGGCGGAGGCGGCCACGGCCGCGGCGGAGGCGCCCGAGTGGCGCTTCGATCCGTCGGCGTCGGAAGCATCCCAGCCGATGCCGACCGGTACGCCGAGGCGGCGCTCCAGGTCGCTGCGCGTGCGGTCGTCCAGGAAGATCTCCGACTCCTTCAGGCAATTCGGCGGGAGGAGCACGCGATCGAAGTCGCCGTGCTGAAGCAAGGCAGACTCGATATCCGCGCCGACCAGAAGGCCGCTCACGGTAACGGTGTCGCCGAAGTAGTCGTTCGTGACGACGCAGAGCGAGGCGTCCACCTCCGCGGGCGGGCGCGTCGCGAGGAGTCGTCGGAGCGTCGGCGCGGCGCTCGCGCCGGTGACGATCGCGACCCGTTCCTTCCTGCCACCCCGAGAGCGAACGTCGTCGAGCCCTCTCCCCCAGCGGTCGATCAGGTCGCGGATCATGCCGATCCCGTTCTCGTACTGCGGGAACCCTTCGTAGGCACGTGCCGGCGGGACTTCCTGGCCGGCGACGACGTACATCTCGTCGGCCGCGAAGACGAGGCGTGTCTTCTTTTCCTGTAGGAGCCGCTTCTGGTGGCGGTGCACCATCTCGATCGACGCGATGGCGTCTTCCTTCGTGAAGGCGCGCAACTGCGGAAGGCGCTCGCGGTGCTTCGTCAGCCCAACCGGCACGACCGAGATCGTCCGCACGGAGGGATGGCGCGCGGCGAGTTCTTCGATCGACTTCTCGAGGATGGCGCCGTCATTCAGCCCCGGGCAGATGACGAGCTGCGTGTGCGTCTCGATCCCCGCTTCCGCCAGGCGGTCGAGTTGCTGGAGAATCTGTCCCGACTTCGGATTCTTCATCAGCTTCACGCGCGTGGCGGGATCGGTGGCATGCACGGAAACGTAGAGCGGTGAAAGCCGCTCATCGAGGATTCGCTGGAAGTCGGGCTCGGAGAGGTTCGTGAGCGTGATGAAGTTCGCGTGGACGAACGAGAAGACGTAGTCGTCGTCCTTGATGAGAAGTTCCCGACGGACGCCCTTCGGGTGCTGGTAGACGAAGCAGAAGACGCAATTGTTGTGACAGCGCTTCGGCTGGCGTGCTTCGAACTCGGCTCCGAACGAGACGCCGTATTCGCGCCCCCCTTCCACCTCGCGCGTCGCCCCGTCCTTCCCCAGCACGCGGACGACGAGCCACTCGTCGTTGACGGCGCCGTTGAAGTCGATCTCGTCGTGCAGCTCGACGTCGTTGATCGCAAGCAGGCGATCGCCGGGAACGAGCCCGAGCGTTTCCGCGAGCGCTCCAGGCACGACACGAGCGATGGTGAACGGATCACTGAGGCCAATCACGCGCGATCTCCGGATGGGAAGTAGGTGGAACCCGAACGATGGTAAGGGTTTCCGCGAATCCGATCAAGCAACGCGGGAGGTTGGGCAGATCGGCGGAACTGGAGCGGGCAGCGGGATTTGAACCCGCGACCTTCAGCTTGGGAAGCTGACACTCTACCACTGAGTTATGCCCGCACCTGAACCGTTCGGAGGAAAGAGCCTAGTCGGGTGAGGGGGTTCGGTCAAGGCGATGTTTCCCCGGAAGCCCCGGGCAACGCCTCATCGCGCGCGATTTCGGCGGCAATCGCCCGAAACTCGCTCGCGTCTCGAAGGGTGAACCAACGAGTCTCCGGCTCGCGGCGAAACCAGGTCTCCTGGCGCTTGGCCAGTTGCCGCGTCCTAAGCGCGATCGTGGCGACGGCTTCATCGAGGGAGGTCTTCTCCGCCACGTACGCCACCAGTTCGCGATAGCCGAGTGTATGAAGCCCGGGCGACTCGGGGCGAAGACCTTTCGCGACGAGCGCGTGTGTCTCCTCCAGGAATCCACGGCGGAGTTGATCTTGGATCCGGTCGGCGATTCGCACGGTGAGAGCCGCGCGCTCCCATCGAATTCCGTAGCGTCGTACCGAAAGCGGCGCGCGGGCGCCCTCCCGCCTGAGGAGCGAGATCGGCTTTCCCGTCAGTCGGAATACCTCGAGCGCGCGGATCACTCTAACCGGATCGCCAGGCAAGATCTTCCCCCAGGAGACCGGATCGACTCGCCGGAGATCTTCCCGTAACGCGTCGAGCCCCT
>JANMQV010000132.1:0-11575 GCA_031370645.1 Candidatus Eiseniibacteriota bacterium | reverse complement strand
CTCTGGAGGAGCCGCTCCCCGCCTCGACGTGACGCGCGGCATTGTGCTGTTAGGACCGCTGAAGAGCGAGTTGGCGGGCTCGATCATTCTGCCGGCGGGCAAGTCACCCGCTCGCTTCGACCTCACCGTCGCGGGAGACCCACAAGAAATCCGTTCGAGCGACCCGGCATTCAGGGCGCTCGCCGCCGCTTCGCCCGCGAGGTGGTCGACGAAGGCGTCGTGGCAGATCAAGATCGCGGGAACTCCGGCGGCACCGATTCAGACCGGCGCGATTTCGCTGAAGCCGATCTTTGTAGAGTCTGGGCCCAACAAGTTCTCGCTCGACCAGGTGGCCGCGGATTGGAGCGTCACCCCCGATCGGCGCTTTGCCGCGAAGGCTTCCGGAGGCGGCTCCGGGCTCTCGCTTCGGCTCGAGGCGAACGGTTCCACCGTGCCGGGGGGTGAATCGAACGGGACGTTCGAGCTCGACGCGCCGGCCGCGCGGCTGAACGGTCTCGCGCCGAACACGCCGACCTGGAAGAGCGGCATGATCGGCGTCCGCGCCCTCTTCGTGACGCGCGCCCCCACGCCGCCCGAGGTGCGATGGACGGTGAACGGCCGTGACCTGAGCGGAACGGCGCCCGGGCTCCAGCCTCCCATCCGAAGGCTTCAATTCCAACTCGCCGGCGACGCCGCGCGCGTCGAGGTTAAATCGCTCGACGCGACGGTCGGCTCCACGACCGCGAAGGTCACGGGCGTCGTCACGATGGGGAAGCCGCTCGGCACGGGCGCGTTCGTCGCACGCCTCGACCGCTTCATCGCGGAGGAGTGGACGCCCCCCGTTCCGGCGAAGGGCGCCGGTAACGCGCCTGGGTCTCCGGCGCCCGGTACCGCTCCGATGGCCCTCCCGTTCCAGTCGTTCACGGCGGACGTCTCGATCGGAGAACTTCGGCAGGGCACGATGACCCTTAGGGACGTCACGATGCCGGTCCGCTTCCAAGGCGGGACGCTCACGGTGGAGCCGATCCACGGCGCCATGGGCACGGGGATGATCGGGGGCGGCCTCACGGTGCGCGATCTCCTGGCGAAGCCGTCCTACGCGTTGAAGCTCGACGTGCTGAAGGCGCCAGTGGAGGAGTTCGCGCGCGGGTTCCTCCCGTTCAAGCTCGGTATCACCGGCGCGCTCAGCGGCAATGTCGACCTCACGGGGCCGGGACTTCCGGGAGCGGAGGTGAGCGATCAACTCCGTGGAAATCTGACCGGCACCGTCGAGCAGGGGAAGATCGCGGAGACGGAATCGATCCGGAAGATCCGCGGGCTCCTCGGGCTCGGCGGCCAAACCGATATGGCGTTCAAGACGATCTCGCACGTGCTTCGGATCGAAGGACGGAGACTCCTCCTCGACAAGGTCCGCGGCGATCTCGGCTCCGACAAATTCGAACTGACGGGCGCCCTCGGAATGGACAAGTCCCTGAACCTCGGACTCCTGCTTCGCCTCGCTCCGGAACGCGTGAAGGGGAATAGCGCCCTCGCGCAGTTCGCGCGGCTCGCGCGCGATTCGGACGGGCGACTCCCGGTCCAACTCGGCATCGGCGGAACGACGGACGCGCCGAAGGTTCAATTGAAGGCGGGGAATCTCTTCGGCGCGGCAGGGGCGGAGTTGAGGGACGCCCTGACCAAGTCGCTCACGAAATCGCTGACCGAGAAGCTCACACCTCCGACGAAGGGGAGCGCCACCGACTCGACGGCGACGGCGACGCCGGCAGATTCCGGCGCCGCGAAGAAGGACAGCAGCGCCACCGACGACCCGTTGAAGAAGAGCCGAGACGCGCTTCGGAGATTGCTCGGCAAATGACGTCGATTTCATCCGCCCCGGCCCTCGAGACGACCGCGCTCACGCGCCGGTTCCGCACGCGCCGCGAGCGAGAGGTCGAAGCGCTTCGCGGCGTCGACCTCCGCGTCGAGCGGGGCGAATGCTTCGGGCTCCTCGGTCCGAACGGGGCCGGGAAGAGCACCCTCATCAAGATCCTCACGACGCTCCTCCTCCCGACCTCGGGGCGCGCGCTCGTCGCCGGCTTCGACGTGGCGACGGCCCCGCTCGCGGTACGGCACCGCATCAATCTCGTCTCCGGAGGCGATTCCTCCGGCTACGGCATTCTCACCGTGCGGGAGACGCTCCATCTCTTCGCGCGCTTCTACGGGGTGCCGTGGCCGGTGGCGAGGGCCCGCGCCGAGGAACTTATGGAGATCACCGGCCTGGGCCCCAAGGCCGACACGCGCATGTCGGGGCTTTCGACGGGGATGAAACAGAAGGTGAACTTCGCGCGTGGATTCATGAGTGACCCGGAAATCATCTTTCTCGACGAGCCGACGCTCGGGCTCGACGTGGAGGCTTCGCGTTCCATCCGGAGTTTCATCTCGCGGTGGGTGCGGGAGCGCCCCGAGCGAACGGTGCTCCTCACGACGCACTACATGGTGGAAGCCGACGAACTCTGCGGACGCGTCGCGATCATCGACCACGGGAAGATCCTGGCGCTCGACACGCCGATCGCGCTCAAGCGAGCACTCCCGGAGGATACGGCGTTCGTGCTCCACGTGGGATCGGCGCCACCCGACGGGTGGAGCGCCGCCATCGGGGGGGTTCGAAGCGCGCTCCACCACACGCATCCCGCAACGGGCGCCATGGAGATCCGGCTCACCCTCGCGGCGGACGACGTGATCGGAGAGGTCTTCGGAACGCTCCGGGAGCGGGGCGTCGCCGTCCTCAATCTCACGAAGCAGGAGCCGTCGCTCGAGAGCGTCTTCGTGCACCTCGTCGGCCGGGGCCTCGAGGAGGCCGACGGCGCGGATCTGGTGGAACGCGCGTGAGCCGCGAAGAGCAGTCATTCGGCGAACGCCTCCAGATGAATCTCGGCGCGGTGTCGGCCCGCGCGAGCGTGCGAATCTTCGCCGCCTTCCGAGAACGCTCCTGGCTGATCGGGGAGACGGTCTTCCCGATCCTCTCGATGGCGACCTTCGTTCTCGTCTACCGGGGACTCGGCGCGCCGCCGGCATTTGAAGGGTTCGCGGTTCTGGGCGGCGCCATGATCGCCTATTGGAACAACGTGCTCTGGAGCATGGCGAGCCAGTTCTTCTGGGAGAAGGAGCAGGGGCAACTCCAGCTTTACCTCATCACGCCCGTTTCGCGCATGTCGATTCTCCTCGGGATGGCGTTCGGCGGCATGGTCGCGACGACGACGCGGGCGATCGTCATCCTTCTCGCGGGAATCCTCCTCTTCCACGTCCCATTTCCCTGGGCGCGGGTCCCGGGTGCGCTCGGCCTCTTCGTCCTGACGCTCGGCTCGCTCTACGGGCTCGGAATGATTCTCAGCAGCGTCTTCCTCATGTGGGGACGGGAGGCGTGGAACACCGCGACGCTCTTCCAGGAGCCGGTCTATCTCCTCTCCGGATTCTACTTCCCGGTGCGAGCGCTCGGAGCCGTGGCGGCGTCGCTGGCCGGGTTCATCCCGATCACGCTAGGACTCGACGGCATTCGCCAGATTCTTTACGGTGAGGCGGCGCACGGATTCATCCCCGTCGTCTGGATCGTCCCCATCCAAACGGGACTCCTCTTCCTCTACCTCTTCCTCGCGCACCGGTCGCTCCTCTTCATGGAGAACCTCGGGAAGAAGGAAGGGCGCCTCACGATTCGGGGCGGGTGATCGCATGAGGCGGACGTGGGAGACGATGCGCGCTGGCGCGTGGATCGGCTGGCAGGTCGAGGCGAATTGGACCGATCCGTTCCTCTTCGTCGTCTTCGCCATCGCGAAGCCGCTCGCGACGACCCTCATCCTCTTCCTGATGGCGAGGATCGTCTCGGGCGGCACCGTCGGGGCCGCCGCGTTCCATCAGCTCTTCATCGGAAACACGTTCTTCCTTTACGTGACGGAAGTCCTCATCGGCATTTCCTGGGCGGTGTTCCGGGACCGCGAGGACTACGAGACGATGAAGTACATCTACGTCGCGCCGATTCGACTGCTCCACTACCTCCTGGGCAGGGGACTCACGAAAATCGCGACCGCCTCGCTGGGCGTGGCGTTCGCGCTCGTGTTCGGAGCGCTCGTGCTCGGCGTGCCGCTCCGCCACGACGTCGCCACGATCGCGAAATTGCTGGCGGTGACGCTCGTCGGACTGATCGGCGTGGCGTGGCTGGGTGTGGCGCTCGCGGGGATCTCACTCGTGGTGGCGAGGCACAGCATCAATTTGAACGAGGGATTGGGCGGGGTCTTCTATTTGCTCTGCGGCGCCGTCTTTCCGCTCGACGTGTTGCCGGCGTGGGCGCAGCGGATCTCGTTGCTGCTGCCGTTCACCTATTGGCTCGAACTCCTGCGGCGCATTTTGTCGGGAAAGCCCTATTCGCGAATTCTCATGGGCACGGGGGACGGAATGCTTCTGCTCATCCTCGCGGCGAGCACCGCGGCGACCGTTGTGGCGGGGTATTGGTGGTTCGCCTGGTGTGAACAGACGGCCCGGGCGAGGGGGCTGATCGACTGGAAGTCGAACTACTGAGCGCGCCCGCCGGCTTTCGCTAGGCGGTGGCGCGCGCCGTGCTCTTCTTGCTCCCGCGGAGTGTCTTTCCGAGGAACACGTTCAGGGGGTGGCTTCGCGGCAGGATCGGGACGACCGGCGGACGCCGCACGCCCAGTTTTCGGAGCGCGTCGTGGGCCGCGTCGTAACTCGGATTCCACGAGAGCGCCTGATTGAATGACTTCATCGCGTCCGACTTCCGGCCCGCGAGGACGTAGACTTCGCCGAGATTGAAGTAGTGTTCGGGACGGTGGTACTCCGCCTCGATGGCCCTCCGGCAGAGGTGTTCGGCGTCGGAGAACTTCCGCTGCGCGTGCGCCGTGGCGAGGCCGAGATAGCTCAGATAGCCCTTCGCGAGCGGCTCCAGGACGACCGCTTCCTGGAAGTGCGCCAGGGCGTCCTGATAGCGGCAGGCGTAGAGCATGCGAACACCCGTCATGAATTCATCGTGTCCCATCGCGCCCACGACGGCG
Organism: Candidatus Eiseniibacteriota bacterium; assembly: GCA_031370645.1. Classification (GTDB taxonomy): domain Bacteria; phylum Eisenbacteria; class RBG-16-71-46; order SZUA-252; family SZUA-252; genus SZUA-252. The sequence goes on along the minus strand of JANMQV010000132.1, from coordinate 6,557 downwards.
ACTTGACGCTGACGGCGGTCCCTCTGACTGGCCATGGCAAGAGTCCTCCCACGGCAAACACATCGCAAGGTGCGTGCCGCTTCGCGTCGCTCAGGGGCGGTTTATCCGCCGGCATTACAAGGGGTTTAGCGGCATCAACTTGCGGTCTCAGCCATCGGGCAGTTCGCGTCGGAGGGCCGCAACGAGCCACCGGCGGAGAACCTTCTTGCCATGCGGGGATTGCGTCTTGTAACGTACGTGCTAGGGGAGGAGGCAAACCGTCAACCCCCGCCCACAGGTCTTTCAAAGGAATGAGCCCCACCACGCTCTCGCCGACTGTTGAGATCCCGCTGCTCAGGCAGCACCTCCGGAAGGCGCTTTTTATTTCCGAGCTCCGATCGAAGCGGAAATCGTCCGTTCTCGAGGAGATGGTTGCGGTCCTGGCGACCGCCGACGTGACGCGCCACCCCGAAGGGGTTCTGGATGCGGTGCGGCGTCGGGAAGCGCTCGGCAGCACAGGGCTCGGGAAGGGGATCGCGGTGCCTCACGCCCGCTCGACCCTCATCACCGAGCGCTCGATGGTGATCGCCCGTTCAAGCAAGGGAATCGATTTCGGCTCTCCCGACGGCATCCCGACAAACCTCTGCTTCCTCATCGTGGCGCCGCCGCTGGAGAAAGACCCCGTCTATCTCAACCTGGTCGCGGAAATCGTCCGCGCCGTTCGACTCGCGAAGACGCGTCAGCGTATTCTGGAAGCCCCCGACTTTGGAACTGTGCGGCGGACCCTGATCGAGGCAGCCAATGAATGATACGACCGCCGAATCCCTTGACACCCTGATCCAGTTGCAGGATGTCGACTGCCTGCTCCGCGAGATGCGGGATCCCGAGATGTCCTCCCAGGAAGAGAAGCTCGGCTTCGCGGTGGAGGGGATTTCGAACCTCGAGCGAACCCGGGAGCGCCTGGCGAGCCAAGTCGAAGATCGGCTCCTCCAGACCTACGAACGAATGAGCCGCCGTTTCTTCCGCGTGATCGTCCCCGTGAACGGCCGAGTCTGCTCCGGTTGCCGCATCAGCCTTCCGACCAACTCCATCGGCCGAAACTCCGAAGGCGCAACCTACGAATTCTGCGAGAATTGCGGCAGAATCCTCTACCGTCGCTAGAAGTTTTTCACCCGCTCCTCCAGCCCCCTCTTGAGGTATAATTAACGGGTACATGCGCCCGCCTCCGCGCGAGGCGGGGGCTCGATTCACCCGACATGAGAGAGGCCCCGCACCATGCTCCGCCACCTTGCCCTGGCCCTCGCCGTGGTCACCACGGCCGTTCTGATCACGTCGACTCCTACCGCCCACGCCCAGACGAAGGACATCATCGGGCCGAGCCTCATCTACTACGTCGATGCAGGGAAGGTGCAGGTCCTCGCGACGAAGGAGTGGCAGTCCGCGTCGGTGCGGCACCAGGAGAAACTCCTCCGCTACGCGCTTCGCATCGCCTACTGGCGCGATCACATTCCCGGCGACATGCGTCGCGTCTTCGACACGCTCGGATATCCGACGGGGCGCGTGCTCTCACAGCCGATCGGCCACTCGGAAGAGGCGTGGTATTACGGCCAGTTGTCGACGCCGATTCGATTCCGTGACGGCGTATTGATGAACGCCGACGCGTTCGAGGCGCTCCGCTCACGCCCGTAGCATCGTCCTTCGAAAACGAAACGCGCCTTCGTGGCTTTACGGTCGCGAAGGCGTTTTTCATTTCCTCGCGCGCCGTTCTCGAGAACGTGGATTTCCCCGCCGATCGCCGTTCGGGTTACAATCGGCGCTCGGGGGTCGCGGCATTACACCTGGAGGAATGACGCATGGATCGGCGCACCTGGAAAGCCCGTTTCGAATGGACTATGCTCGGCCTTGCGCTGGCGTTGGCGCTCGCCGCCGCCCCGCGCGCATGGGCCACGATTCCCGACGCGAATATCGTCTCCGGCGTGAACCGCGGAGGATTCGCCGTGTTCGAGGGAGTGTATGGCCAGGCGGATTTCGCGATCTCCGAGCGGAGCGCGGTCGGGGGATATTTTGGAGTCGACGACAACAACCTCTACTTCGACAACTTCGGACCCGGCGATGGCACGTTCAACGACGACCTCGTCATGGGCGGGCACTACATGTACCAGTTCGTCGAAGGGGACCGTCACGACCCCAGCATCGCCGGAATCTTCGGAGCCTTCGCCAACCGGGCCGGACTTCGCCCCGAGTTCGGCATCGCCATCTCGCACAACTTCGACGCCAAGTGGACCGGTCGCGCCAATCTTGTCTACGGACCGTCGTGGGGCTTCGAGGTCGGCTACCGATTCACCCCGAAGGTCGAAGGGACGTTCGGCATCACCGGGCTGGGGGCGCTTGGCCTCGGCTTCCGCTTCTAGCCTGCGACTCATCCGCTCGCTCGCGCTGGCGCTCGGATTCGCGGTCTTCCTGGCCGCGATCCCGAGCGCCAGTGTCGTTCCCGCAGTCGCGGGGACGTCGGCTGCGGCGTCGGTCTCCGCCGTGTCGCAGGAGCCGATCGATCCGACTCCCCCCGATAACAACTCCGATGATAACTGGACCGAGGACGAGGACGACCAGGACAACCAAGTTCTGCCCGACTCGCTGCCGGAAGGGCTTCAGGACAAGCCGGCGCCGATGGTTCCCGACTCGGTTCGATTCGGGGCGGGCTCATCGCTCCCCTCGGGAAGCGCTCCCGCTGAAACTCTCGGATTCAAGGCACCGGGTGTCGGAATCGGCCCTCCGGTAGCGTCGGTCGTTGCGAAGCCAAAAGAGCGACGTACACCGTTCGGAATCCATCCGGCCGCTCTCTTCGCGGTGCTAATCGTGGGTCACGTCTTCCTCGTTCGCGCGGTGACCAAGTAATGGCCTCGATGCGCACCACGGCGGGTGCGGAGGGCGCGCTTCGCATCCGATGGAACCCTCCTGAATTCCCGCTTCGCGAAGCTGCCGAGGCGGTCCTCCGGCAATCGGTGCGCGAGCTCGGCTTGGCCGGCGTGGTTCACGATCTCCAGGTTGCGATCGATCTTGCGAACCGGGACGACCACGCCTACATCGAGTGGAACACGCACGACCATAGGGCTGCGCGCCTCTCATTCGCGGTGGGGAACTTCGTCACGCGGGAACGTCGCCGCGCCTGGGCGCGCACCTGGGGACGCCGCGCGGGGCTTCCGCCGCTTGCGACGCGCCAGTTCTCGTCGCGCTCGTTCGCCGAGGCGTGTCTCCACGAACTGAGCCATCTCAAAGACGACCACGAGGCGGGCGTCGATCTCTCGTCTTGCCCGGAGGACGATCGCGAGGCCTTCAACGAACTCTGGAACGTCTGGATCGATGGACGGCTCCACCGTCGCGGGCTTCCCTCCATGACGCGCGGCGAACGGCGCCGCGTCTACGCCCGGACGCTGGACCACATTCCCGGCTACGCCGCGCGCGGGGAGCGGATCTTCCGCGCGCTCTGGTCCGCGGATCATCTGAAGCCGGCGGAACTCCGAGCCTATCTCGATGAACTTTGCGCCGGCGGCAGCGCCGTGCGCGGCGCGGCGAAGCGCCGCCCCACCCGGACGACCCGATCGACACGATGACCGACCGAACCACACTCGCAGGGCCGGCCCGCACGGAAGTGGATCGGCTTCGCTTCCTTGTGCGCGCGTCGCGGGAATTGGCGCTCCTCAAGCGCGACGCGCTCGCGCGGAAGGCGCGCGACTTCTTTCTTTCGGCCAGCGCGTTCCATGAACTCTCCCTCTGGGTGATCGATCCGCGGACCGAAGTGCTCTATCCCTGGACGCTCGGAAATACGCCTGTGTTGGGCCGCCGTCCGCGGCTTCAGGTGGGCCAGGGGCTTGCCGGTCAAGCGGTGGCTGAAGAGGAAGCCCGTTACGACGCGACGATCCCCGAAGCGCTCTATCTCGCGGAGGAGTGGGGTGGACGTCCCCTGGCGGAATTGGGCGGGGTGCTGTCCTTACCGCTTCGCCGCGGCGGCGAGCCGCTCGGCGTCGTCACGTTGCATCGCGCGGATCACGTCCCCTCCGCCGAGGACGTGGCATTCCTCTCGGAACTAGGCGAGCAATTGGCGATCGCGGTGGGGAATTCACGCGTCTACTCCGAGGCGATGCGAGAGAAGGTGGAGAATCAACTCCTCCTCGAACTAGGCACGAAGATCTCGGCGAGCCTTGACAGTAATCTCCTCCTCGAACAGATTCTCGACCTCGTCTTCCAGGTCGTGCGCTACGACGCGGCGGGCATCTACCTCGTCGACAAGAAGACGCAGTGGATCCAGCGCCAAGCGCTCCGGGGCTACGACGCCGATCGCGACGAGGCGGTGCGAGTCAAGGTTGGGAAGGGGCTGATCGGCTGGGTCGCGAAGACCGGCCGCGGCGCCATCGTCCCCGACGTCGCGACCGATACGCGCTACGTGAACGCGCGCGACCAAACGCGAAGCGAGATGGTGGCTCCGATTCGAATCGGCAGCGAGGTGATCGGCGCCTTCAACCTCGAGTCGGACGAGCAGGACGCCTACGAGCAGGAGGACATGGAACTCCTGATGGCATTCGCCGCGCAAGCGGCCGTAGCCATCGAGCGGACGCGCCTCCACGAGGAAGTGCTGGAGATGCGGCGCCTCGAGGAAGAGGTGACGATCGGGCAGCGGATCCAGCGTTCGTTTCTGCCCGATCGGAATCCCGAGATTCGGAACTTCGATATCGCCGGCGCGAACTTCTCCTCGGACTTGGTGGGCGGCGACTATTACGACTTCGTGCGCATCGCGGACAATCATCTCGGCGTGGTGGTTGGAGACGTCTCGGGGAAGGGGCTCGCGGCCGCGTTGATCATGGCTTCCTTCCGCGCTTCGTTGATCGCGGAGATTCGGAACAACTACGCCATTCGGACGATCATCGGGAAGGTGAACCGTTTGTTGTGGGAGAGCATCGAGCCGGACCGGTTCGTGACCGCGTTGTACGGCGTGTTGGACATCGAGGGGCGCCGCTTCACCTATGTGAACGCGGGACACAACTCGGCGTTTCTCTGCCGCGCGGGCGGGGCGACGTTCGATTACCTTGAAGCCACGGGGCCCCTGCTGGGGACGTTTGAAACGGTGACGTACAAGGAGCGGGCCGTGGAGATTCGACCCGGCGACGTCCTCGTGCTCTACACGGACGGCGTGACCGAGGCGATGGATGCCACGGGGGACCTGTTCGGAGACGATCGCCTGCGCGATGTGATCCGCGCCAAACGGGCGGAGCCGGCGACGGTGATCCTGCGCGGGATTTGGGACGCGGTGAAGGCGCACCGCGACGGGGCGCTGGACGACGACATGACGATCGTGGTGGTGAAGGGGATGGCGTAGGAGCCGATTGGGGCTCGGCGCCGCTCGAGCGGGATGCGGGCAGATTCGTGCTTAGGCGGAAAATGTATCGGGCGGCGAATCCCTAGGGACTCGCCGCCCGTTTATTTGGAAGTTCCCCGTACAGACCGTGCTCGAACGACCTGCGGGGCTGAGGCAACCCTCCGGCGGAACCGCCGGTTCAGACCGCCCTGGTCACATGAACGACAGGGAACTTCACATCGATTGCGCGTCTCTTTAGACTCGGAAACGAGCAAAAAGTTCCGGCAGGGGGGAATCAGCCTTCGACGACGCTGGAGGGATAGTACCTAACTAGTTGTGGAATTGTCAATTGGAATCTTGGCACGGGCTCGGAGGGGGTTCCTTGACCGCCCCCGCACCCCCTGATAATGTCGCCGTTCCAATAAGTTAGCCCGCCGCCGGAGTGGTGGAACTGGCAGACACGCAGGACTCAAAATCCTGTGAGGCTTAAACCTCGTGAGGGTTCGACCCCCTCCTCCGGCACCACCACGCTACAAGCGGCTCCCGGGGTTCGGGCGCACCTGCGCGCCCACCTGCTCGTGGACGTCGCCCTCGCGAAGAAAGGGAACGATTATGGAGCGCCTTAGACCCAATCCCGTCCTCCTGCTTGTGCTCTTCCTCATCGGAGTGGGAAGTCTGGTTCGATTTTCCCAGAATCTCTTCCACTTCTCGCAAAACGTGCGGACGGTCGACGTCGTTGGGATCTCCGGAGGTGGGGCAGCGTGCGGAGCTGCTCTCTTCGGCCTCATCTTCGCGCTCAGGGCGAGAAATCGCGCCTGAGCTTCCGCCAGGAGGGAAGCCTCGTGCGGATTCGCCCCCTTCCTCCGGCACCCGTGCCCCTCTCCGACTTGAATATTCTGCTGCGGCGAGCGCAACTTTCTCCATTCCCGCCGATCTGCTCGCCCCGCGATGAGCGCTTCGAACTCAACCCACCGACGCCGATCAGGGCTGGCCCCATCGTCTTGGAGCGATTCCCGCACCGTCCGCCGTGGTGGCATGGTTCTAGCCCTGGTCGTACTTGCTGAAGAAGGCACACGGCGCTCATAAATGGCGGCCGAAAAGGGGATGGGGAGCGGGTTTCGGGCCCGCACCGGAAGGTGGAGCATGAGCAACATGACGCGACCACACACGACATGGGTCATCGAGGAAATGGAAACCCATCGCGATCATATCCGAACAGCCATCGACG
>JANMQV010000087.1:0-1898 GCA_031370645.1 Candidatus Eiseniibacteriota bacterium | reverse complement strand
CGGCCGATCGCCTCGACCGCCTGACTCTGCTGCGGTGTCAGCGCGCCGAGCATTCCCTGCGCGAAGAGTTCTTGAAAGCCGTGGATGATGCTGACCGGAGTTCGAAGCTCGTGGGAGGCGACGTTGATGAACTCGCTCTTCACCCTCGCCACTTCCTTCAGGCTGGCGACGTATTCGCGCTGGTGTTCGCGCATCTCGTCGAACCGCGTGGCGAGGTAGCCGATTTCATCCTTCCCATCGACGTGGATGGGATAATCGAAGTTCCCTCGCTCGATCTCCTCCGCGCCTCGGACCAAATTTCGGAGCGGAGAGGTGATTCGCGCGGAGATCACAAAGCCCGCACCGAGCGCGACCAACGCGGCCAATAATCCCAGCTCCACGAGACGGCGCTGAACCTCGCGGAGGAATGCGGTCTCCACGTCGTGCGAGCGTTGGACGGCGTAGTACTGGCGCGCCCCACTCGTGGAAGAGGGAAGCGGGCGAAGGAGCGTGATGTAGCGATGCGTCCGACCATGGAGCTCAACGATCGTTCCGTCGTCGACGCGCTGGGGACCGCTGAGCCGCGCGGAAGCGCCGAGGAGCATCGCCTGATCGGCGCCGTCCTCGAGCGTGCTACCTGCGACGTGCTGGTCGGTGAGAAACGTGACCTCGCTTCGGGTGAGGTCTCGAAGCCGGGATGCCATCCCGCTCCCGATCTCTTCCCCAACGAGGAGCACGCCGACAACTCGCCCCCCGGCGAGAATCGGAGTCGCGAAGGCTTGGTAGAGAGCACCCTGACCCTCGAGCACGGCGGCTCGCGGATTCTCGGCAAGCGCAGCGCTCGTGAGCGGCTCCCGCGACGCCTGCTCCGTATGCTGCGTCCCCACGGAGGCGATCAATCCTCCTCGCGCGTCGAAAACCTCGAAGAGCGCCGCCCGCGTGATGGAATTGAACTCGCGAGCGACGTCCGCGACGGTCGCGCGGAAGTCGGGGTCGTGCGTGGAGCCGGGGAGCGTGAGGGAGGAGAAGAAGCGCGGGTCCTGAACGATCACTTCGCCCGTCACGCGGAGGTACTCCGAGCGAGAGGAGAGCATGCTCTCGAGCGTGGCCGAAGCCCGTCGGAGCCCGTCGTCGATGCCGACCCGAACCTCAGTGGAGATCGTCTTATTGACGACCCAGAGCGTGACGAACGTGAGCGTCACGAGCGGAAGCACGGTGAAGAGAATGATCCGAGGACGAAGCGACAACGTCATGGCGCGAACCTAAGATCGACGTCTACGTCCCCGTGATCGGGGACCTCGACCGCGCGGCGGATCGCCGGAAAGTCGGGGTGCCAGGCGTGCAGCATGTAGCGCCCCGGCGGGAGTTCGGGGAGGGCGTAGCGCCCCGACTCGTCCGCTTGCGCGACCGCGCGATTCGGGACGACGAGCACGAAGCCTTCCATGTTCGAATGAATGTCGCAGTAGACGTTCACCAATCCGGGTTTCAGGAATCGAACGCTCTTCGATTTCCCCTTACCGAACCGCCCCAGGTCGAATCGCTTCGCGGGGGAGACGCTGAAGACGCTGTGATAGATCGGATCGAGGTTCGGGAAGTCGACGCTCCCGCCCACGGAGACGGCGACCACACGAGGCTCGAACGATTGCTGTCGCTGCGTCAATCGAGGCACGGCGGCGGGCGCCGGAATGGTCGCGTTCGTCTCGGGCGCCAGCACCTCGAGGTAGATGACCGCGTCCTGGGGCGTACCTCGCGCCGGAACTCGAGGCTCCGGCATCGACGAGGCCTGTCCCGCATAGGGGTCGCGAGCGCGCGGCGACGAGGCCGACATCGGGGGCACTTCCACACAGCCCCGAATGACGCCGGCCATGCCGAGGGTCGGGTTCGTCAGCGCGAGCCCCACGGCCAGAAGTGATGTGGTC
>JANMQV010000085.1:0-8820 GCA_031370645.1 Candidatus Eiseniibacteriota bacterium | reverse complement strand
GTGGCCGACGAGATCGGCGATCTCCTCTTCGCGGCGGTGAATCTCGCGCGCTTCGTGAAGAACGACCCCGAAGCCCGCCTTCGCGCCGCAACCGCGAAATTCCGCCGCCGCTTCGACCGCGTGGCGGAGATGCTCCAAGCGGAGGGGCGCTCCGTGGATGAAGCAGGGCTCCCCGAACTCGACAGGCTCTGGGAGGCGGTGAAGCGGGAAGAACGGGCCTAAGCGATCCCGATCTCCACCCAGCCGTCCGCCGCCCGCGCCTTAAACCCTACGCCTCCGGCGCGTCTCCCGCCGACGCAGCGCGCTTCTTGTCTTCGCCCACCTCCATCACGAAGTTCATCTGCAGCTCCCGCAGCACGTGCGCCAGGAAGCGCGACTCCTCCGTCGTCAAATTTCCCTTCGTCCGCCCCTCCAGCATGCGAAGCATGTCGATCGAGAGTTGCGCCTGCGGAAGGTCTCGCTCGATCTCCTGCGTGAACGGATTCACGGTCTTCCCCATCTGCTGCATCGCGGCCGCTTGAAACGAATGGATGAGCCCCAGGAAGAGGTCCCGATCCGACATGGTCTCGGGAGCCTTGGCGTCGCCGGCACCGCCGGAGCCACCGGGGCCGCCGGGGCCACCGGGGCCGACAGGCGGGTTCGAAGCTGATTCGGGTTTGTCGGTCATCTCGCGCTCTCCTCTGTCGCGTCGTCCGGCAGCACGTCGTCGGATGGGGCGCCTCCTGGTGACGGACCATCGATCCGCTCGGCGAGCGCCATCGTGAGGTAGGACGTTTCACGCGCCGCCAGGAGCACCGGATGATCCCGGCTCTGCCCCATCACCTCCACCAAGCGGAACCGGGCGCCCGCCATCTTCGCCGCGGTGCGGAGGAGATCGAGGAAGGCAGGAGCATCCACGTGGTGCGAGCAGGTCGCGGTCGCCAGCGTCCCGCCCGGTGCGAGTAGCCTCATGGCCGACGCGTTCAACGTCACGTATTTCCGAACGCCTTCGTCGAGCGTTTTTCGGCTCTTCACGAGGGCGGGCGGATCGAGAACGATCATATCAAAGCGCTCTCCCTCCCGAGCGAAGGCGCGGAGCACGTCCTCCACGCGCGCCTCCCGGAACGTGACGTCGCGCATGGGCGCGTTTCGCCGGTGGTTTTCTCTCGCCCGCTCGAGCGCGGGGCGGCTCGAGTCGATTCCGAGCACGCTCTTCGCGCCCGCGGCGGCGCAGTGGATCCCGAAGAGGCCGGTGTGGCAGTAGAGATCGAGGACGCGCTTCCCGTGCGCCTCGCGCGCCACGCGCTTTCGGTTCTCGCGCTGATCGAGGAACTCGCCCGTCTTCTGCCCGCCGCGCAGATCGATGGTGAGCACGTACCCTTCGTACGGCGCATCGACCGACTCCGGGGTGTCGCCGCGCTCGATTGGTTCCAGGCGGTCGAGCCCCTCGAGCGAACGCCCCGACCCGTCGCGCCGACAGACGATCCCCTTCGGACCGAGCACCTCCTCCAACAAATCGAGAATCAATTCGATCCGTGCTTCGATGCCGGCGCTCAGGCTCTGGACGCCGAGGTAGTCGCCGTAGCGATCGACGACCAGGCCGGGGAGGAAGTCTCCCTCGCCGTGAATGAGCCGATAGGTCGATTCGACGGGGTAGATCCGCTCGCGGAGTGCTAAGGCACGGGCGATGCGGTCGCGAAAGAGCGCCTCGTCCACCGGTCGCACGCGGCGGCTGTAGAGGCGAATGGCGATGAGCGAATGCGGGTTGTAGAGGCCGACGCCGATCGGCATCCCGCGGTGATCCTCTACCAGGACCTCCGCGCCGGGAGCGGGCGATCCTTCGACTTCCGCGATTTCGTTGCTGAAGACCCAGGGATGTCCGGAGCGAATTCTGCGGTCTTGATTCTTGGCGAGACGGGCGCGCGTCACGCGGCCCTCAACGCTTCCGCCGTTTCGAGGGTTTCGGCTTCTTCACCTCGGGCGCGAGGCCCAGGTAACCGATCATTTTGTGCGCGAGTTTGGCCGCGAAGAAATCGGAGACGATCTGGCCCGGAATGGGACAGAGCTCGACCAAATCCATTCCGACGACCTGGCGTCGCTCGAATACGGCGCGAAGGAGGCGAAGCCCCTCGTCCCAGGTAAGGCCGCCCGGTTCGGGCGTTCCCACGCCGGGAGCGAACGAGGGATCGAAGGCATCGAGATCAACGGTGATGTAGACCGGATTTCCAAGGCGCTCCACGATCTCGTCGACCGGAAGCCCCTTCGCACGGATTTCGCGGCCGAGGAAGACCGGCGCCTTCTCCGCATGGACGTAGTCGGCCTCTTCGCGGGAGACGCTCCGGATGCCGACCGCCACGGTCGGAACGCCGAGGTCGCGAATGCGCCGCATGACCGAGGCGTGACTCAGTTTCGTTCCCTGGTATTCGTCTCGAAGATCGAGGTGCGCATCGAGCTGGAGCACCGAGATCCCCGGAAAGCGCCGCTGGAGCGCCGCCACCGGCGCGAGCGTAAGGGAATGTTCGCCGCCGAGCGTGAACGGGACGATTCCCATCTCCGCCACCGCCTCCACCGTCTGCTCCAGGCGGCGCATGCTCGCCTCGAGATCGGCGGGATCGACCTCGATCTCCTCGAGGGTCGCGATACCGATCTCGAACGGCTCGCGATCGAGCTCCTCGTCGAAGAACTCCACCTGGCGCGATGCCTCGAGAATGGCGCGCGGGCCGAAACGCGTTCCGGGGAGATACGACGTCGTCTGATCGAACGGCGCGGGAATGATCGCCACGCGGGCGCGCTCGAGACGAGACTCCTCGGGCGAGAGGCCCAGGAAGAGTCGCGGCGCCGGCGCGGCGAGTCGGGTGCGGCGGGGTGAGGCGGACACGGGGGCACCTCCGAAACGAAGCCGCGCGGCACGAGGCCGCGCGGCGAAGGAATGCGTGGAAGGGACGACTGCGGAAGGGCTAGTAGCGGGAGCCGCCCTCGTCCTCGTCGGTCTCCTCTTCCTCGTCATCGTAGTCGTCGTCGTCGTCCTCGTCATCATCGTCGTCGTCTTCGTCTTCTTCCTCCAGCTCGTCGTCTTCTTCTTCTTCTTCCAATTCCTCGGGATCGTCGCCCTGTTCCATCGGATCCCGATCGCCGTAGAGATCGGACCGACGAGGAGAAAGCTCCATGGCGTCTCCGTTTCCTTCCATTTCGTTCCGGCTCATCTCCGACTCCTCGAATCCTGGGTTGCCCGCGAGCGCGCGGGGCATCTCGGAAAACCGCGTCGGGAAGTTACGGACCCTGGAAGGGCCCGTCAACGGAAAAGCGAACAATTTCTAAGTATCTGTAGCACTGGGACTTAGCTGAGCGGTGCGGCCGCCACCACGACAGCCGGCACCACGGGACCACGATGATAACGCGATCGAGGCTCCTGAGCCTTCCCGCGAGCTCTGGCGACCACTTGGGGAGGTTACCCCTGCGAACTGACCGCCGATCCCTCGCGGAGGACGCGCCGGTGGTATTCGTGGCGGAGCGTGACCTTCATGCCCGCCGACTCGTAGAGGCGCGTCGCGCCGGTCGCGTTCTGGGCGTCGACGCCGAGCCCGACTCGACGGTGACCGCCCGCATGGAGCGCGGCGAACGCGGCGAGTAGCAACGCTCGACCGATGGCGCGTCCGCGCCACTTGCTTCGCACGCCGAGTTCGCGGATCCACGCCATCCCCTCGAATGGATACGGGAGGATCGCGCCGGCGGGTTCACTCCCGTCCCACGCGACTCGCCAGAGTGTCGGATCGGTCACCGCATGGGCGCGGCGGCGGGCGATCCACTCTTCGAGCGGCTCGGAAGCGAAGAGGTAGTGATCCGAGAACGACTCCTGGATCGCCTGGTGAATGGCCGCGTCGTCCTCACCGAGACGGAAGGGACGAATTTCGATCTCCTGGACGGCCGGCGGCACCGGCGGCGCCTCCCCGAGTTCGATCTCCATCCGGAAATAGGTGCGCGCTACCGGATAGCCGCGCGCTTGCAAGAAGGCGGCCCAGGGCGAGCCGACCGGTCCGAAGAATCCGAGCGTCACTTCTCCGCCCGGCGGCGCCTCGCGCTTGTGTTCCTCCGCCCGCTCCTCGATCCGCGCGATCAGCACTGCCGCGATCGCGTCGTAGGTTTCACCTGGGCGCGAGTAGATGTCACCGATCAGTTCATGATGCGCGACCTTGTCCCAGACCCAGCCGTAGCCGTGAATCGTCCCGTCTTCCGTCGCGACGATCCAGCTGTCTCGCGTTCGGTCGAAGCGCGGGAGCGACCAGTCGTCGCGCACGTCGTCGGCATCGGTCTCGGCTTCGCCGATCTCCGCGATGTCGCAGACGCACATCAGTTCCGCCACCGCTTCAGCCTCCTCGAGCGCGGGGCGCCTGAGGAGAAATCCGGCAGGGAGTTCGGGGGGATGCGCTAGTTCGGGACTGCCCGGGTTCATCAAATTGCTCCTGGAGGCGCGCTCAGCCCGCGGCGGGGCCGAACCATCGAATGATGAAGTAACTTGCGGTCGCCGTGGACAACGCAGTCGCAAGCCCCACGTAGAAGGGACGAAGTCCTGTTTTCCGCATCGCCTCGAATCGCGTCGAGAGCCCTACGCCCGCGAGCGCCACGAGGATCAGAAAGCGAACCACGAATTGAAGCGCCTTCGGGATGTCCTGCCCGGTGGCCTTGGAGAGCGCGGTGACGGCGCCCAGTGTGTTGAGGAGCGCGAGGAAGAGAAATCCGACGACGAAGAGCGGCAGCGACTGCTTGAGTCGTTTGGCCCAGCCAACCGACGCGGCGCCGGCCGCGTCCCCCGAGCGCGAGTAGGCGAGCCCCATCGCGACGATCACGCCCCCCATGAGCGCGTTCCGCGTCAGTTTCACCGCGGTCGCCACTTTTCCCGCCGCTTCGCTGTAGGCGAATCCGGCCGCCACGACCTGCGAGGTGTCGTTCACCGCCGTCCCCGCCCAGGTACCGAACACGGCGTCGCTCATGCCGAGCGCGTGCCCGATGAAGGGATAGAGGAAGACCGCCACCGTGCCGAAGAGCGTGTTCGTCGCGATCGCGAAGGAGACCTCCTCGTCGCGCGCGCCGATCACCGGCGCCGTCGCCACGATGGCCGAGTTACCGCAGACCGCCGTGCCGACGCCGATGAGGGTCGCCAGTCGCCCGGGCGTTCCCGCCGCTCGCCCCAGCGCGTGCGCCACCGCGAGTGCCAGGAGCATGAGCGCCACGATCATGAGCAATGCCTTCCCCCCGATCGCCACGACCTGGGCGAAGGAGAAGGTGGCGCCGAGGAGAACAATGGCGGTGCGAAGCACCGTTTGGAACGAGAACCGGATGCCCGGCGCCGTGATACCCGGCAACCGAGCGAGATTTCCGATCGTGAGCCCCAGTAGGACGGCGACGATCACCTCCCCCAGTGCCGTTCCGACCGCGTGCGGCAGGAACGCGTGAAGAAAGCGCGCGGTAACGGCGACCGCGACCGCCACGAGAAGGCCGGGAAGAATGGAGGTGATGGCTCGGGTCGAGGGCATGGCCGCCCAGGGTAGCCTTCATGGCGGCACCGGCTCAACCGCCGAATCGCGCGTCCCCGCGGCACGGGGGGCCGCCAGCCGTAGGCGCGCCCTCCCGGAGCGTCTTGACGCCACCGCCGCCCCGCGCCAAACTGCGGGGATGAACCCCACAAACGTCGTGCCGGAGATCTCTCCGGAAGAGTTGGTCCATCGCATCGAATCGGGCACCCCGCTTCGCGTCCTCGACGTCCGCGCCAACATCGCGAGCGGGCGGATCGACATCGTGAATCTGGATCGCTACGTGAACATTCGCGGCTCCCAACTCCTCGCCATGGGCGAAGACGTTCGAAGCGCCGTTCCTCCGTCCGATCCGGTCGCGGTGGTCTGCGAGCGCGGCAACAGCAGCAAGCAGATCGCAGCACATCTGAACGATCTCGGATACACGGCACAGTCGATGCGGGGAGGAATGGCCGCCTGGGGCATGGCGGTGGTGCCGCGCGTTCTCACGCCGCCCACCGGTTTCGACACGTTCATTCAATTCGACCGCATTGCCAAAGGCGCGACCGGCTATCTCCTCGGCGGCGGCGGCGAGGCGTTGATCGTCGATCCGCCTCGGAAGGCCCAGCCCTTCCTCGAAGCGGCGCGCGAACGGGGATTGAAGATCGTCGGCGTGGCCGAGACGCACGCGCACGCCGACTACCTCAGTGGCGGCCCAGCCCTCTCCCGCGCGCTGAGCGTTCCCTATTACGTCCATCCGCGCGACGCCATCCTTCCCTACGACGGGAGCCCCGCGAAGTTCGACTTCGCGAAGGCGGACGACGGGACGGTGATCAAGATCGGGCCGGCATCGCTCCGCGTGGTTCACACGCCCGGGCATACCGAGGGAAGTATTAGCTATCTCGCAGGCGACGAAGTGGCGCTGACGGGAGATTTCATTTTCGTGAATTCGATCGGGCGTCCCGATCTGGGCGGCAAGGCCGAAGCGTGGACGAAGGACCTCTGGAAGTCATTGGAGCGGGCGCGGCGGGAGTGGCCGGGCACGATGCGCCTCTATCCCGCGCACTACGCGAGCGATTCGGAGCGCGAGGCCGATCGCACGGTAGGCGCGTCGTTCACGGAAATCCAGGCGCGGAACGAGCCGCTGAAATTCACAGACGAAGGGGCGTTCAGCGCGTGGGTGAATCGGAAGGTCGGCGCGAGCCCGGAGAGCTACAAGCGGATCAAGGCCGTGAATCTCGGCCTAGTCGAAGTCTGGGATATGGAAGCCCAGGAACTCGACTGCGGCCGAAACGAGTGCGCGCTGGGATGAAATGAAGCGGGCTCGAGGCGACTCGAGCCCGCGGTTTCGGAAGACCGAATCTCGCTGCAATTCCGGCGCTTGCCCTCAGCCGCGAGGGCTTCGCGCTCCGCATCGCCGCAATTCTTCCACTTCTTTCACTTCCACGCGGGCCCATTCATCCAATCACTCGAAACAGCGGTTGTCCATATCAGGATCGTCGAGATAGTCGCGTGACGCGACGGGCAGAGTCCCCCCGCATTCGTAGAGCTCCACGCGAATCTCGTAGAAATCATGCGGAAGGTTCTGCACCTGCACCCAGGTTTCGTCCGCCGTACTTGTTCCGGTAATCGTGAAACAGGCGGACTGGAGTTCGAACGCCCATACCGTGGATCCCTTGGGCCGTAGGAGCACTTTCGCGAAGACGCTCTTGGAGCATCCCAGTTCGACGTTCGCGTCGAAGTGGACCCGCGCGCGCTCGGCGCACCCGTCGCCATCAGCGTCCGCCCGGACCTCGACAAAACTCTCGGCGATCGAATAAGGCGCGTTGTCGCAGGGGTCGCCGACGGTGATGTAGCCCGACTTCGTCGCGGTGTCGGCCCCGCACCCATCCGACACGCTCATCGAAACGTCGTAGACCCCCGAAGTCGCATAGGCGTGCGAGGGGCTCTGCTCGGTGCTCGTGCCTCCATCGCCGAAGGACCATGACCAGCTCCCAATCGGCCCCGCCCCGGGAAGCGAGAGGTCGGTGAACTGGACCGTCAGCGGGGCAACCCCGGTCGTCGGCGAGCCGAAGAAGATTGCGGTGGGCGGCGCGCAGACCGCAATGTAGTCCGTCTTCATCGCGGTATCCGTGCCGTCCGCGGTCGTCACGGTGAGTGAGGCGGCGTACGTGCCTGGCAGCGAGTAGACGTGGCTTGGGTTCTGCGCCGTGCTCGTGCCGGCGTCTCCGAATGACCATAGCCGCGACGCGATTGGCGCGGTTCCCTGGACCGATTGATCGGTGAACTGGACCGTGAGGGGCGCGGGGCCCCTCGTCGGCGATCCGGAAAAGTCGGCCGTCGGGGGCACGGGCGGCTCCGTGACGGTGACATAACCCGGAATCGTCGCGGTGTCGCTCCCATCGGCGGTCGTCACCGCCAGCGCCACGGTGTAGGTGCCCGCGGTGGTGTATGTGTGGGCCGGATTCTGGGATGTGTTCGTCGCGCCGTCTCCGAAGGACCAGGACCAGGTCGTGATCGGAGCGCTGCCCGCGGTAGAGAGATCGTTGAATTGAACGGCGAGGGGCCGGTCGCCCGTCCGCGGCGAGCCCTCGAAAGCGGCGCTGGGCGGCTGCGTCGCGACAATGTAGCCGCCCACGATCTCGCTATCCGAGCCGGCGGGCGTTGTCACGGTGAGCGACACTGCAAAGTTCCCCGTGGAGATATAGGTGTGGCTCGGGCTCTGAAGCGTGCTCGTCCCACCGTCGCCGAAGGACCAAGACCACGAGGTGATCGAGTAGCTTCCCGGCGTGGACTGGTCCGTGAACTGGACGCCCAGGGGAATGCTTCCGGCGCGAGGCGAGGCGGAGAACCCTGCCGTCGGTTGGATCGGATCGGACACGACGACGTACCCTGCCTTCGTAACGGAATCGCTCCCCGCCGAGGTCGTGACCGTGAGCGTGACCGCGTAGCTTCCCGCCGCGGCATACGTGTGGCTCGGGCTCTGAGCCGTGCTCGTCCCGCCGTCGCCGAACGACCAGGCCCGCGAGGTGATTGGGAAGCTCCCGGGCGTGGACGGATCCGTGAACTGGACGCCCAGGGGCTTCAACCCCGTGCGTGGCGACCCGGAGAACGCAGCCGTCGGTAGAGTCGGATCGGACACGACGACGTACCCCCCCTGGCTGTCCGAGTCGCTCCCCGCCGAGGTCGTGACCGTGAGCGTGACCGCGTAGCTTCCCACCGCGGCATAGGTGTGGCTCGGGCTCTGAGCCGTGCTCGTCCCGCCGTCGCCGAACGACCAGTCCCAGGTCGTGTTTGAGTAGGTACCGGGCGTGGACTGATCCGTGAACTGGAC
>JANMQV010000075.1:0-12076 GCA_031370645.1 Candidatus Eiseniibacteriota bacterium | reverse complement strand
GAGCGCTCCGACAGAAAGATCGAGAGCGGCCGGCCGACAATGCGGCTTCTTCCGACGACGACGGCATGCTTCCCGGAGAGATCCCCGGCATGGCGCCGCAGGAGTTCCACGATGCCGAGTGGCGTCGCGGGACGATGCGCCAGGAGGCCGCTCACCCAACGGCCGACGTTCAGCGGATGAATGCCGTCGATGTCCTTCTCCGGAGCGATGTCTTCCAGGTGCCGCTCGTCGCGAAGGGGTGCTGGGATCGGCAACTGGAGGATGACGCCGTGGATGGCTGGGTCGGCGCTGATCTCTCGAAGCGCGGTGCGAAGGGAGGTTTCGGTGCTATCGAGCGGGAGCCGCGTGACCGTCGCGCGGGCGCCGAGTTCCTCGGCCGCGCGGCACTTCGCGCGCACGTAGGGATTTCCGGAGGCGGGCTCGCCCACCGTCACGATGGCGAGCCCGGGGGTGACGCCGCGCGCGAGGAGTGCCGCGATCCGCTTCCCCACCGACTCCCGAATTTCGGCCGCGAGCGGCGCGCCGGCAAGAACGGTCGCGTCCACGTCGGCCCTCACGCCTTCGAGATCACCGGGGTGGCCGCGGGCTCCAGCGCGATCGAGATTCGCTCGATGTGAAGGCAGCGACCGGTCGACTCGTCGATCTCCAAGTGGACGCCTTGGAGTTTCGTCTCTCCCGCGGCCGGCTCGAAGCGAACCGGGAGGAGATTGAGGAATTTCTGAATCGCCTGCTCCTTCTTCACGCCGATGATCGAATCGTGGGGCCCCGTCATGCCGGCATCGGTGAGGAAGCCGGTTCCACCCGGGAGGATCCGCTCGTCGGCGGTCTGGACGTGCGTGTGGGTGCCCAGCACGGCCGAAACTCGGCCGTCGAGATAATGCGCGAGCGCGACCTTCTCTGCGGTCGCCTCCGCGTGGAAGTCGACCAGGATGATCGGAGTCGTCTCCCGAAGCGCCGCCACTTCTCGGTCGGCCGCGCGGAACGGGCAATCCAATTCCCGCATGAAGACGCGGCCCATCAAATTGAGAATCCCGATCGAGACGCCCGCCTTCGTGGTGAAGAGGTGGACGCCGCGGCCCGGGACGCCGGGAGGGTAATTGTGAGGACGAAGGAGAAGCGGTTCCTCATCGAGGAGTGGCAGCGCCTCGCGCCGGTCCCAGATGTGATTCCCGCTCGTCATCGCCTCGATGCCGAGCGACTTCATCTCCTCGATAATTTCCTTCGTCACGCCGAAGCCGGACGCGGCGTTCTCCACGTTCGCGACCACGAAGTCGATCCCCATGGAGGAGACGAGTTCCGGCACCAGGTCGCGCACGGCGCGGCGGCCGGGCGCCCCGAAAATATCGGCGATGAAGAGGAGGTTCACGTCGCCTCTACTTCGCGTATTCCATGGCGCGCGTTTCGCGGATCACGACGACCTTGATCTGACCCGGGTACTGAAGCTCCCGCTCCACACGGCGCGCCACGTCGTTCGCCAACTGATAGGCGCGCGCGTCGTCCACGGACTTCGGTTCCACCATGATGCGGACTTCGCGCCCCGCCTGGATGGCGAAGGATCGTTCCACGCCGGGGAACGAATTGGCGATCTTCTCGAGCGCCTCGAGCCGCTTCACGTAGTTCTCGATGCTTTCGCGGCGGGCGCCGGGGCGCGCACCGGAGACGGCGTCGGCCGCCATGATCAGCACGGCGTAAAGATTCTCGGCCGTCGGATCGTGATGGTGATAGCCCACCGCCTTCACGACGACATCGGGCTCGCCGTATTTCTGCGCCAGTTCCATGGAGATCTGCGCGTGCGCGCCCTCCACCTCGTGCGTCATGGCCTTGCCGAGGTCGTGGAGGAGGCCGCAACGCTTCGCGATTTGAATATCGAACCCGAGCTGCCCCGCCATGACGCCGCAGATCCAGGCGACTTCCTTCGAATGCTGGAGGATGTTCTGACCGTAGGACGTGCGGTATTGCAGCCGGCCGAGGAGCTTCACGATCTCGGGGTGCATGCCGTGAACGCCGACCTCGAGGATCGAGGCTTCGCCGAGCTCGACGATCTGCGTCTCCACTTCCTTCTGAACCTTCGCGACGATCTCCTCGATGCGGGCGGGATGAATGCGGCCGTCGGTCACGAGCCGTTCGAGCGAACGCTTCGCGACTTCTCTCCGAATGGGGTCGAACCCGGATAGGATTACCGCTTCCGGCGTATCGTCGATGATGACGTCGATGCCGGTGGCTGTCTCGAAGGCGCGGATGTTTCGGCCTTCGCGGCCGATGATGCGTCCCTTCATCTCGTCGCTCGGGAGGTGCACCACCGCCACGGTCGATTCGGCCGAGTGGTCGGCCGCAATCCGCTGAATGGAGAGCGTGAGGATTTCGCGCGCTTCCTTGTCGGCGTTCCGATGAAGATCCTCGCGGATCTCCTGGAGCCGCTTGGCCGCTTCGACCTTCGCCTCGTGCTCCATGTTGGAGATCAGTTGCTGGCGCGCCTCGTCGGCGGTCATGCCGCTGATCCGCTGGAGCCGCGAATTCTGCTCGATGAGGACCCGCTGTAGCTCCATGTCGCGCTCGGCGAGGGCCTCTGCCTTCACTTCGAGCTCCCGCTCCAAGCGCTTCTGGTCGCGTTCCTTCTTTTCGACAACTTCGACGCGGCGGTTCAGGTTCGTCTCCAGCTCCTGGAGCTTCCGCTCTTCCCGCTGGACCTCCTGCTTCTGCCCCTGAACTTCCTTGTCGAGCTTCGTCTTCTCTTTGAACATCTCGTCCTTGGCTTCCAGGACGGCGCTCTTCTTGAGATTTTCCGCTTCACGCTCCGCTTCGCGAACGATCTTCGCGGCCAACTGCTCGGAGTTGAAGACTTTGCCTTCCCCGATCTTCCGGTGCGCCACCCATCCAAGTAGGAATGTCAGCGCGGCGATCGCGATCCCGAGGAGCGCGAGGACCCAGGGACTAATGCTCATGGCGGACGGACCTCCCCCCATAAAAAGACCCCGCCGATGCCGTGGGTGCGAGACTTTTGAACCTGAAACATCCAGGTGGGTGTCCTAGGACCCGGTTCGTGCCGCCCGCGCGAGGCGGGTACGCACTACGCTGGTCATTCCGACCCCCAGTCGAGGCTTTGTGGCTCAAAATTGCCTGGTACCGCACGAGCATGGCAGGGTTTTTATCGTGAACGATGTGCTACGAAGCGGATTCGAGGGGACTCCAATCGCGTGGGATCGCCGCCGGGCGGGTCAAACGTCGCCGAGACAATCGCCGAGCGCACGCTCCAAGCGCAGGGCGCGCTCGCGTAGCTCTGCTTCGAGCCGTCCCAGCTCTTCACGCTGGCGGAACAGCTCGTCGGCGACGTTCATCGACGTAAGGATCGCGATCTTGGTGGGCGTTCCGCCAACGAGCCGGCTCTCCAGCTCCCGCATCTTCCCATCCACGTAGGCGGCGACTTCCTGAATGTAGGCAGGGTCGGCGCCCTTGATCTTGTACTCGCTTCCGAAAATCATGACGCTGAGCGTCTTCGGTTCCGAGCTCATCGCGATCCTCGTTTCATTCGTCCGGCGGCGGCACGCGATCGGGTGATCCGATCGGCACCGCGCGGCGTTAGACCTGGACGGCCTTTTCCAATACGTCCAGTTTCGCGAGCATATCCTCCACACGGCGCACCATGACGCGGCGCTCGTCGAGAAGGGTCGCCCGCTCCGCCTCTAACGCCTGCAGGCGGGGTTTCGCATCGTCGGCCGACGCCTTCGCGGCGACCGTTTCCAACTTCCGAACGCGGAGTTGGAGTTCTTCCTTTTCCGACTCGAGCCGCTTCTTCTCCTCGCGGAGGGTTCGGAGCAGCTCGGCGACGGCGCGCACGCGCTCGTCTAGCCGGTTCAGTTCTTCCATCATGTCGTCGCGCCCACTTTCGCCGGTCCGCCGCCCCGGAGCGTCACTCCGAAGCGCTGTTCCAGCGTCGTTACGATCGTCGCGACCGCCCCGTCCACTTCGGCATCGGTCAGGGTCCGATCGGCTGCCCTGAACTCGAGCGCGAATGCGAGGCTGCGCGGTGCCTCCTCCCCCTTGCCCATCCGGTAGAGATCGAAGAGCCGCGCCTGCGAGAGGAGCGGACCGCCCGATTCCCGGATCGCCCGAAGGAGGTCTTCGTGGGTGACGTCGTGCCGCGAGATGGCCACCGCCAAATCCCGTTTGGAAGCCGGGAAGCGCGGTATCTCGCGATAGCGCCGGTTCACCGTCGCCGCCTTGGCCAGCGCGGTTACGGAGATGGCCGCCGCCCATACCGGGCGATCGACCCCGAGCTGCTGCGCCAGCTTCGGCGCGACTTCACCCACAATCCCAAGAGAGCCGTCCGAACCGACGAATTCTGCGGCGGTTCCGGCGGCCCATCGTGAGTCATGGTAGGAGCGGGTATCCCACGAGTCAATTCCGAATGACTGGAGAATTGCCTCGAGCGCTCCCTTCGCTTCCAAATAGCGATCGCTGTCGGCGCCGGGCGCGTCCCAAGCCGGAGCGACACCCGCCAGGACGAACATCGCTTCGAGCCATTCGCGCCCGATCGGCGCCGGTGTGGCGCGAAAGACTTTGCCCACTTCCGCGAGCCGGACGTCTGCCACCCCCTGCCGGAGATTCTCGCCCGCCGCTCGGACGAGCGCCGGAAGGAGCGACGGGCGGAGGTGCTTCAACTCGCGGCTGATCGGATTCTGGAGTTCCCAGATGTCCACATCGGCCACCCCTTCCCTGACTTCGGACGGAATGGAGCCCACCAGCGCGGTCGAGAGAGCCTCCTCGAAGCCAAGGCCGCAAATCACGTTCCGAATGCGCCTTGCGGCGATTTCCTCGGGCTTAATCGAGAGGGTCGGCAGCGGGCCCGAACGCACGGTCAAGGGGATCGAATCGTAGGAGAGCATGCGCGCCACCTCCTCGATCAGGTCCTCCTCGATCGTGAGATCGAAGCGGTGCGGAGGCACGCGGAACGAGGCGACCTCGTCGTTCGCCTCGCGGGCCCAGGGGGTGACGGCCGCGATTTCGAGCGAAGCGAGCGCACGCGTCGCAGCATCGGCTGTGACCGGCATCCCGAGCAGGCGTTCGGCACGCCCACGCCGGAGGCGAAGCGTCGCGGGCTCGCGCTTCCCCGGCCAGCGATCGACCACGTCGCGCAGAACTTCCCCGCCGGCAATCTCCGCCAGCAGGCGTGCCGTCGCGTCGAGCGCGATCGCCACGGCGATCGGATCGACGCCCTGACCGAAGCGAGCCGCCGCATCGGTGTTGACGCCGAGCGCCTGGGCCGACGCCTTCGTCAGCGCGGCGTCGAAGTGGGCGCTCTCGAGAATCACGTCGCGTGTCGCGGCCGTGACGCCCGTTTCGAGGCCGCCCATCACTCCCGCGAGCGCCATCGGCCGCGATGCGTCGGCGATCACGAGGATCCGCGGATCGAGCGTCACCTCTTTCCCATCGAGGAGAACGAGCCGCTCGCCCTTCCGCGCGCGACGGATCTGAATCGCGTGGCCGCCGACCTTCGAAGCGTCGAACGCGTGGATCGGCTGGCCGTACTCGCGGAGCACGTAGTTCGTGGCATCGACGACGTTGTTGATCGAACGGAAGCCGGTCGCTTCGAGCCGCTTCCGGAGCCACTCGGGCGACGGGCCGATCGTGACGCCGCGGACCACGCGCGCCATGTAGCGCGGGCAGTCGGCGGGGTTCTCGATCGTCACTTCCGGGAGGGTCCCCGTTCCGGCCGCGCCGAGCGGCTTCGGAGCCGCAAGGGCTCCACCGGAACCGGCGGCGATCTCGCGCGCGATGCCGCGCACCGAATCGCAGTCGGTCCGGTTCGACGTGATCTCCACGTCGAGCACCGTCTCTCCTCCGCCGGCGATGGCCGCGAGAGGCGTTCCAATCGCAGGCGAACCGGGGATCACCCAGATCCCGTCCGACTCCTGGCTCATCCCGAGTTCGCGCTCGGAGCAGATCATCCCCATCGATTCGACGCCGCGAATCTTCGCGCGCTTCAGCTTCATGCCGTCTGGGAGCGAACTCCCGACCTGCGCGACCGCGACGCGCTGTCCTGCTGCGACGTTTGGCGCGCCGCAGACGATTTGGAGCGGCTCACTGCGCCCGACCGTCACGCGGCAGAGGCGGAGCCGGTCGGCGTTTGGATGCGGATTCGCCTCCAACACTTCCCCGACGACGATCCCCGCGTCGAACGTGACGCCCCGCACCAGCGACTGAACGGGGAATCCGAGCATGGCAAGCCGGTGGGCGAGCGTCTCCGGGGTCTCCGGCAACGCCGTCCAGTCTCCGAGCCAGCTCCAGGTCACTTTCACGAGATCGACTCCGTGCGGTGGTTCATGCCGCGCCTAGAACTGCCGCAACAAGCGGCTGTCGTTTTGGTAGAGCATCCGAATGTCGGGAATGCCGTGGCGGAGAATGATGAGGCGCTCCACCCCGAGACCGAAGGCGTAGCCGCTCCACTCTTCCGGATCGTAGCCGACCGCTTTGAAAACATTCGGATGGACCATGCCGGCCCCCAACACTTCGAGCCACCCTCCGGAAAGCGGGCCGCAGACGTTGCACCCCTTCCCGCCGCAGAAGAAGCAGCGGATGTCGACGGAGGCGCCGGGCTCGACGAACGGGTAGTACGACGGAGCGAAGCGAATCACGGTCTCGGGGCCGAAAAACTCTTTCAGGAACCGATCGAGGATTCCTTTCAGGTCCGCCAGGCTGACGTTGCGATCGACGTAGAGCCCCTCCACCTGGTGGAACTCGAAATGGTGCGTCGAATCGACGGCCTCGTTCCGATAGACGCGGCCCGGGCAAATGATGCGAACGGGCGGCTTCTGCGCCTCCATGACGCGCACCTGGACCGAAGAGGTCTGAGGACGCACGCAGACGTCGGGGGCGACGTAGAAGGTGTCCGTGGTGGCGCGCGCCGGGTGTCCGGGCGGCATGTTGAGGGCGGTGAAGGCGTGCCAGTCGTTCTCGACATCGGGTCCCTCGGCAATGGAGAAGCCGAGGCCGTGGAAGATCGTCTCGATCTCTTCCAGTACCGAGGAGATGAGGTGCCGGTGTCCGATGCGGGGACGGCGGCCGGGGAGCGTGACGTCGCGGGCGGGACCCGGTGCGGCGGCCCCTCCGATGCGCGCTTCCGCTTCCGCGAGTGCCGCTTCGAGGGCGACGCGCGCTTCATTCGCGCGCGCCCCGACGGCGGAGCGCGCGGCGGGCTCCAGGTCTTTCAGTCCACGGAGAAGCGCGGTGAGATCGCTCTTACGGCCCAAGAAGCGCACGCGAACCGATTCCAGGTCCGCGGCATTTCCAGATGCCGCAAAGGCCCGCTCCCCCTCGGCTCGGAGCGCGTCGATCCGCTCGATCACGGGGCCGTGGAGCGTTACGCGGCGTGTATCTGCTTGGCGACCTCGGCCAGTCGCGTGAACGCCGCGGCGTCCCGGATGGCGAGATCGGCGAGGATCTTGCGATCGATTTCGACGTTCGCGGCCTTGAGGCCCTGCATGAATTTGTTGTACGAGAGCCCGTTCAAACGAGCGGCCGCGTTGATGCGGACGATCCAGAGGCTCCGGAAATCGCGCTTCTTCTTGCGACGGTCCGCGTAGGCGAACTGCATCGCGCGCATGAGGGTCTCTTTGGCGGTCTGGTAGAGCTTGCGACGGCCGCCGCGGTTTCCCTTCACCGCGTTCATCACCTTCCGGCGACGCTTGCGTCCCGGAACGACGGTTTTTGTACGTGGCATTTTCTAAGTCCTCAATGTCGGAGCGATCCGGAAGGGATCACTCGCCGTACGGCAAGAGTTTCTGCATGTGGTAGCGCTCGGTGTGCTTCACCAGCGTCGAGCTCTTCAGCCGGCGCTTGCGCTTGCGGCTCTTTCCACCCTGCAATCCCAGGTGGTGGCGGCCACCGGAGCGGCCTCGCTTGAGCTTGCCGGTCCCGGTGCGCTTCAGGCGCTTCGCGGTGGCCCGGCTGGTTTTCATCTTCGGCATCGCTACTCCTATTTTGCGGAAGGCTTCGGCGCGCTGACCCTTCCCTTTGCAGGAGCGGGCGCGACGGGAGCCGCCGGTTTCGTTTTCACGGGTGTGGCGCGCGGCACCATCAGGAGGACCATGTTGCGTCCTTCCATCCGGGCCGGAATTTCAACCTGCCCCACATCCTCGAGATCCTTGATGGCCTTGTCGAGGAGCCGCCGTCCCGCATCCGTGTGCGCCATTTCGCGACCACGGAACGTGACGGTGAACTTGACCTTATCGTGATGCCCCAGGAATTCCCGGGCGTGATTGACCTTGAACTTGTAGTCGTGCTCTTCGATCTTCGGGCGCAGCTTCACTTCCTTCAGCTGGCTCGCGTGCTGCTTCTTCTTCGCCTTCTGCTGCTTCTTGTTCGTCTCGTACTTGAACTTCCCGTAGTCCATCACCCGGCAGACCGGCGGCTTCGCCGTGGGCGACACCTCGACCAGATCGAGGCTGCGTTCCTGCGCGTAGGCCAGGGCTTCCCGAATGCCGAGAATCCCGACCTGCTCCCCGTCGGGTCCGATGACGCGAACGGTAGGAATGCGGATACGGTCGTTTACGCGAACTTCCTGCTGCTTTGAGGCGATAGGAAAACCCTCCTCTTTGAGACGGGGACGGTGATCGAGGCGGGAGGATTCGGCTTCCGGAAGATGCAGCCCCCAATCCAGGACGCGCTGGCGTCTGGTCGGACCGCGGCCAGCCGTCCGTGGACGGCGGCCTCCGTTTGGTAACCCCGGTAACGTTGCGTCTCGGGGTGAGAAGCCTACGGCTCCTGCTTGGATCTAGACGGGGCGGATCTTACTGTCGCGCCGCGATTTCCGCAACTATTTTTTCGACAAAGGCATCCAGCGGGATGGCCCCCTCGTTCCCGTTCTTCCGGCTCCGGACCGAGACGGCGCGGTCTTCGAGTTCCTTCCGGCCGAGCACCAACATGTAGGGGATCTTGAGCATCTCGGCGTCCCGGATCTTGGCCCCCATCTTCTCCTCGCGGACGTCGGCCTCGACCCGGATCCCCTTATCGAGGAGGAGCTGCTTGATCTCCTGGGCGTACGGGATCTGGGCGTCGGCGATGGTGATCAACTGCACCTGGACCGGCGCCAGCCAAACCGGGAAGTCGCCGCCGTAGTGCTCGATCAAGGTCGCGAAGAAGCGCTCCAGCGAACCCAAGAGCGCCCGGTGGATCATGTAGACGGGGTGCTCCTGACCGTCCGAGCCGACGTAGTTGGCATTCAGCCGGCGCGGAAGGTTGAAGTCGAACTGGATGGTCGAGCACTGCCATTCGCGGCCGATCGCGTCGGCGATCTTGATGTCGATCTTGGGACCGTAGAATACCGCTTCCCCTTCGGAACGCTTGTAGGGGAGTCCCGAGTCCTTCACGACGCGCTCGAGCGCGCTTTCCGCCAGTTCCCACTCCGCGTCGGAGCCGAAGTAGTCCTGCTTCCGGTTCGGGTCGCGAACAGAGAGCTCGACCTTGAATTCCTTGAAACCGAATGTGTCGAGCATGAAGCGGGCGAATGCGAGCACGTCGCGCAACTCCCCTTCGACCTGATCGGCGGTGCAGAAGATGTGGGCGTCGTCCTGGGTGAAGCCGCGAACGCGCGCCAGGCCATGGAGCACGCCCGACTTTTCGTAGCGATAGACCGTGCCCAACTCCCCCATCCGAACGGGCAGGTCGCGATACGACTGCTTCCGCCGGTTGAAGATCAGGACGTGGAACGGGCAATTCATCGGCTTCAGGACGTAATCCTTCTCGTCCACCTTCAGGAAGTACATGTTCGCGGCGTAGTGCTCGGTGTGCCCCGATCGCTTCCAGAGATCGATCTGGGCGATGTGGGGGGTGTAGACGAGCGTATAGCCGCGGCGCAGGTGCTCCGCCTTCCAGAAGTCCTCCACGACGCGGCGAATGGCCGAGCCGTGGGGATGCCAGAGGATGAGCCCGCCGCCCGCGTCTTCGTGAACGCTGAAGAGATCGAGCGCGGCGCCCACCCGACGGTGGTCGCGGAGCTTCGCCTCTTCGATCCGCTTCAAGTGGGTCTCGAGCGCTTCCGATGTCGGGAACGCGGTGCCGTAAATCCGCTGGAGCATTTGCCGGTTCGAGTCGCCGCGCCAGTAGGCCCCCGCCACGGAGGTAAGTTTGAAATGTCGGAGCATCTTGGTCTTCGGCACGTGCGGGCCGCGGCAGAGGTCGGTGAAGAAGGAGTGGGTGTAGGTGCTGACGGTGGCGTCCGGCAGATCTTCGATGATCTCCACTTTGTATTTTTCGCCGAGCTTCTGGAAGCGATCGATCGCCTCATCCCTCTTCAATTCCGCGCGGATGAAGCGATGATCTTCCTTCGCGATTTCGAGCATCAATCTCTCGATCGCGGCCAAATCCTCCGCCGAGATCGGACGCGCAACTTCGAAATCGTAGTAAAAGCCGTCGTCGATCGACGGCCCGATGGCGAACTTCACCTCGGGGAAGATCTTCATCACGGCGGAGGCCATGAGATGCGCGGTCGAGTGCCGCAGCACCGCGAGTCCTTCCGGCGAATCGACCGAAATGAACGAGAGTTCGCCGGATTCGTTCACCGGAGTGTGGAAGTCGATGATCCGCCCGTTCAGCTTGGCGGCGACTCCCGCCTTGAAGCCCTCCGGATAGGAGCGCTTAAAGGTCTCCCCTAGGGTCGCGCCAGGTTCGGCTTCGAGGCGCTGCCCAGCGACATTGAGGGTCAACATGAGCGGGGATCCTTCGCGTGTCTGGAAGTGGTGGGCGGTAGAGGACTTGAACCTCTGACCCCCTGCATGTCAAGCAGGTACTCTAACCAACTGAGCTAACCGCCCGTGTGAATGCTCGTTGGAAACGAGCAGACGAAGATAGTAGCCGATCGTGCTCCGGTGTCAAGGCGCCGTGGTGGCAGGCGCATGCGGCTCCACGCGATAGAGGAGCGCGCCCCGGCTCCCGAAGACGAGGCGGAATCCCGGGATGGGCGCCTTCCCTTCGGCGAAGGGAGCGATCCCCCCCGACCGGTAGCGAACCTCCGCCGCCGAGATGAGCACGTAGCGCGCGTGCTCCCGCACCGCTACCTCGTGGAGCTGCTCCGGCGTTTCGAACTCGGGCATGGGGATGAACCGCAGGCCCGAGATGAAGGCGGCGTGCGGCTTTCTCGCGAGGAGCCCTTCCCCGCTCTCGCGCGGGGCCGTTCGAAGGAATGCGATCGCATCGTCCAGGTCGTGCGGGCCCGCAGACACCGATTCCTTGAAGGAAGGATCGAAGACTTGGGTGTAGGCCGAGACCGAGACGGGAATCAGGACGAGGAGGAAGGCGAACGCGCGCACCGGGAAGGTACGTTCCAACTTCTGGAGCGGCCTCCCGAGGGTTGGCGACACGAGTGGCCAAGCCGCGAGCGCGACGTAGAAGCAGAGAATCGGGAGTGAGAACCGCGTCCCGTAGAAGACCGGCACCAGCGTCAGGAACCAAAGAGCGCCGAACATGAAGTACGCGGCCACGCGCTTGTCGACACGATCTCGCCACAGCAAGACCGCGCCCAAGAGGACGAGAATCCCCAGGAAGAGCGGCTGGAGTTCCGTCATGTCACGCGCAAGATGATCTCCGAGGTTTCGGAACATCGAACCGACGAAGCGCGTCGGATCGAGGAGGATGACGTCCGGGAGCGAGTGAATCTTTCGCTCGCCGTAAAAGAACTTCTCCCAGTTCCCTTCCCCGTAGACCGAGAACCCGACGTTCACGTAGTTCGAGTTGGTGAGCGGATTCCCCGTCTTCATGGCGTTCACCACGAGCCAGGGAAGCGAACCCGCGACGAACGCGCCCGTCCAGAGCGCCGCGCGGCGAAAGCGCTCCTTCGCGGCGCCCGCTGGAACGCGGAAGACGAGGAAGAGAAGCAGCGCGCCCGGGAGGAGGAAGAGTCCGTTATAGCGCGTGGAGAAGGCGTAGCCGCCGATGAGCCCGCTCGCGAGAATTGCCCTCCAGCCGGGGCTCTTGCTCCGGAGGAGGAGCGCGATCGACGCGAGCGCTACCATGACGGAGAAGAGATCGGTTCCGACCTCGTAGGTATTCTCGAGGAAGAAGACGCTGTTGAGGAGTAGCGCGA
>JANMQV010000065.1:0-5878 GCA_031370645.1 Candidatus Eiseniibacteriota bacterium | reverse complement strand
GTACTATTCTGAAGCGATCGTTCGCGATCTCTCCGTGGTGGGGGGGCAGCTCTTCGCTGCCGGAGAAGCCGTCGCCATGAATCTGGGGGGAAGCCCCGTCGCGCGAAGGTCCGGCGACTATTGGGAGCCGCTTGGAGGACTCTTCGGCCAGGTGTGGCGCCTCGGGAGCGTTTCCGGGCAGCTGTTCGCCAGCGGCGACCTGCATGTGGCAGGCAACTCTGCTTCGTCGCATTCGCTTGCGCGCTGGAATGGCCGTGCCTGGGAACAACTGGGCTCTGGAACGAACGGAGCGGTGGCTACGTTTGCCGTCCTCGGCGGCGCCGTGTACATGGGCGGCAGCTTTTCCGAAGCCGGCGGGAAGGCCTCTTACGCGATTGCGCGATGGGACGGGCGCCACGCATCGGAGGGTGTGCCGTCGTTCCAAGCGCCTCGCCCCAATCCATTCCGCTCGTCAATGACTCTTCCTTACACGATTCCTGCCGCAGGGATGGTGCGAATTGCGGTCTACGATGTCCGGGGTCGGGCCATTGCCCTGCTTGAGGAAGGAGTGCGCACTCCGGGCACCCATGCAGCTACATGGAACGGTCGAGATGACTCAGGGCGCCTGTCACCCTCGGGCATCTACTTCATCCGAGCGTCGATGTCCGGCGGCGAGCGCTCGAGAAAGGTCGTCCTACTCCGCTGATCGTTCTCGCCCCTAGCGGTGGTGTCTCCATCACTCTCCGTGAAACTTGCCGCCCCCTCCGGTGTGGTAACCTATAGATACGCACCGCCCGGAGTGCCCGGGACGATCCATGGCTGGTTGGACCGCCCCTGCTCCCTCTTGGGCCATGGAGGACTTACTATGAAACGCATCGCGCTCTGCTTTGCTGCGGCATCCCTCGCGCTCCTCTTCTCCGTCCCTGTCGCCTCCGCCTTTGGCTGGAAAGACGTCGTGAAGATGCATCGGGCCGGGATCGCCGACTCCCTCATCATTCAGAAGATCGAATACAGCGGAAAGACGTTCCACTTGGACGCCGACGAGATGGCTGCGTTGACGGATGAAGGCGTCTCGGATGCCGTTATCTCGGCCATGCTGCGGACGGAAGCGGAAGCGGGAGAGGGAGACGACTACTACGGGAGCTACGGATACCCCTACTACCACTCCCGCGCCTATCTCGGCTGGGGCTACTACCCACGGTATTATTCGAGGGGGTACTACCCGTACTACGGCCATTACAGCGGCTACCGCTACCCCCGAAGCTACGTGAGGTACGGTCGCCCATCGGGTGATTACGGAACCACGCGCGAACGCACCCAGGTCGGGAGCCGCTTGGCCCCTCGGACGAATAGCGGCAGCGGGACCCAGTACCGCACGAGGCCTCAGGCGGGCCCGAGTCCTCGCTCCGGGCGCTCCGGCAGCTCCGGTAGCTCTGGTGGGCGAACCCGCCAACGCTAGCCCTTCCGGCGCGGCGCTTATCCCTCCGCCTCCTCCACCAATCGATACCCCACGCCCGTCTCGGTCATGAGCAGGCGCGGTCGCCCCGGGTCTACTTCGAGTTTGATTCTAAGTTGAGCCATGTAGACCCGGAGGTAATGGTGCTGGGAGGTGTACGACGGCCCCCACACTTCCTGGAGCAGAACCTTGTGGGTGAGAACGCGGCCGGCGTGTCGGGCCAGCGTGGCTAACAGGCGATACTCGAGCGGCGTGAGCGTAACGGTGGCGCCCTCGACCGTGACGCGTCTTCGCGCAAGATCGATTCGAAGCGTTCCTCGAACGATCACGGTCTCCGTCTCGCTCTCCACTCGCGCGCGGTGGCGGAGCACCACTCTCATCCGCGCCAGCAGTTCGGGCATGGAGAAGGGTTTCGTGACATAGTCGTCGGCGCCGCTGTCGAGCGCCTGAACCTTGTCGCTCTCCTGCTCCCGGGCGGTCAGCACCACGATCGGTGTCTGCGACCACTCGCGGATCCGACGCACGACGGTCAGCCCGTCCATGTCGGGAAGGCCGAGGTCCAGGAGGATAACGTCCGGGGAACAGGTCGCGGCCTGAGAAATGCCCTCCTGCCCTGTGGTGGCTTCGACCGACCGGTATCCCTCACTCTCCAGGCCGGCGTGTAGGAATCTTCGGATCGCGGTCTCATCTTCGATGACGAGAACCAGCGCTGAAGTGCTCGGGCCGCCCCCGAGATCCTGACCGGGTGATTGACTCATCACACCTCGTCCAACGGGGTCGGACCATTCACTTCGCCTTCGACAGAGGGCGGCGTGCCTTCGAGCGGCAAACGTACCGTGAACGACGCTCCTCCCTCCGGGCGATTCGCGGCCACGATGGTTCCCCCGTGTGCCTCGACGATTCCGCGACAGATGGCGAGACCAAGCCCGGCACCCGACGCCGACACGGCCTGCGCCCCTCTGTAGAACTTCTCGAACACCCGCTCTTCGTCACCGACCGCCAACCCTTCTCCGCGATCCGTGACCACCAATTGCAGGGCATCCCGGTCGAGGGAGGCGTGGAGTTCGATCGGACTGCCGGCCGGCGAATACTTGTTGGCGTTCTCGATGAGGTTACGGACGACCTGTTCGAAAAGCACGTCGTCCATGGGAATCAGCGGGAGATCCTGTGCGAGCGAGACGCGCACCGGGCGGCTTCCGAGATCGGGCTCGAGCAGCGCCAGGGACGCCCCGATCACTTCCTCGAGGGAATGCCAATCCTTCCGAACTCGATGCACGCCGCTTTCCAGGCGCGTCATCTCGAGCAAATTCCCGATCAGGCGGTTCAGCCGCTCCGCCTCTTGGGAAATCGATTCGGCCAGCTCACGGCGCCCCGGTTCGTCGATCTTGCCCGCACTGTCTCGCAGTGTGCTCGCGGCGCCCGTGATCGCGGCGAGCGGAGTCCGAAGATCGTGCGACACGCTGCTCAGTAGTACGCTTCGCGCCCGTTCGGTCTCGATGCGGGTTTGGGTCACCCGGGTTTCGTCGGCGAGTCGGCAGCGTTCGAGGGCAAGCGCAATCAGGTTACTGAACGCTCGGATCATGTCGAGCCGTTCGGGGTCGGCGCCGGCCGTGCGGTCGGGGACGCCAATCGAGAGGACGGCCCCGACGTTGGTTCCCGCGATGAGCGGCATGTGGAGCGCCGTGACCCCCGCGGGCTCGCCGAAGGGACATCCGAGAGGTCTGCCATGAAGCAGCGCCGATACCACGGCGGCTTGCTCTGGTCCCGCTTCCACGATGCCGCGATCCCCAGCGACAAGAGTCGCTCCCCCGCGAGCGTCCGATACCGACGCGGCCGCCCGAACGCCGAGCAGATCGCTGATTTGCGCCACCGCGGTCTCGAGAATCTCCGAGACACTGCCCCGCACGGCGAGGTCATGGCTGAGTCGGTAGAGCGAGGCGAGGCGCCGCTCACGCATGAGCGCACGCTCACGCTGCTCGCGTAGATGGGCGGTCAGCGTTCCGGTGATCACGGCGACGGCGAGCATAACCGCGAAGGTGACCAGGAACTGAGATTCCGAGACGCGAAAGGTGAAGCGAGGCGGTACGAACAGGAAGTCGAATAGCGCGACGCTCAACAGCGCGGCGGTGACGGCGGGGGCCCGCCCGAACGCAATCGCACTGATCACGACGCCCAGGAGGTAAAGCATCGTCAGGTCGGACGGTTCGACTCGATCCTGCAACACGGCGGAGGCAAGGGTCACACCGGCGACGATCCCCACCGCGCCAGCGAAGCCTTTCCCGCTTCCGGATCGTGCCATAGAGACTCGATCTTACCGCACACACGCCTCAGAAGCGCGCGCGGAGAGGCTCTTGATGGAATCTTGATACCGTCGCTCGGTTCTAAACGCCGCCTTGAGGCCGTTTCAGCGTCTACTTCACGAGTATGCTCACGCGACTTCGGCGGTTTCTGATCGGCGGCCCCAAGAACCTGCTCGATCCCAAGATCCACCACCACCTTGCCCTTATCGCGTTCTTCGCGTGGGTCGGATTGGGGTCGGACGGGCTTTCCTCCTCCTCCTATGGTCCGGAGGAGATCTTCCGTCAGCTCGGAACGCACCGCCACCTCGCCCTTTATCTCGCGGCGGCCGTGATGGGCACGGTGTTCCTCATCTCGGCGTCCTACAGTCAGATCATCGAGCAGTTTCCATCGGGCGGTGGCGGATACCTGGTCGCGACGAAGCTGCTCGGAACGACGCCGGGCGTCGTGTCAGGGTCCGCGCTCGTGATCGACTACGTCCTCACGATCGCCATCTCCGTCGCCGCGGGATGCGACGCGATCTTCTCCTTCCTACCCGCAAGCGCCGCCGGGCTCAAGCTCCCCTCGGAGTTCGTCATCCTCGGATGCCTCATCCTGCTCAACCTTCGCGGCGTGAAGGAGTCGGTGTACGTTCTCACCCCGATCTTCCTCGCGTTTCTCGTCACGCATGCCGGCCTCATCGTCTTTGGTATCGCCCGCCACACGACGGCCATCGTCCCGATGGTGGGCGCCACGATCGCCGAGACGCATGCGGCGGCGGCGGACCTGGGCATCGCCGGCCTCGCCGTGGTCCTGCTCCGGGCGTTCTCTCTAGGCGGTGGAACCTTCACGGGAATCGAAGCCGTGAGTAACGGTGTCGGCATTCTGCGCGAGCCGCGGGTCGCCAATGGGAAGCGGACGATGCTCTACATGGCGACTTCCCTCGCGTTCACCGCCGGCGGGATCCTGCTTTGCTATCTCCTCAACGACGTCCATTCGGAGGCTGGCAAGACCCTGAACGCGTCGCTCTGGGATCAGCTGGCGGGCGGATGGCACCTCGGCCCCCTCGGGATCGGGACGACGATCGTCGGGCTCACGCTCATCTCGGAGGGCGCGTTGCTCTTCGTGGCGGCGCAGACCGGCTTCGTCGACGGCCCACGGACTCTTTCAGCCATGGCCGTCGACGAATGGGTTCCGCGCCGGTTCAAAAACCTATCGGATCGACTGGTCAGCCAGAACGGAGTCCTGATGATGGGCGTCGCGGCGGGAATCGTGCTCGCCTACACGGGCGGGGCTGTTGCGCTTCTGGTCGTCATGTACTCCATCAACGTGTTCCTGACGTTCACGCTGAGCCAAACGGGCATGGTGGTTCATTGGGCGAAATCGAAATCCTCGGAGCCCCGCCGGCTCCGGCGCCTCACCGTGTCCGCGCTGGGCGGGCTCGTCACCGGCGTCATCCTCGTGATCATGGTCGCACTCAAGTTCTTGGAAGGCGGCTGGAACACGCTGCTCGCTACCGGCGCGTTGATCGCAGGATGTTTTCTGGTTCACGGACATTATCGGAGCGTGCGGCGGCACGTTGGAACGCTCGACGAATCGCTTCTCGATCTGCCGCTTCCCGCCGTGGGCGCCGTGCGCGTACGGTCCGCGGCGGGACCAACTGCCGTCGTACTCGTCGAGTCTTACAGCGGGCTCGGCGTCCACACGTTCCTCTGGATTCATCGGCTCTTTCCCGATCAGTTCAAGGACTTCGTCTTCGTATCGGTGGGGCTCGTCGACTCCGCGCAGTTTAAGGGGGTCCGGGAGTTGGGCGCGCTCGATACGCGTGTTCGGGAAGGTCTCGAGCAGTACGTCCTTTTGGCGCAGCGCCTCGGCTGCTACGCCGAGTATCGGTATGCCCTAGGTACGGATGTGACCGAAGAGTTGGGGACGATCTGTACCGCGCTCGCCGGCGAGGTCCCCGCTCCGACCGTTTTCGCCGGCCGTCTCGTGTTCCAGCGAGAGACGGCGCTCACGCACTTCCTCCACGACCAGACGGCGTACGCTCTTCAGCGCCGACTCTTGTTTCATGGAGTTCCGGTCATCATTCTGCCGGTGCGGGTGTGGGATGTCGCCAAGCGGGGCTAAGCGCCGGCGGACGATCCAACGATGACGTAAAAACTCTCC
>JANMQV010000070.1:0-28565 GCA_031370645.1 Candidatus Eiseniibacteriota bacterium | reverse complement strand
CGCGGTATGCCTTTTGGCATTTGCCGCCCCGGCCTTCGCCCAGTATATGTACCTCGACGTGAACGGAGACGGAGCGAACACCTCCGCCGACGTGCTCACGTCATCGAGCACCGGCGTCGATATTTGGCTCCGGACGAACGTCAACAAGGATGGCTCGCCCGCGGTCTGTAATACGGATGCCGTCGCCCTCACGATGAATTCCTACGAGTTCTTTGTCCGGGCGACCGGTGCGATGACGCTTGGAGTTTGGACGTCGAATCCGACGATCAATTTCACAGGCGGCTTCGGTGATTTCACCTCGGGCACGGACGCCTACCACGGGCGCTCCGGACCTCAGCTGAACGAGGGGACCTACCTCCTCGGTCGGCTCGCGCTTTCCGGTGTCGCGACGAACGCCGTTCTGTCGATCGTGCCCGCCTCGACGGTCAACCCGCCGGCATTTACGTCGTTCGGCACGAATTGCCCCGGCAACGATTTCGACAATACCTACAAGCTCGGTACGGACTGGACCGACGTCGGCAACACCACCACCAGCGGTCCGGTCAACGCCAATCCGGTCATTGTGGCTCCGGCGACGCAGAGCGGCTCGGAGAACACGGTCGTCTCGATTACCGGTTCGGCGTCTGATCCCGACGCGAATAACGTCACGCTCTCGCAGACGAACAATGCGGCGTTCCTCGCGGGCGCCGCCTCCAACGGACCTTCGCTGGCGCCGAGCATCACCCTGACCGGCACCCCGAATTTCAGCCAGTCCGGCGCGTACGCGGTGAACTGGAGCGCGGTCGACAACACGACCGGCACGGCGAGCGCTACTACCGCCCTCACGATCGCGAACACGAACCGGCCCCCGGTCATCACCGCCCCGGCGACGGCGAGCGGTACTGAGAACTCGCCCGTCTCCGTCACCGCTTCGGTGACCGACCCGGATGCCGATAACGTGATTCTTTCGCAGAACAACAACGCCCCCTTCTTCACCGCCTCGAGTTCGAACGGCCCGGCGGCGACGGCGACCATCACGCTCACCGGCACACCGAACTTCAACCAGTCGGGTTCCTACACGATCAATTGGAGCGCGACCGACTTGGCGGGCGGGACGCCGACGGCCACGACGGTCCTGACGATCGCGAACACAAATCGGAATCCGGTCATCACGGCGCCGACGACGGCGAGCGGTGCGGAAAACGCCTCGATCTCGGTTACGGGTTCGGCGTCGGATCCGGATGGCCAGAACGTGACCCTGTCGCAGACGAACAACGCTCCGTTCTTCACGGCTTCCAGCTCTGCCGGTCCCTTGGCTGCTCCGAGCATCACGCTCACGGGCACGCCGAGCTTCACGCAGGCTGGTACCTACACGATCAACTGGACGGCTGTTGACGTGAACGTTCCGGCGGGAACGGCGACTCCGGTCGCCACGACCGTCACGATCACGAACGTCAACCGGAACCCGGTCATCGTGGCTCCGGCGACGGCGAGTGGTCCGGCGCTCGTCTCGATCTCGGTTACGGGTTCGGCGTCTGATCCTGACGCACAGAACGTGACCCTGTCGCAGACGAACAATGCTCCGTTCTTCACCGCTTCCAGCTCCGCTGGTCCTTCGGCCGCCCCGAGCATCACGCTCACGGGCACGCCGAGCGCGGCGCAGACGGGCACCTTCACGGTCAACTGGACGGCTGTTGACGTGAACGTCCCGGCCGGCACCTCGACGGCGACGACGTCGGTCACCATCGGCGGTGGCAATCAGAACCCGGTGATCACGGCTCCGGCTACGGCGAGCGGTGCGGAGAACGCGTCGGTTTCAGTGACGGGTTCCGCGTCCGATCCGGATGCTGGAAACCTGGTCACGCTGTCGCAGACGAACAATGCTCCGTTCTTCACGGCTTCCAGCTCTGCCGGTCCCTTGGCTGCTCCGAGCATCACGCTCACGGGCACGCCGAGCTTCGCGCAGTCTGGTACCTACACGATCAACTGGACGGCCATCGATACCGGTACCCCGGTCGGTACGGCTTCCCCGGTCACCACGACCCTCACGATCGCGAACACGAACCGGAATCCGGTTATCACGGCTCCGGCGACGGCGAGCGGTCCTGAGAACGCCTCGATCTCGGTTACGGGTTCGGCGTCGGATCCCGACGCTCAGAACGTGACCCTGTCGCAGACGAACAATGCTCCGTTCTTCACGGCTTCCAGCTCGAACGGCCCGGCTCTCGCCCCGAGCATCACGCTCACGGGCACGCCGAGCTTCGCGCAGTCTGGTACCTACACGATCAACTGGACGGCTGTTGACGCGAACGTTCCGGCGGGAACGGCGACCCCGGTCGCGACGACCGTCACGATCACGAACCTCAACCGGAACCCGGTCATCACGGCTCCGGCTTCGGTGAGCGGGTCGACGGGCGATCCGATCTCGATTACGGGTTCGGCTTCCGATCCTGACGGCCAGACCGTGACGCTTTCGCAGACGAACAATGCTCCCTTCCTCACCGGTCCGGCATCGGCCGGCCCGGTGCTTGCCCCGAGCATCACGCTCGGCGGCACTCCGAGCGCCACGCAGACGGGCGCCTTTACGATCAACTGGAGCGCGGTGGATGCCACCGGGGGCCCTGCGACGGCGACGACGGAGATCACGATCGGTCTCACGAACTTCAAGCCGGTCATCGTCGCCCCGGCGACGGCGAGCGGTGCGGAAAACGCGGCGATCTCGATCACCGGCTCGGCGTCGGATGCCGACGCGGGTCAGCTCGTGACGCTCTCGCAGACAAACAACGCGGCGTTCCTCGCGGGCCCGGCCTCGAACGGCCCTTCGGCGGCGCCGAGCATCACGCTCTCCGGCACGCCGAACTTCAGCCAGTCCGGGAGCTATACGATCAACTGGACGGCGACCGACGACTTCACCCCGGCGGGCATCGCGACCCCGGTCGCAACGACCGTCACGATCGCCAACGTCAACCGGAACCCGGTCATCACGGCTCCGGCGACGGCGAGCGGTATTGAAAACGCCTCGATCTCGGTCACGGGTTCGGCTTCCGATCCGGATGCGGATAACGTGACGCTGTCACAGACGAACAACGCTCCGTTCCTCGCTGGCCCGGCTTCGGCCGGTCCTTCCGCGGCGCCGAGCATCACCCTGTCGGGCACGCCGAACTTCAGCCAGGCCGGGACCTACACGATCAACTGGAGCGCGGTGGATAACTCGACGGGCACGGCGTCGGCCACCACCGCTGTCACGATCGGCGGCTTCAACCGGAACCCGGTCATCACGGCTCCGTTGACGGTCAGCGGCACGGAAGGCGTGGCGCTTTCGATCACGGGCTCGGCGTCCGATCCGGACGGCGACAACGTGACGCTGTCGCAGACGAACAACGCGGCGTTCCTCACCGGTGCGGCTTCGGCCGGCCCGGCGTTGAACCCGAGCATCACCCTGTCGGGTGCCCCTGGCCTCAGTGACGCCGGTGTCTACACGGTCAACTGGAGCGCGGTGGACAACACGACGGGCACGGCGTCGGCGACGACGACCATCACCATCTCCAATACCAACAGCGCCCCGACCCTCACGCAGCCGACCGATATGACGGTCAACGAGGGCGATACGGCGACGCAGCAGCTCGTCGGAAGCGATCCGGACGGCGATCCGCTCACGTACTCCAAGGTCGGAACGACGCCGTTCTTCATGTCGGTCTCGGCTTCGGGTCTCGTGACGCTCGCGCCCGGCTTCACCGATGCGGGCAGCTACACGGGCACCGTCCGCGTCTCGGACGGCACTGCCAACGACACCAAGTCCTTCTCGATCACGGTCGATAACGTCAACCGTTGCCCGGTAGCCAACGCTGGCGGTCCGTACTCGGGCATCATCGGCATCCCGGTCGCCTTCAACGGCGCCGGTTCGTCGGATGCTGACGGCGACGTTCTCACCTACACGTGGGACTTCGGTGACGGTGTGTCGCTCGTCAACGGAGCTTCGCCGAGTCACACCTACGCTACGGCGAACACCTACACCGTTGTGCTGGTCGTCGATGACGGTGCCTGCCAGGCGACCGCGACCACCACGGCCACGATCGTCACAGAGCTTCCGGCCCACGTCTTCACGACGGGCGGAAACAACTCGACCAGCCTCGGCTCAGGCAAGCCGACCACCTGCGTTCAGATCGAGCCGGTCAGCGGTTCGTTCGCTCTCTCCGACGTCGATCTCTCGACGATCCGGATGATTTCGGACGGCACCGGATCGGTATCTCAGATCCTTGCGATCGCGGGGAAGACGACGGTGGACGGCGACAAGAATTCGAACGGTGTGAGCGAGATCCGCGCCTGCTTCGCGAAGGCGGATCTGCGGCACCTCTTCAGCGATCTCCCGGCGGGCCGGAATACGGTCACCGTGGCGATCGAAGGAACGCTCACGACCGGCGGCACGTTCCGCGGGCTCCTGACGACGACGGTCAAGTCGACCGGTAGCGCGCTCTCGGCGATGATCTCTCCGAATCCGCTCAATCCGGAAACGACGCTCTCGTTCCAGACCAAGACGCCGGGGCGTGTGACCGTGAAGGTGTACGACCTGAACGGACGCCTGGTGAAGACGCTGCTCGACGAAACGCGCGGCGCCGGATTCCAGGACCTCAGGTGGAACGGCACGTCCGACAGCGGCGTGAAGGTCGCGAGCGGTGTCTACTTCTTCCGTCTCGATACGCCGAACGGACGCGTGACGATGGCGGCGACGGTACTGAAGTAGTACTTCGCTAGAGTCGAATCGAAGAAAA
Organism: Candidatus Eiseniibacteriota bacterium; assembly: GCA_031370645.1. Classification (GTDB taxonomy): domain Bacteria; phylum Eisenbacteria; class RBG-16-71-46; order SZUA-252; family SZUA-252; genus SZUA-252. Next base: position 23,817 of record JANMQV010000070.1, on the reverse strand, counting down.
TCCTCCGTCGAGGGGGATCAGAGGCGGGGTGGCGCGGTTTGGCCACCCCGCTCTCGTTTTATCGGGAATCGCCTCACCTCAGTCCTCGCTGACGCCCACGCACATTTGTAGTTCACGCGCCGCTTTGTAGAATCGTCGACGGGGAATTCCAGTCTGAATCACCGCGCGAGATTGCGGTGAGGGCGGGCAAACGCTGTTTCGGCGCGGTCCTGCGACCACGCCACGCACGATTCCTCCTCTTGGCACCATTCCTGCCCTAGTGGCGACATCGTCCACAGCCACCCACCACCCGTTGAGGAGCGACACCATGGATGAGAGTCCCCCCGCAATCATCGACAACCCACGCCTCGTCCGGGTCGGCTGAGAGCCCTCTTGGGACTTCAAGGCCCATTCGACGATTTCGGATTCGGGGACGATCCCCGGTTCGACTTCACCTCAACAATCCACCGTCACTCAGCTTAGGGAGGAAGACATGAAGTCTGTAATTCGTCTCCTGATCGTATCCGCGGTATGTCTGTCGGCATTCGCCGCCACGGCGTCCGCCCAGTACATGTACCTCGACGTGAACGGCGACGGCGTCAACACGGCCGCCGACGTCCTCACGTCGTCCAGCACGGGTGTCGACATCTATCTTCGTACGAACGTGAACAAGAACGGCTCGGCGGCCGTCTGCAACGCGTCCGGCTCGGAACTGACGATGAACTCCTACGAGTTCATGGTTCGTTCGAGCGGCGCTGCGATGACGCTCGGAGCCTGGACCGATGGCCTCGGATTCCCGGGCGGCTTCGGTGACTTCACCTCCGGCACCGACGCCTATCACGGGCGTTCGGGTCCGCAGCAGGTCGCCGGATCGTACAAACTCGGGCGTCTCGCGCTTTCCGGCATCGCCACCGGGGCGGTCCTCTCGATCGTCCCGAGCTCGACGGTGAATCCGCCGGGCTTCACGTCCTTCGGCTCGCTTTGCGAGGGAATCGATCTCGATAACACCTACAAACTAGGCACGGATTGGGTCGACGTCGACGGCACGCACACCAGCGGCCCCGTCAACGCGAATCCGGTGATTACGGCGCCGGCGACCGTTAGCGGGACGGAAGCGGTAGCCGTCTTGATCACGGGCTCGGCCATCGATCCCGACGCCGATCCGGTCACGCTGTCGCAGACGAATAACGCGTCGTTCATGACCGGCCTGGCCTCGAACGGCCCGAGCGCGAATCCGAGCATCACGCTTTCGGGCACCCCGAACCTCAGCGAGTCCGGTGTCTACACCGTCAACTGGATCGCCGTTGACAATACGACGGGCTCAGCGACGGCGACGACGGTTCTCACCGTGGCGAACGTCAATCGACCCCCCGTCATCACGGCTCCGGCGAATGAGGGCGGCGCGGAAGGCATCGCGATCTCGGTCACCGCTTCCGCCACGGATCCCGACGACGATAACGTCGGGCTCTCGCAGACCAACAATGCCCCGTTCTTCCTGGCCGCAAGCAGCGCCGGACCCTCTTCGGATCCGACAATCACGCTGAGCGGCACGCCGAGTTATATTGAGGCGGGTTCCTATACGATCAATTGGACCGCGAACGATTTTCTTGGGGGTTCGGATACGGCGTCGACAGCCGTCACGATCTCCAACACGGATCGCACCGTGCAATTGAATCCGATCGCCGACATCATCGTTGCGGAAGGTGCCACGGCCAGCACGCCGGTATCGGCCACCGACCCTGACGGGGACGCCATCTCGCTCACGCCGAGCGGATTCCCGGCATTCGCCGTCTTGAATCCTCCGACGTCCGGAGTGGGCTCCGTGTCGACCACGGTCACGGCTTCGCCGGTTGTTGGCGACGCGGCGGGTTCGCCCTACGCGGTCTCCATCATGGCGTCGGCCGGCACGACCTCGGACACCCATAACTTCCAGATCATCGTCTCCGGCGCGGGCGATTCGCCCCCGGTCCTCGCGGCCATCGGAGCGAAGACGATCGCCGAGGGCACGAGCACGAACTATCCGATCAGCGCTACCGATCCTAACGGTGACACGATCCTACTCTCCGCCACGCTCCCCGCATTCGGCACCCTGAATCTGCCGACCTCGGGCGCGGGCACGGTCACCACCACCTTCACGCTCGCACCCGGCCTTAGCGACGCGGGAAGCTACACGGGTACGGTCACGGCGACGGCGAACGGCCTCGTCGATTCCGAAACCTTCAACATCACGGTTACCGCCAGTGCGAATCTGGTGCCGACGATCACGGCGCCGCCCACGGCGACCGTTAACGAAGGCCAGTTGTTGACCTTCACCGTGTCGGCCAGTGACGGCGACAACGATCCTCTGACGCTCACGGCGGTCAGTCTGCCGAGCGGTGCCACGTTCCTCGACAACGGAAACGGAACGGGCGCATTCAGCTGGACGCCGAACTTCACGCAGGCGGGCTCCTTCACGGTCGTGTTCAACGTGAGCGATGGAAATGGCGGCACGAACAGCGCCACGACCGTCATCACGGTCGACAACGTGAATCGCTGCCCGACGGCGGATGCCGGCGGCCCGTACGTGGGAATCATCAATGTCGCGGTTTCCGTCAGCGGCAGCGGCTCCTCGGATCCCGACGGTAATGCGCTCACCTACAGCTGGACGTTCGGCGACGGCGGAGTGGGGACCGGAGTCTCGGTCTCGCACACCTACATCGCGGCAGGGACGTTCGACGTGGGCCTCACGGTAAACGACGGAATCTGCGAAGACGTCGATGCCACGACGGCGACGATCTCGAGCGAGCTTTCGACGCTCGTGTTCACGACGGGCGGAAACAACACGACGAACCTCAATTCAGGCAAGCCCACGACCTGCGTTCAGATCGAACCGGTCGGAGGCGCGTTCCAGATTTCCGACGTCGATCTCTCGTCGATCAAGATGATCTCCAACGGCACCGGCTCGGTGTCCGAGATCCCCGCGATCGGGGACAAGACGAACGGCGACGGCGATAAGAACGCGAATGGCATCAGCGAAATCCGCGCCTGCTTCAGCAAGGACGACCTCCGACTCCTGTTCGGCGATCTTCCGTCGGGGCGTAATACGGTCACCGTCATGATCGAGGGGAATCTCCTGACGGGCGGATCCTTCAGCGGGACGCTGACCCTCATCGTCAAGGCGAGCGGCAACGGGAACGGCAAGGGCCAGAAGGTCACGCTTTCGCCGAATCCGCTCAACCCCGAGACGACGCTATCGTTCCAGATCAGCACCCCGGGTCGCGTGACGGTCAAGGTGTTCGACCTGAACGGCCGCCTGGTGAAGACCCTGTTCGACGGTACGCACGACACCGGTTTCCAGGACGTCACCTGGAACGGTACGTCCGATAACGGCATGAAGGTGGCGAGCGGTGTCTACTTCTTCCGTCTCGACACGCCCAGCGGACGTGTGGTGAAGGCGGCGACGGTTCTCAAGTAATCGTTCGCTAGAGCAGAAACGGGAACGATCCCCTGACGACGGGGATCAGAGGCGGGGTGGCGCGGTACGGCCACCCCGCTTTCGTTTTATCCGCGGGGGTGGGTGGAGCGCGCGGACTCGAGGACAGCGAGGCGTTCAGCGAGCGATGCGGCGATGGGAGTCGGCACTCCGGCGGCGGCCCCTTCTCGGACGACGGCGCCGAGAATCGCGTCCGCCTCGGTCGTCCGCCCGCGCGCAAGATCTTCGGCCATCGAGGAGCGATTGCCGGCGGTGTCGCGGAGGAGGGCGCGAAGGAGTGGTTCCGGCTCGTAGGGAGCGGGCAGAAACCGCCGAGCCGCCCCGACCGCCACGGCCTCTCGGGCGGCGGCCAAGGAGAGCTCGAAAAGCGCGGGCGCCTCGAGCACGGCTCCGTTCGCCACGCCGTGAATGCCCGTGACCGGATTGACCGCGACGTTGAGCACGAGCTTCTTCCAGAGGATCTCGCGAGCGTCCGCGGCCCTCTCGGCGCGGAGGTTTGCGTCGGTGAAGAGCCGCACCGCGGCTCCCGGTTCGGCGGCGCGCGTCCAGGGGGCGAAGAGCGTGCTGCCGGCCCTTGACGCGTGGAATACCCCCTCGTCATCCCAGAAGGCGCCAAGCGTCGTGGTCCCCGCGATGAGCGGTACACCCGGAAGGGCACGCTCCAGCAGATCGAGGTGGCCCCAGCCGTTCTGCAGCGTCACCAGCGGAACGAGTCCTTCGAGTAGCGCGGGGGTGATCCCGTTCGCGGCATCCGCCGTCTGAAACGACTTCACGCAGAAGAAGAGGACCGAGGCGGGGAAGAGCGCCGCCGGATCTTCCGTCGTCTCGGCCCGCGGCGCCACCCGCTTGACCGCCGTCCCGCGTTCGGGGGAGCGAACGAGGATCCGCACCGGTACGTCCGCTTGCGTGAATGCCGAGGCGAGGAGCGTGCCGAGCGCGCCGGCGCCGACGATCCCCACGCTCCGTTCCGGCTTCGCTCCCTTCATCGAGTCCTCCTCGCTTGACCTCACTCGCCCGCGAGCCTAGAGTGCGGCCCGCGGCGCCCGCGTGCGCCCGACGCGCGGTTCCGCGGTCGCGACGCTTCGCCACTTCCGTCGCGCGATCATACTCCGAACGGGCGATCCAATGCTTCGAGCCGTCATCTTCGACTACGGCAACACCCTCATCGGCATCGACGCCGCCACGCCGTCGTGGCGGACGGACTACGCCGATGTCGTCGCGCGTCCGGGCGCGGAACGCCTCGCCGCCTATCTGGCCGATCACGCGCTCCTGGGGACAACCGCGCAGCAGGAGCGATTCATCGAGCGCTTCCTCGAAATTCGCGAGCGGAACCGGAACGCCGCCGAGCAGGAAGGGAACGAGATCACGGCCGAGGAGTCGCTCTCGCAAGCATTGGCCGACGTCGGCGCGCCGCCCGCGGGGAGGCCGACGCTCCGTTCGGCGATCGCGGTCAACTTCTCGGTCGAGGAGGAGCACATCGTGGCGCTCCGAGGCGCCCTTGCGACGCTTGGGGCGCTTCGCTCCTCCGGCGTGAGAATTGGCCTTCTCTCGAACGCGACGGACGGGCGCTATGTGGAGCGCGTGGCGGAGCGGCTCGGCATGCGCGAGTTCTTCGATCCCTTCGTCGTCTCGGCCGACATCGGCATTCGGAAGCCGCGCGGGGAGGCGTTCCGCTCAGTGCTCGAGCGGTGGCCGTTCCCGCCCGAGGAAGTCGCCATGGTGGGGGACTCGCTCTATCACGACGTCGGTGGCGCCAATCGGCTGGGCATGCGCTCCGTCCACTTCACGCAGATCGCGAATCCCGGAGATCCGTCGCACGCGGGGACGATCGTCCCCTGGGCTTCGGCCCCGAGCCACGAAGCGCTTCGCGCCGCCCTGGCGCCGCACCTGGCCCAGGCTCGCTAAATTCCCGCCGCTCAACCTTCGTCGGAAGCGGTTCCCGAAGCGTCGGGAGCGGCGCCTCTTTACGCCATCCGCTCGCGGGACTAAGCTCTCCCCACCTCTCGGCAATCCCCCCGAGTCAACCTCCCCGCTTCAGGAGCGCCCATGCTGGCGCGAGTCTGGTCGTGCACGACCGTCGGGATCGACGGTGTCTTTGTTCGCGTGGAGGCTGACCTCGGCGTCGGACTCCCCAGTTTCTCCATCGTAGGGCTGCCCGACGCGGCGGTGCGCGAGAGCCGCGAGCGCGTGCTGGCGGCCATTCGAAACTGCGGCTTCGAATTTCCGGCGCGCCGCATCACGATCAATCTCGCCCCCGCGCACGTCCGAAAGGAGGGCGCGCGATTCGATCTTCCGATCGCCGCGGCCATTCTCCTCGCCTCGGGCCAGCTCCCTCGCGGCGCGCCGCTCGAGGAGGGAGTTCTCGTCGGAGAACTCGCCCTCGATGGAGGCGTGCGTCCGATCCGTGGAGTGCTCGCGGTGCTTGCCGCCGCGCGCCGCGAAGGGCGCGGGCCGGTCTGGATCCCGCGCGCGAACCGAGCGGAGGCGAAGGGGCTTCCCGAAGTTTCGGTGGTCGCGATCGAATCGCTCGTGGCGCTCCGTGGCGAAGAGGAGGCTCCCGCGGCGGCATTTCACGATGGCGATGGAGGGGCGGGGCTCGCGGCCGCCCGCGAATCACCCGCGGATCTCTCCGAAGTCCGGGGTCAGGCGCTTCCGCGCCGGGCTCTCGAGATCGCGGCGGCCGGCGGGCACAATCTGCTCCTCGTGGGACCGCCGGGAGCGGGGAAGACGATGCTCGCGAGGAGACTCCCGGGAATTCTGCCGCCCCTATCGAGCGAGGAAGCGATCGACGTCGCGACCATCCACTCGGTGGCGGGGCGGCTTGCTCCCGGAGCGACGCTCTCCTACCTCCCGCCCTTCCGCGCGCCGCATCACACGATTTCGGACGCCGGGCTCGTCGGCGGAGGGCGGGGTCCTCTCCCCGGCGAAGCAAGCCTCGCGCACCGAGGCGTTCTCTTCCTCGATGAACTCCCCGAATTCCGGCGAAACGTCATTGAGGCGCTGCGCCAGCCGCTCGAGGAGGGGACGATCACGATCGCGAGAGCCGGCATCGCCGTCCGATTCCCCGCCGCATTCTCCCTCGTGGCCGCCATGAATCCTTGCCCCTGCGGCTATCGCGGCGACCGCCGCCGCGCCTGCCACTGTCCGGACGACGCCTGCGGCCGCTATTGGCTCAAGATCTCGGGACCGATCCTCGATCGCATCGATCTCCAGTTGGAAGTTCCGGCGCTTCCGGTGGATCAGGTGCTCTCGCGCGAAGCGGGGGAACCCTCGGCCCGCGTTCGTGAGCGGGTCCTCGCGGCTCGCGTGCGAGCGCTCGCGCGGGGCGGTCCCGCGCGGAATGCCGCCGCATCCGCGGGAGACCTCGAACGAGGGGGTGCGCTGGGCGCCGCGGAGGGGACGCTCTTGCGCCATGCGGTCGAGCACTTCGGAATATCGGCGCGCGGCGTCCTTCGCGTGCGGCGCGTGGCGAGGACGATCGCCGATCTCGCGGCGTCGGATCAAGTCCGCTCGCCGCACCTCGCGGAAGCGCTTCAGTTTCGAGTCTCGGGGTTTCGCGCCTAAAGCGTCTGTCGAAGTGCTGCGGCTTCTCGGCCCTTGAAGAGCCGGACGAAGATCAGCACGTGCGTGACGAGGATGAGCGGCACGATGAAGGTCGGCAGGAGTACGAGGGGCCACTCCCGAAGGGGCGACATGGCGTGAACGTCGCGGAGCGCGATCGGAATCCCGGTGGCGAGGACGAACACGATGTCGGCGAAACCGAGCAGATTCCAGACAAAGAGGACGAGCCACTTTCGGATCGACACGATCGGAAGCACGAAGATCGCGACCAAGCCCGCCGCGATCGCGACGGCGATGTCGCCCCACGCGGCCTTCGTCGCCCACCCGGCCGGAAGCCGCCCCGCCACGGCGAAGGCGAGGAAGGCGAGCCCGACGAACCGGACGAGGTGATAAGCGACCCAGGGTCGAAGGCTCGCGGTCGCCGCCCATTCGCGGAAGGCGGGGATGGTGACGAGCGCCAGGAGCGCTCCAACGGTGAGCGCGAAGTTCACCAGGCCGATCGCGGCGCCGGGTGCCGAGGCCATGGCTCCCGCGCAAGCCGCGGCCACGGCGAGGGCGAACCAGGTCACGAGTACGAGAACGATGGAGATGGGGGTCCGCACGGCCGATATCCTAACGGCTATGCATCGGTCGAGCACTCCCAATCCCTTGGGGCGCAAGGGAGAAGCCCGTTGACTTCGGGGTATGGAGTGGATAGCGTATCGACCAACCGGGGGAATACGAATGAACTCGATGTACCAAGCCAAGTTACTGGATCGCTGGGACTTCCGGGCCGCCCGTTTCGCGGCCGCGGCCACGCTCCTTTTCTTTGCCCACCCCGCTTCGGCCCAAAAACCGCCGGCCGGGGGAGCCGCTCCGACGATGCAGAGTGTCGCGCGCCCGGCGCCGGGTACGATGACGATCGACCAGGCCCTCGAATTCACCAAGAAATCGCCCAAGGACACCAATTCGTGGCTCGCGCTCGGATCGGCCTATCGTCGGGCGCACCGCTACGACGAAGCAGGGGCAGCCTTCAAGAAAATGACGGTAGTCGACCCCAACAGTTCCACCGGCTGGGTGAGCCTCGGTGCCGTCTACATGGATCAGCGGAAGAGCGCGGAGGCGAAATTGGCCTTCCAGCGCGCGCTCAAGATCAACCCCGACGACGCGGCCGCGCACTACAACCTCGGCACGTACTATCTGACGATGGGGAAACGCGACGACGCGCTCGGTGAATTCAAGCGCGCCTCCACCGCGAATCCACCCGTCGCCGACGCGTTCGTGAGCGTCGGCCTCATCGAGGCCGAAACCGGCGCGCTCGACCAATCGATCAATTCGTACAAGAAGGCGCTGGCGATCGACTCGACGAACGTGCGCGCGCTCTGCAACCTCGGGAACGCGTATTACAGCCAAGGACGCCATCCCGAAGCGACCGCGCTCTATCGGAAGGCGCTCCGCCAGGACAAGGAAAACCAAGAAGCGCTCTACAATCTCGGCGTGGCCTTTGCCGACGCGGGGATCTACCAGTCGGCGATCACCTACTGGCAGCGCGTCGTCGGCATCGATTCGCTCTCCGTCGTGGCCGAGAGCGCGCGGAATAGCATTCAGGTCTTGCAGGAATACGTCGATCAGCAGAAGAAGGCGACCCCCGCGGGGCACTGACCCCGGCGACCGCGACCATCCCGGCGCTCGAGGCGCCGCGGCGTCACCCAGGGAGGCACCGACTTATGCATCAGCGTGGCACGCGACTCTCCACCCGCACCACAGCCGTCACCGCGACATTCCTTCTCCTCGTGACCGCCGGTTGCGCCGGCTCGAGGCAGGAGTCTCCGGAAATTGGGAACGGCCAGACGAACGCGACGGCCGGCTCCCCCGCGCCGAACGCCGCGCGCGCGCACGTCACGGCGGGATCCGATCTCCTTCAGCGTGGGCAGCTCGATGGCGCCGAACGCGAATTCCGGCTCGCGCTCGAGGGCGAGCCGAACAATCAGGACGCCTTGGCGGGCTTGGGGCAGGTGCAAATGCGCCGCGGCCAATACACCGACGCCGTCACGCTCTTGGAGCGCGCCACGCGCGTCTCGTCGCAGATGGTCTCCGCGTTTCGAACTCTGGGCGACGCGCACCTGGCGCTCGGTGAGCTCGACAAGGCCGCCACGGCCTACCGCCAGGCGGTGGCGCTCGCCCCGGAAGACGTAGGGCTTCGCATCTCCCTTTCCCGCTCTCTCATGGAGGCGTCCGAATACAGCGAGGCGACCTCCGTCTGCCGCCAGACGCTCCGTTACGTGAAGAATTCGCCGACCCGCGAGGCGCAGGTCTATCGCCAACTGGGAGAGATCTACTCACGGGAAGGGAAGTCGGCGGAAGCGGTCTCCGCGCTCTACAAGGCCTCGGAACTGGACCCACGCGATCCCGAAATCGTCCGGTCGCTCGCGGCGGCCGCTTCGCGCGGCGGACTGTACGCGGAAGCCGCCATGGCATGCCAGCGCGTGCTCCAGCTTTCTCCGCTCGACGTGGACGCGAAGAAGCAGCTCGCCTGGGTCAATTTCAAGCTCGAGCGCTACCCTGTCTCGATCAAGCACTACGAGTCGCTCGGGGAATCGCTCGGGACCGTCGACCGCTACTATCTGGCCCAGGCGTACGCCAAGACGAACAAGACCGATCGCGCGGTGGAACTCTTCCGGGCGGTCGTTCGGACGGACCCGCAGAACTATAAAGGTGTTTATTGCAACATGGCCTACGCCTACTACGATGCCACGCGTTACCAGCGGGCCATCGAGGCGGCGCGGGAAGGACTCGCCAGCGACAGCGCCAACGCCTGCTTGAAGTTCTGCTGGGCGCAGGCCCTCGACAAGATGGGCCGTCACGAAGAAGCCATACCGGTCTTCGAGGCGGCGCTGGTGGACCCCGCCTACACCGAGAGCGCGCAGCGCGAGTTGGAGCGTCAGCGCCGAATCGTGCGGCTCTTGAAGACGAAGGAGAACTCGAACTGATGATTAGCAATTCGACCCGAAGGCAAGGAGGATCGATGTTTCGGATGTCCATTCGTGGCGTGGTGGGAATGACGGCCGCCGGATTCCTGGTCGCGAGCGCGGCGTATGCCGCCGATCCGCCGGCCGGAGCCGCGGCGAAGACGGCCGCCGCGAAGGCGCCGACGCCGCAGGCCGCCGAAGGGAAGGCCGGCGCTGCGTCCGATGAAGTCGCCGTGATGGAGACCTCGAAGGGCCGCATGGTCGTCGAGTTCTGGGCGAAGGAAGCGCCGATGACGGTCGCCAACTTCAAGAAGCTCGCCCGTCAGGGCTACTTCGACGGCACCGGATTCCACCGGATCATCAAAGGCTTCATGATTCAGGGCGGCGATCCGAAGTCGAAGAATCCGAAGGCTCCCGATCTCGGCACCGGAGATCCGGGCTACAAGATCAAGGACGAGTTCAATAGCCATCGCCACGAGAAGGGCGTTCTCTCGATGGCGAATAGCGGCACGCCGAATTCGGCCGGGTCGCAGTTCTTCATGATGCACGGCATGGCGTCGCACCTCGACGGCCACTACACGGCGTTCGGCCGCGTCTTCGAGGGGATCGACGTCCTCGACCAGATCGCCAACACGCCGGTCGGTCCGAACCCGGGCATGGGCGGCGAGATGTCGAAGCCGCTCGAGTGGACCACCCTGAAGTCGGTCCGCATCATGCCGCGCGCGGCGTGGCTCGCGAAGAAGGACGAGACCATGAAGGCGGCAGCGACCGCGAAGGCGGGCGAAGCGGCCAAGATGGACGCGGCGAAGGCTGCCGCGGCCGCGAAGGTCGATGAAGCGAAGAAGCAGGGTGAGGCGATGAAGGCGAAGATGGCGCAGGAGAAGGCCACGGCCGATTCGCTGAAGGAAAAGGGCACCGGCGCCGGGAAGTAAGCGTCGCCGCATCACGTTCGATCGACCATTCGGGCCGGGCGCCTCGATTGCGCCCGGCCCGCTTTCTTTGATATCCTTATAAGGTTAAGCCAGCCCGCGCGTTCCCAGGGGGATCCGCCCATGTCCCGCATCTATCTCGACTACAACGCCAGCACGCCCTGTTGTCCCGAGGCGCTCGACGCCATGCTCCCCTATTTCCGGGAGGGCTACGGCAACGCTTCGAGCGTGCATGCATTCGGGCAGGAGGCGAAGGGGGCGATTGAGGAAGCACGCGGGCAGGTGGCGGCCATGTTGAATGCCGCTCCCGGCGAAATCGTCTTCACGAGCGGCGGAACCGAATCGGACAACATGGGCGTACTCGGCGCCGCCCGCGCGTTGAGCGCCAAGGGAAAGCACGTCGTGACGAGCGCCGTGGAGCACGACGCGGTGCGACATGCCTGCGACGCCCTCGAGCGTGAGGGCTTTGAAGTGACGCGGGTAGCCCCCGAAGCGAACGGCCGCGTGACGCCTGAAGCCGTCGCCGCCGCGTTTCGACCCGACACGATCCTCGTTACCGTGATCGCCGCGAACAACGAAACGGGCGTCATCCAACCGACCACGGAGATCGGCGCCCTCTGCGCCGCGCGCGGCATCGCCTTCCACGTCGACGCCGTGCAAGCCGCGGCGAAGTACCCGATCGACGTGAAGGCGTGGAACGCGACGCTCGTGACGATCACCGCGCACAAGTTCTACGGGCCGAAGGGAGCCGGCGCGCTCTACGTGCAGCGCGGATTGAGGCTCGCGCCTCTGATTCACGGCGGAGAACACGAGCGCGGGCGTCGCGCCGGGACCGAGAACGTCCCCGCGATCGTCGGCTTCGGCCGCGCGTGCGAAGTGGCAGAGGAGGAGATGAAGACGGCGGTGCCCCGCTTGACGGCGCTCCGCGACCGGCTGGAGGCGGGCATCATGGCCGCCGTTCCCCAGGTCGTGCGCCACGGCGACGGCGCGCCGCGCGTCTGCAACACGGCGCATCTCTCGTTCAAGGGTGCGGAGGGGGAGCATCTCATCCTCTCGCTCGACATGAAAGGGGTGGCGGTCTCGGCCGGCTCCGCCTGCAAGGCGGGCTCCTCGCATCCGTCGCACGTGCTCCTCGCGATGGGAGTTCCGGCCGTCATCGCGCAGACCGCCGTTCGCTTCAGCCTCGGGCGCTTCACCACCGACGCCGAGATCGACCGCGTTCTGGAAATCATTCCTCCCGTCGTCGAGAAACTGCGCGCCGGCTCTCCGACCTTCGCCGCCTGACGGCGGTCCATATGATGAATCACCTTCCCGACCGTCCCTCCACCATTCTCGTCGCCATGAGCGGCGGCGTGGACAGCGCCGTGACCGCGGCACTCCTCCATGAGGCGGGGCACACGGTCATCGGCGTCACCATGAAGCTCTGGTGCTATTCCGACGGCCCGAACCCGAGCCGCGGCTGCTGCACGCTCGACGCCATCGACGATTGCCGCGCCACGGCGCGCCGACTCGGATTCGCGCACTACGTCCTCAATCTCGAGGAAGAATTCCGCGAGCACGTCATCGAGGATTTCGTGGGCGAGTATCTTGCCGGACGGACGCCGAACCCCTGCGTGCAGTGCAACAACTGGCTCAAGTTCGGCGAGCTGATGCGCCGCGCCGAGACGTTCGGCTGCGACTACGTGGCGACCGGCCATTACGCGCGACGCGGTGTGGACGACGCGGGGCGCGCGACGCTCCTTCGCGCCACGGATCATGGGAAGGATCAGTCGTACGTGCTCTGGGGCTTGGCGCCCGCGATCTTGGAGAAGGCGATCTTTCCGATCGGCCACCTCCGGAAGGAGGACGTCCGGGAGCGAGCGCGAGAGCTCGGACTCGGCGTGGCCGACAAGCGCGAGAGTCAGGACATCTGCTTCGTCGAGGGGAAGCGATATCTCGACTTCCTGAAGGAGCGATTCCCCGAGCGCCTGGCGGCCTCACCACGAGGGGCCGTGAAGGACGCATCCGGTCGCGAGTGGCGCGAGCACGACGGCATTCACGCCTTCACCGTGGGCCAGCGCCGCGGTGTAGAGGTGGCGGCAGGCATCCCGCTCTATGTGACGAACATCGACGCGAAAACGGGAACGGTCGAGGTGGGGCCAGAGCAAGCGCTCTATCACCGGGAGGCGCGCGTGACGCGCGTTTCGTATCCCACTCCGGTGGCCGCGCCGGCGATGGCGGCAGGGGCGGACGACGCACCCTCGATTCGCGGCGCCGCGAAGATTCGCTACGCGCACCCACCCGCGGCTGCGACCTGGTTCCCGGGCGGCCCCGGGGAAGCGATCGTTCGATTCGACGAGCCGCAGCGCGCGCTCACGCCGGGTCAGTCCCTCGTGCTCTACGAGGGGGAACGCGTCGTGGCGGGCGGCGTCATCGCGAAGGCCGACGCGGAGTGAGCGGCGTCACGGGCCGAGCGAATCGACTCGCCGGCGAGAAGAGCCCCTACCTCCTCCAACACGCGCAGAATCCCGTCGACTGGCATCCCTGGGGCGACGAGGCCTTCGAGCGAGCACGGGGAGAGGGAAAGCCGATCTTCCTCTCCATCGGCTACTCCACCTGCCACTGGTGCCACGTGATGGAGCGCGAGTCGTTCGAGTCGGAGGAAATCGCCGAGATTCTGAACGAACATTTCGTTTCGATCAAAGTCGACCGGGAGGAGCGACCCGACGTCGATCACGTCTACATGACGGTCTGTCAGGCGCTCACCGGAAGCGGCGGCTGGCCGCTCACGCTCTTTCTCACGCCCGAGAAGGAGCCCTTCTACGCCGGTACCTACTTCGCTCCGGAATCGCGCTTCGGCCGCCCCGGGCTTCGCGACCTCCTCATGCAAATCGCCTCCGCCTGGGAAGGGGAACGCGATCGCGTGATCGAAGGCGCCGGACGAATCACCGAAGCCGTTCGGGAACAATTCGGCGGCGCCCCCGGGGAGGCGTTGGGGCAGGACGTGCTTCTCCGCGGCTTCGAGGAACTCCTTGGCCGCTTCGACGAGGAATTCGGCGGCTTTGGCAGCGCGCCGAAATTCCCGACGCCCCACCAACTCTCCTTCCTTCTCCACTGGTGGAAACGCTCCGGCGACGGGCGCGCCCTCGACATGGTCGAGCGAACGCTTCAAGCGATGCGCCGCGGCGGTATCTACGATCAGGTCGGATTCGGGTTCCACCGCTACTCCACCGATCGAGAATGGAAGGTGCCGCACTTCGAAAAGATGCTCTACGACCAGGCGCTCCTGCTGCTTGCCTACCTCGAATGCGCGCAGGCGACCGGCGACCGCTTCTACGCCGCGGTGGCGCGCGAGATCGCCACCTATGTGATGCGCGATCTCTCCGGCCCCGAAGGCGCGTTCCTCTGCGCCGAGGACGCCGACAGCGAGGGGGAAGAGGGGAAGTTCTACGTCTGGAGCGCCACCGAACTGAAAGCGCTTCTCGGTGAAGACGACGCGGTGCTCCTCGCCGAGGTCTACGGCGTGGAGGAGCGCGGCAACTGGATCGATCCGGGTCACGGCGGATTGACGGGAACGAACATCCTCCATGTCGCGGGGGAGCCGGCCGAATCCGCGCTTCGCCTCGGGCTCGACCCCGCGGCGCTGGCCCGGCGACTGGATGTCGCGAGGGTGAAGCTCCTCGAAGCGCGCGAGCACCGGGTTCGCCCGCATCGCGACGACAAGGTGCTGACCTCGTGGAACGGCCTCATGATCGCGGCGATGGCGCGCGCGGCGCAGGTGCTCGGCGAACCGCTCTACGCGGCCGCGGCGGCCGCTGCCGCGGGGTTCGTGCGCGACCGACTAACGCGGAGCGACGGGCGGCTCCTTGCCCGGTGGCGGGACGGCGAGGCGGCGCATCTCGCTTACCTCGACGACTACGCCTTCCTGGCGTGGGGCTATCTCGAGCTCTACGAAGCGACGTTCGAATCGGAGTTCCTGGCCGCGGCGAAGCGGTTGGTGGACGCGATGAACGAGCGCTTCGCGGACGAACGAGAGGGCGGCTATTTCTTCACGGGAGACGACGGAGAGGCGCTCTTGGCGCGAGCGAAGGAGATCTACGACGGCGCCTCACCTTCGGGAAATTCCGTCGCGGCCCTGGTGCTACTGAAGCTCTCCCGACTCACCGGAGAGATGGCGCATGAAGCGCGCGCGGAGCGGCTGATCCGCGCCTTCGCAGGATCGGTGGAGCGCCATCCCTCGGCGCACGCCCAACTCTTGATGGCGGTCGACTTCGCGCTCGGACCGTCACGCGAAGTCGTCATTGCCGCGGAGCGCGGTGACGCGCGGCTGCTCGAACTGTTGGCCGTCGTGCGACGCTCCTTCACGCCGAACAAGGTCGTGCTCCTCCGCCCCGCCGATGGCGATGGAGGCGAGCTCCGCGCCCTCGCGCCTCACATCGCGACCCAGACGGCGCGGGGCGGCGCCCCGACCGCCTACGTCTGCGAGCAGTTCGTATGCCAGGAACCGGTAACCGACCCGAAGGCCCTCCTCCGGCTCCTCTCCTAGCCCTCCTCGCGGTACCAACGGACCACGATTTCAGCGTCTCTCCCCGGCTCATACTGATCGGGTCAATCGCGCCGACATCGCCCGGACTTCCGGAGCGGAACCGCCGCTCGCGCCGGGCCGCCGCGAGAAGGAGAAACGTCATGAAACCATTTATCAGCGCCGCCGTTGCGCTTCTTTTGGCCGCCTCCGTCAGCCACGCTGGAAGCGGCGCCGGCGCATCGCCCGATCCCGCCATGCAGGTGGCGCGCGAAGGTCGCATGCAGGAGATGGCGGCCCGCATGATGCGCTTGCAGGCCCAGGTGCAGCAGTTGAACCAGCGGCTCGTCGCGATGAAGACGCAGCAGGGATTCAAGGATCTCGCCATCGGGCTCGGAATCGCCTGCGACCGACTCCGCGACATGGAGCAGCGCGCCTCCGAGCTTCGCGACCAAGCGTCGCCGGGCGCGACCCCCGATCGGATTCGAGCCCTCGACCGGCTACAAGATCGACTTCAAGTGATGAACCGAGAGATGGACGAGACGAACGACGGACTTCAGCGGCTGATCGTCATGGAGCAGCGGCCCGGTTCACCGGTCGACGCCGCGGAGCAGATGCGCCGCGCCCAGCATCAGCAGGAGATGGAACAGGTTCTGACGCGCGTTCAGGAACGGCTCCGCGCGCTCGAGGGGTGGTCGAAGGGGGGAGAGGTTCCGGTCCCGGCGAAGGAGTTCGCGAAGGATCTCCTGCAGCTACGCGACCGGCTTCGCCTCATGAATCAGACGTGCGACAAACTGGTCGAAGATCCGCAGATGGAACTCGACCGCGACCGCACGCGTGAAATCGAGCGGCTTCGCGATCGCTTCCGCGTCGTGCTCCGGGAGTTGGAGGAGTCGAGCGACGCGCTCGAAACGGGAGTCGCGTCCTAGCGCTTGGGGCGGGGGGCCCGCTTCGGGCCCCCGCCTGCTTCACGATCCAAGATGGCGCGCTTCACGGGGAGCCCGTAGGCGTAGCCGCCTAGATTTCCGGTGCCACGAACGACGCGGTGGCAGGGGATGACGATCGCGACTGGATTCGTGGCGCACGCGTGCCCCACGGCGCGGGCCCCCTTCGGCGATCCGACTTCTTTCGCGATCTCCGCGTAACTCCTCGTCTCGCCCCGTGGAATGCGGCAGAGCGCCTCCCACACCCGCCGCTGAAACGCGGTGGCGCGGATGTCGAGTGGGAGCCCTTCCTTCGGCTCGCGGCCGTCCAGGTGCGCCACCACGCCGCGCAGCCACTTTCCGATCCCGGCGGGATCATGCTTTACGTTAGCGGCGGGAAACTCGGCGCGAAGCGCGCGCGCCAAGACTCCTTCGTTCGCGCCGATCTTCACGCTGCAGAGACCGCGCTCCGTCGCCCCGACGAGAACGCGTCCCACCGCCGTCTCCGCGCTCGCATAGCGGATCATGGCGCCCTCGCCCCCCGCGCGGTACGCGCCCGGAGTCATGCCGAGCGCCAGCGGCGCCCGTTCGTAGAGACGGCTGCTCGATCCGTAACCGACGTCGTACATCGCCATGGTCACCTCTTCCTTTCGCCGCAAGTGTCCCTTCAGGCGCTCGAGACGGCGGGCGTCCGCGTAGGCCGCGGGCGTGACACCGGTCGCGCGCTGAAACGTCCGAAGGAAGTGATGCTGGCTGAGCCCCGCCACCGCCGCGAGCGCGCGGAGCGACTGCCGCTCCTCGAGCGTCTGCTCGATGTAGCGGCAGACGCGCTCCACCCGCTTCACGCTCACGTCCCACGTCGAGGCGTCGCGCGGCTTGCAGCGGCGGCAGGCCCGGAAGCCTCCCGACTCCGCTGCCTCCACGTTCGCGTAGAAGCGGACGTTTCCGCGATGCGGATGGCGCGCCGGGCAGGAAGGGCGGCAGTAGATCCCCGTCGTTCGAACCGCCGTCACGAAAAGCCCATCGAAGCGCGGATCGCGAGCGAGCACGACCTTCCAGCGGTCCTCGTCGGACCGCGGTGGCTTCGGCGCGCCGGCGGCGCTCGATGAAAGGTGGCGGGGGCTCATGTCATCACTCCTGCGGGAATCGTATCGAGAGGGCGCAGGAGCCGATATCCGCTCCTTGCGGTCAATGTCCGAGGCGTGACGCGGCCGCTATTAGGCGCGGGGTCTGAATCGAGCGGCGTCGACGCCCAAGCAGCGGTCCTGAACGACCTGAATTCCCGCTGCGGCTAAGCGCGCAGCGGCCGCGTCGTCGCGGATCCCCGACTGGAGCCAGAAAAGTGTGGGTCGCCGTTCGGGGGGAAGCGCCAGGACTTCATCCGCGATTCCCGCGATGAACTTCGGCGCGCGAAACACGTCGAGCGTGTCGAACGGCTCCGGCACTTCGGCGATCGACGGATAGCAGCGTTCGCCGTCGATTGACTCGAACTTGGGATTCACCGGGATCACGCGGATCTCGCGTTCGCGGAGCATCTGCGGAATGCGATAGGCGGGCGCGGCGGGATCACGTCCGTCCTTCATGCCGAGCACCGCGACGACACGCACAGCGCGGACGGCGGATTCGATGAGTTCGGGGGTGTCGAGGATGTTCGAGTTCATCAATGTGCTTAGAAGTAGGCGGCCAGGGTAACCGTAGCGCGATTCGTGCCCGCATCGGCACCCTTCGTATCGAGGTTCTCCTCGGTTCTTGAAAACCGCGTGCCGTCCAACGCCACGTCACTCCCACCCGACGACCTCGACCCCCATTGATACGCCACGAATGCTCCGTAGCGGGCGCCGAACGACAAACGGTTTGTGAAGAACCATTCGAACCCCAGATTGACGTCGAGCGCAACAGAACGGGTAACGCTGTGATCGTCGTAGGTTCCCAAACTCGGTGTTGAGTACCCGGAGATGTATTCTGAGTGCGAATCCGATTGAGCGAAGCGTAGGGAGGGGCCAAGTTCGCCAAAGATCGCGACATGGTCTCGGACGGGGCATTCCCGGATGTAATGCAGAAACGCTGAATAGGCATGGCTCTCGGAGTGCCGCGATACGGTCCCCTCCACGACCTCGGGGAAGGGGTCGTACGGGGGGTAGAAGGAGGCATGCCCCTGCGTGCCGTCGCTCTCGTCCTCATTAAAACCGGCGTTGACTCCGAACCGGAGTGCACGTCCGGGTGAATAGTGACGCTTCGCCGCAAGCGTCGCAGACCCGGTGAAGCCGAATCCGTAATCGAAAGTCGGATTGATCGCGAACTCCACGGCCCACGCACCTTCCTTCAGCGGTGAATCAGCTGCATCCTCGGCTCTAGCGACGCGGCTTGCCGATCCCGCGCTGAGTATCATCAGCGCCAGGAAGAGCGGGTACCGCACCGGGGTCAGCGGGAATCTCAGATAAGCCATGTACCCTCCGTAGGTGGCGGAATCCCACGAGTCTACCGCCGCCATTGGATGGGAACAACCATAGTGGTAGGCTCCCCGTCTGTCCCAATCGGGGGACCATTCATAGGGGGATCCCAACATGAAGCGCCTCGTCGTCCTCATCGCCGCACTGCTCGTCACGCCCGCCTTCGCCGGCGAGTCCGCCAAGGAACACCACACGATCAAGAATCCGCCGCCCGCGTTCGAGCACTTGAAGTCGCTGGTCGGTACCTGGGAGGGAGTCGGTGCGGGGGATTCGAAGGGAACAACCACATTTGAAATCGTCGCGAGCGGGAGCGCCATCATGGAGCGCATGGCGCCGATGGGCGAACCGCCGATGATCAATGTCTATCACCCGGACGGCGACGCCGTCGTAATGACGCACTACTGCGGTTCGGGAAACCAGCCGCGCATGCGTTGCACGAAGGATGGCTCGAGCCTCGTCTTCACGATGACGGACATCACGAACTGGAAGAAGGGTGAAGCGAAGATGGACGCCTTGACGCTCGTCCTGGTCGACGCGGACCACCTGAAGCAGGAGTGGGTGTCGAACGACAACGGCAAGAAGGAGCCGTTCACCATCGAACTCGTGCGGAAGAAGTAGCCGCGCGATCGATCGGCGACGGGAGGAATGGGATGGCGACTAGGAAGGCGATGAAGCAGGCGACGACGGCGGGAGCTCGTCGTCGCTCGCAGCAGGGGACGGAGAAGCGGCCAAAGAAGGCGCCGCCCGCACGCGGGGCAAGCCCCGCCGCGCTCGCCGCGCTTCTGAACGTCGCCGACGTGGAAGCGATGGCCCGGAAAAAGATGCCCCGCGCTTCGTTCGACTACTACTCCGGCGGCGCGGAAGACGAGAAGACGCTGAGCCGAAATCGCGCCGCCATGGATCGGTGGGTCCTGCTCCATCGGGTGCTCGTCGACGTGAGCGGCCTCGACTTAGCCACGACCTTCCTCGGCGCTCCCGTCACCATGCCGATCGCCCTCGCGCCGACCGCGTTCCACAAACTCGCCCATCCGGAGGGGGAGCGAGCCACCGCGCGCGCGGCGGGGAAGGCGGGGG
Source organism: Candidatus Eiseniibacteriota bacterium (assembly GCA_031370645.1). GTDB lineage: Bacteria > Eisenbacteria > RBG-16-71-46 > SZUA-252 > SZUA-252 > SZUA-252. Next base: position 3,980 of record JANMQV010000070.1, on the reverse strand, counting down.
TTCTCATGACCGCGAGCACCATCGCATCGACCCCTCTCGAAATCATCGCGGAAGAGGCGACAGGCCCGCTCTGGTTCCAGCTCTACGTCTATAAAGACCGTGGCCTGGCGCGCGATTTGGCGGAGCGAGCGGAGCGCTCGGGCTATCGAGCGCTCGTGCTCACCGTCGATACGCCGATTCTCGGAAGGCGGGAACGCGATCACCGAAACGGATTCACGCTCCCCGCGGGCGTCACCATGGCCAACTTCGACGCCTATGGCGATGCGTACCGTCGATGGAGTTTCCCCGGCGGCATGGCGGCGAGGGTTCACGACCTCATGGATCAGTCGCTCACCTGGGACGCGGTCGCGTGGCTCCGATCGTTCTCGCGGCTCCCGATCGTCCTCAAAGGGATCGTGCGCGCGGACGACGCTCGCCGAGCGCTCGACGCGGGAGTCGATGCGATCATCGTGTCGAACCACGGCGGGCGTCAGCTTGACGGCGGGGAAGCGACCATCTTGGCCCTACCCGACGTGGTCGAGGCTGTCGCAGGACGAATGGAAGTCTACGTCGATGGAGGATTCCAGCGCGGCTCGCACGTCTTGAAGGCGCTCGCTCTCGGGGCTCGAGGCGTGCTGATCGGAAGGTCCTATCTCTACGGCCTGGCCGCTGGCGGCGACGCGGGCGTCGAGCGAGTATTGGAAATCCTCCGAAGCGAACTCTCGATGGCCATGGCGCTTGCCGGTGTTCCGCGGCTCGCCGACATCGACCGCTCGATCGTCCGCCCCGCCTAGCAAGAGCGCCCCTCCCGGGGCGCCGCGGCAAGCAGGAGGTGTCTCCATATCGTTCTATTTAACAGTAACTTAGCGACTCTATGGCGCGTCCTGCGCCGGAATCCCCTATGATGGCCTGACTCCCCGCTGGATTTCGAGGGACGCAGGAGGTCCGGCATGCCGGTACGCGCCTGGGTACGGCGCTTTCCCCGGGATATCGCAGTGCTCCCAGACATCTTCGACTTCACCCACGACTTCGTGGAGAAGGAAGGCGTCGACGAGGGGCCGAGCCATGCCATCGATCTCGTCCTCGAGGAACTCTTCACCAATCTCGTCCGGCATAACCAGGACGGGCGCCACGATATCGAAGTCGGACTAGAGCGCGATGACGGCGCGGTTCGGCTGACCTTACGAGATTTCGACGTCGCACCGTTCGATCCGACCCAAGTCCCGACGCCCGATCTCTCCCTTCCTCTCGAGCAGCAGTCCAGAGGAGGGCGCGGTATCCACCTCGTGCGGCGACTGGCGCGCGAGTTCAAATATGGGCACCGGGACGGGGTGAGCGCGATCACGGTATCCCTACCACTCTCCCCCGGCCAGGAGCATTGATGTTCGATATCAAACTCGGAACAGACGGAAAGATTTCAATCTCAGGGCGGCTGGATGCCTCTCGTACCGACCGTGCGAGCCAGTCGCTCAAAGCCGTTTCGGGGGATGTCGTGGCCGATTGCTCGGCCCTGGACTACATATCGAGCGCTGGAATCACCGTTATTCTGGAGTTACACAAGAGGTTACACGGTTCAGGCGGGAGCCTCAGGTTGGTCGGGATGAACCCGCGCGTGCGGACCGTTTTCGGCTATACCGGCCTCGACAAGGTCCTGAATATTGAATGAGGGAGTTCCGCGGCCCAGATTTTCTCCGGGGGACCCGATTTATTCACCAACCTGGGTGAGCGCAGCTTGTACTGATGATTGAGACCGACGAAGAAGACCTGATCCAGAAGGCCAAGCAGGGAAGTTCGAGAGCCTTCGGAGTGCTGGTGGATCGTTACCAGCGGGTGATTTACAACCTAGCGCTCCGGATGGTCAACGACCGCGAGGAAGCGCAGGACATCGCCCAGACGGTCTTCGTGAAAGTCTTTCAGAATCTCGACTCGTACGACTCGTCGTACCGCTTCTTCTCGTGGATCTACCGAATCGCGGTGAACGAGTCGCTGAATCACCGGGGCCGGCGCCGCCGGCACGAGGAACTCGACCCCGGACTCGAGTCGAACGGACGAAGGCCGGATGAGAGCGCTGCTCTCGGCGAAGTCGGAACCGAAATCGGCTGCGCGCTCATGCAACTGAACGCCGACTATCGAACCGTCGTGATCATGAGGCACTTCCTGGAGCTGAATCAGGCGGAGATGAGCCAAATCCTCGAAGTGCCTGAGAAGACCGTGAAGTCTCGACTCCATACGGCGCGACGGCTCCTTGGCGAAATGCTGAGCCGGAAAGGAATCACACAGTGAACCGCGAACAATTCGAGCGTATCGCCAACGACGAGGTCGACGGGATCGCCACCCCCGAGGAGCGTGAAGCGCTCCGAGCTCACCTCGCCGGGAATCCGGAAGCACGCGAATCGTACCGCGCACTCGTCGAGATGGTCGGCACCCTGAACCAAGTCGGGCTGGAGACCCCTCCCCCCGATTTGAAGCCGAACGTCCTTCGCGCCGCGGCCTCGCGAGCAAAAGCCTCCGCGCCGGTGACGGGGGATGGGTTCTGGCGATCGCTCTTCGCGGGGGTGTTCCAAACGGTTCCGTGGCGGGAAGCGGTCCCGTTCGCGGCGGGCGTCGGGGTGGGTGTCCTAGCCATCGCACTGTTCTCCGGGAATCTCGTGGGGAGCTCCCGGGACAATCTCGCGAATCTTCGCGGCGCGATGGTGCCGAGGGACTCCCACCGCGGCGCGGCGCCGGCGGCGAAGCAAGTGGTCGCCGCGGGTGAGGCCCGCGTCACGGTCACGACGTGGTCGAGTGGCTCCGACGTGACGCTTCAAATCGAGGTGGTGCCCGGCCCGGCGGAAGACGCAGCCGTCGAAATCTTGGGCACGAACTTCCAGATCAGCGATCTCCGCATCGTCCCGCCGGGAGCGGGCGATGCCACCGTAGGCCCTACGGGCATTCGTATCGGGCAGCGCGCGAGCGGCGGCGTCGGTGAGTACGTCATCCAGCTCCGCGGCGAGGGAGCGCATCTAGCGCCACTCGAGATTCAGGTCCGTTCGGGCAGGCAGTCCACCCGAACGGAAGTTTTGGCCGGGTCGTCGGGACCCGTCAAGTAACACCCTATGAAGGGGGAGGTGTCGTAATGAAGAAGCGTGGTTTTATCATCGCCGGGCTCGTGGTTGCTGCCGGCATCGGAATCGCGTCGTGGCAGGGCCAGTTTCCGCCGAAGTGGGGCACGCAGGGAACGATTGGCGCCGCGGATCGGTACCACTCGACCCAGATCACGTCCGAGGACGTCGCGCTCGATCCGGCGGCGCTCAACGACCTGATTCAAAGCGACGTGTTCCATCGCTTGGTGGCGAACCCGGAGTTCCGCAAGCTGGCGAAGAGCGAGGGCTTTCAGAAGTTGGCCTCGTCGCCCAGCTTCCAGTCGCTGGTTCGGAGCCCCGATTTCCAGACGCTGATCCAGAAGAAGGAATTTGCACAGTTCGCGACGAGCGAGGGCTTCCAGAAGGTCTATTACCCTCGCGATTTCGAGCGGACCCAAGCGATTCGCGACTTCGAGAAGGCGCAGTTTATCCGCGACTACGAGAAGACGCATCCCATTCGTGACTTCGAGAAGTCGCAGGTGATCCGCGACTTCGAGAAGGCCCAGACGATCCGCGACTTCGACAAGGCCCAGGTGATCCGCGACTTCGAGAAGACGCATCCGATTCGCGACTTCGAGAAGGCGCAGGTGATTCGCGACTTCGACAAGGCGCAGGTGATCCGCGACTTCGACAAGACGCATCCGATCCGCGACTTCGAGAAGACGCAGGCGATCCGCGACTTCGAGAAGGCTCAGGTGATCCGCGACTTCGAGAAGACCCATCCGATCCGCGACTTCGAGAAGCTTCAGACGATCCGCGACTTCGACAAGGCTCAGGTGATCCGAGACTTCGAAAATGCCCTCTGCAGAGACGACGTCGATACGCCTCTGGTGATAGTCGAGGTCGTGTGGAGGCTTGGGGTGGGGGTGGTGGGGGGGG
>JANMQV010000068.1:0-2047 GCA_031370645.1 Candidatus Eiseniibacteriota bacterium | reverse complement strand
CCTGATCGGCGCACAGGGGCAGCATCTCGCGCTCCTCTTCGCGGTACAGGAGGTTGTAGTGGTTCTGCATCGTCGCGAAGCGCGTCCAGCCGTTCCGTTCGGCCACGTGCTGCGCCTTGGCGAACTGCCACGCCCCCATCGATGACGCGCCGATGTAGCGCGCCTTTCCCGCGCGCACGACGTCGTGGAGCGCTTCCATCGTCTCCTCGATGGGCGTGTTCGGGTCGAGGCGATGGATCTGGTAGAGGTCGACATAGTCGGTGCCGAGGCGGCGGAGGCTCTCGTCGATCTCGAAGAGGATCGCCTTTCGCGATAGGCCACCGGCGTTCACGCCGGGCCGCGTCGGGAAGAAGACCTTCGTCGCGATCACGACCTCTTCGCGGCGCGCGAAGTCGCGGAGCGCCCGGCCGGTGATCTCCTCGCTCGCGCCGAACGAGTAGACGTTCGCCGTGTCGAAGAAGTTGATGCCGAGTTCGAGCGCGCGTTTGAAGAAGGGCCGCGACTCGGCCTCCCTCATGGCCCAGACCCATCCGAGGGTCGCGCCGGGGAGTTTCGCGTCAGGATCGCCGTACGACATGCAGCCGAGGCAGATTCGCGAGACGTTCAGTCCGGTATTGCCGAGTCGTTGGTATTGCATGGGCTCCTCGGAGGGGTGATTTTCACGATGGTGATTCCCGAATCTCTTCGAGTGTAGTCTGGATCATCTCGGAGGGACCATGGAACTCAAGGCCGCCGCTGGCCCGCGTTTCGACTTCGGCGGGCTCTCGTGCTTCGCCTGCGTACCCCATGTCCCCCAGCCACTTACAACTTCCCACTAACCCATCCGCGCTGTCACGCCGATACCTAATAGTTCAGGCTCAATCGACTCAACCCAGCACCACCCGGGGGCATCCATGCTTTCCCATCACCTCGCCCGCGCCCTCCCGTCTCGCCGCGCCCGAATCACCGTTGCGGCCGTCGCATACCTCTTCTTCGCCGCCGCCGTCGTCACCTCGACGCTCCATCGCGAAGAGGACAACACGCTGCGCGAGCAAGCGGGGTTGGCCCAGTACTACGGTCGTTCGGCATCGCACGACTTCGACTTCGCGACCGCCGAGCGCTACCTCCGCGCCTCCATCGAATACATCCGCGCGTGCGGTGGGGAAGGTGACGACACCGTCGAGTGGTACGCGGAGGCGCACGAGGACCTCGCCGATGCCCTCGCTGGACAAGGGCGTCTCCACGAAGCCGAGTCCACCTACCGCCGAGCGCTCCGCCTCTACGAGCGGGCGGACGGCCCTCGATCCGAGAACTGCATCGATCCACTCCAAGAACTCGCCGACATCTACTCCACCGCCGGGCGCGACTCCGCGGCCCAAGCGTGCGCCGCGCGCGTCGCCGATATCCAGGCGACCCGCGCCGCGACGGCCGAGTCGGAGTTCGCCAACTTCCGTGCGGTGCAACGCGCGACGGCCAAGCACCACGCCATCAACTACCTCGAGACCGCGAATCGCCTGGTGGACCTCGGCAACCTGCATATCGAGCGTGGCCGCGCCGACCTCGCGGAGTCCAAATTCGCCGAGGCGTACTCGATCCGCCTTGCCGCGCTCGGGCCGCGCGACCATCGAACGGTGGAGGCCCGCGATCACCTGGGCCAGACGCGCGGGGTCCTGGGCAAGGTCGCGCAGGCCCGCGTCGATCTCGAGTCGGCCCTGGCCAACAACGAGCGAGCCTTCGGCCGCGACGGCACCTGGTTTCTCCCCGAACTGAACGCCCTGGGCAGCATCGCCATGAGGTGCGCCGACTACACGGGGGCCGATTCGTGCTACACCCGCGTCCTGGAGAACACCGAGAAGCGCGTCGGTCCCGAGCACTGGTATCTCGTCCCCGCGCTCGAGAATCTGTCGAACTGCCGCGTGGAGATGGGGCAGTTCGCGGTGGCGCGCGGGCTCCGGGAGCGGATCATGCACATTCACACGCGAGCGCTCGGGGCCGAGAGCTACGCGGTCGGCGTCGATCTCTTGAAGTTGGCCGAGATCGACGACCGCGCGGGCGCGTCGGGCTGGGC
>JANMQV010000062.1:0-9934 GCA_031370645.1 Candidatus Eiseniibacteriota bacterium | reverse complement strand
GGGCCAGGGCTTCCGCGCCCGCGCGATTCTCGGTTCCACACGCTCGGGGAGCCTCCCGGCACAGAAGATTTGGGATCTCGGCGGGATCGGCACGCTCCGCGGCGAGCCGTTCAAGTCCCAAAGCGGCGATCAGTTCTATCTCATGAATGCGGAGTACTCGTATCTCTTCCGAAAGAATCTGAACGCGCTCCTCTTCGTCGATTGGGGCGCCGCGTGGTTCGGCCGCGGCGCGTGGGGCGAGTCGCGTCCCGCGCTCGACGGCGGCATCGGCCTCAGGGTGGCGGAAGGACCGCTCACGCTCACCCTGGCGAGAAACCTTCAACGAAGCGATGCGCCGCTCTTGGTCGGCTTTCGGATCGGTGGCTCGTGGGAGTGACCGCTCTGGCCTTTGGCAGCCGACGGCGCGCGGCGCGGCTTGGCTTCGCCGTTCTCACGATTGCGTTTACCGCGGCATTCGCGCCGTCCACCGCGCGCGCCGGGAACGACATGGATCTCTCCGTCGACGCGGTGGAGCGCGTGGGCGACGCGATCTGTGTCTCCTATCACGTCGATCGCCCGTTCACGCCGCGCCTCGAGGATCCCCTTCTCCGAGGCATGCCCGCCACCATCACGTTCGAGGTGGGCGTGTGGCGGAAACGATCATTCTGGTTCGACAAGTTGGTCGTCGCCTACCGGAGCGAGCACAAGGTGGCGTTCGATCCCTGGTCGAAGACCTTCCGCATCCGCTCGGGCGTGAATCCGCCCCGGACGCGAAGCGTCGCCAATCTCGATTCGCTCCGCGCCTCGCTCTTCGCGGTGCGCCGCCTCCCCGTCGCCCTCGCCTCGACGCTCGACTCGACGGCCGCGCACTACATCTCGGTGAAGGTCGTCATCCGGCCGTTGTCGGCCGACGATCTGGGCGAGATCGAGGATTGGCTATCGGGGACGCACACCGACGGAAGCAATTCCGGAGCGGGACGGGATCGCGGACTGCCGGGCTACCTGCTCGAGTGGGCGGTCAACCTTTCGGGGCTGGGCGACCGGACGGCGCAGGCGAAAGGGCCGCGCTTCGTGCCGGGGCTTCTCCCGGCTCCGCGCTAGCGGCGAAGAGGCCCCAACAGCGACGCGGCGCCCGTAACGAAAGAGGTCGTGGCCGCCTTCATGGCGACCACGACCTTCGGGTTCTATTTCGGGTGTCCGGCCGGGCTACGGCGCGTCCGACGATCCGTCGTGCGGCGGCGCCGCCGTCGGACCCGAAGCGCCGGGCGCGGGAGGCGGCGACGGCGGAGCGGGCGGAGGAGGGGTTGAGCCCCACTGATTCCCACCCATGGTCGCCGAGAAGCCGAAGACCCGTCCCGTTCCCTTACTGAACCGCGCGTTGATGAGCGCGCCCAATCCGGCCGAAGCCACGATGAAGGTCAGGAGCCAGGCTGCGAAGCCGAACGCCATGCCGACCGGATGGAAGACGAAGATGCTCAGGGCGCTGACCAATCCCGCCGCCAGCTTCAGGAGCGCGATCAGCAGCACGCCCGCCGCGATCGCGAGGAGCGGCCGAGTCGCCACCCGCGGTCCGAAGATCCGCCGGCCAAGGAACATCGTCCCGGTTAGGTATCCAAGGAAGCCCGCGTAGAGCGCTCCCACCACGATTCCGATGACGCCCAGCACCAGCGCGATCACGAGGAGGATCGCCACCGGGATTCCGATGATCGTGATGCAGAGGATCACGATCGCGATTACGCCGGTGAGGACGAGCGCGATGATTCCGACCGGTATGGCGAGCACGAGGAGCACCCACCCGAGAAGACCCATCACGAACGACTTCCCGAAGCGCTCGTGCACCACGCCGGCCGCGTGTTCCAGCCGCTCGCGGAGCAGGAGGAGCGAGATCCAGCCCAGGAAGAGCGTGATCATCAACCCGACGAGGAGCTTCATGAGCCAGGCGCCGGTGCCGAGAACTCCCATGGCGCCGATCATCGGCCACATGTGATTCATATGGTCGAAGTCGAACTTGCCCACCGACACGTCGCTACCGCCGACGCTCGCGCTATCGCTCGTCTGAACGCCTCCGCCAAGGCTCACGGCGTCGCCTTCGACGGCGCCCTTTCCCTTCACGTGGACCGTTCCGCCGACCGAGACCGCGTCGCCCTTCACGCGGCCGAGGACCGTGATCGATCCTCCCACCGCGACGACGTCGCCTTCGATGACGCGTCCTTCGGGGATCGTGATGTCCTCACCGAAGCGAACGAGGTCGTTCCCCTCGGAGTGATCGAAGTCGGGCGTATCCGGCGTGTCGGGCGTGTCGGGCGGGTCAGGGGCGTTGCTCGACCCTTTGACGGCGATCGCGGCCGCCTTCTCCGCCTGGCGTTTCGCGCGTTCGACGGCGCGATCCACCTTTTCGCGGATGCGGGCCGAGCTGCCGGTCGTCGTTTCGCGAACGCGAACGTTGAAACCGCTCTCGTCGGACGACGCGGAGTCGGCGCTGCTCTTCACGGTCGTCTTCGTGGTCGTCTTCGTCTGCGCGAGCCCGAACGACAGCGGTATGGCGAGCGCGACGACGAGCACGAGGAGCGACACGAAGAACCGGGACGACATCGGGGCACGCGCGATACGCATCCAGGAATTAAAGCGCCAAGCACGCATGGCCGATCCCTCCTTCCTGGCGGCGGGACGGTCGCAGAATCAAGTAGAGCGCGACCCCCAGGGTCAACAGCACGAGTCCGGTTGCCTGCGCTTCCGGCGAGCGGAGCGAGACGAACGCGGCGCGGGGAATGGTGGCGAGCGCTTCCATCGAGCGCAGGAACTGACGCGCGATCGGCTCGTAGAACGTGAGATCGACCGCGATCCGTTTCGGGACCGCGATCATCCCCTCGACGCCCGTATCCAACGCGCGTACGAGGGCGGAGGCCGGGTCGGGAAGTCCCCACTGCTTCGCGAGGCTCGGCCAGAAGACGAGTCCGCCGATCGTGCCGGCGAACGAGAGCGCCAACGCCCCGGCGCCGAAGCGGGTCCAACGGGCCCGGGCGCGATCGGGCGCGGTCATGGCGCGGATCACGCGCTCCTCGAGTCCCGCGGGAACTTCGATTGCCGGCAGGGTCGCGATGCGGCGCGCCACGGCGCGATGGAATTCGAGCGTCGCCCGGCAGCGCGCGCACCCTTCGAGGTGCTGATCCATCACACGCGCCACGGCGGAGTGCAGCAGGCCGTCGGCGTAAGCGATCAGTTCGCGTTCGCAGGTTTCGCAGGTCAGGTTGGCTTTCACGGCGTCGTACCTCTGGCGTTGAGTCTTCTTCGGAGGAACTCGTGGGCCCGGTGGAGTCTCACCTTCACCGTGCCGAGCGGGATTCCCATGGTTTCCGCGATCTCTTCGTAGGGCATCTCCTCCCGATATCGCAGGTGGAGAATCGCCCGGTAGTGCTCCGGCAGTTCGATGACCAAGGCCTCGAACCGTTCCGCGGCCCACTCGAGCCGCATTCCCTCGTCCGGTCCCGGTCCCGTATCGGCCGGTTCGATCGTCGGACCATCCTCGTCCGAAAGATCCTCGAACGAGACGGGCCGTCGCTTCCGGCGCCGAATCGCGTCGAGCGAGAGATTCGACGCGATCTTGAAGATCCAGGATCGAAACGGCCGTTCCGGGTCGTAAGAAGCCAGGGAGCGCAGGACGCGGATGAAGGTTTCTTGCGCGACCTCCGCCGCGTCGTCCGCGCTTCCCGTGATCCGCCAGGCCAGATTCGTCACCGGGGCCTGATACGCCCGGACCAACTCACGGTAGGCCCGCTCGTCTTTGGCGAGGCACCGCCGAATGACCTCCCGTTCGTCGATCGCCACTTAGCTGCAATCCATGTCGGGTCGGTCACGTTCTGTACGTTGATGAGGGTGGCGAGGTTTCGCCATCCTGAGGGCCTCCGAGGCGGCGGGGAGGCGCTCCCGGCCCCGGCCAGCCGTACGGGGCCGCACCGTAGGGTGCTCCCTAGGGTCCGTCAAGGCTTTTCCCTTGACGCAACACGACTTGAGCGCCTAGCGTCCGGGCCGTCATGACCCTCATTACGTCTGTTTTCGCGCGCGAAATCCTCGACTCTCGGGGCCAGCCGACCCTTGAGGTCGACGTCGCCCTCCAGGGTGGCGCTTACGGCCGGGCGGCAGTTCCTTCCGGGGCCTCCACCGGCTCCCGGGAAGCCCTGGAACTGCGCGACAAGGACCCGAAACGCTACGCCGGCAAGGGTGTTTCGCGGGCGGTCCAGAACGTGAACGACATCGCGGCCGCGCGGCTCGTCGGCGAGGACGCCTCCGATCAGGTGGCGGTCGATCGCCTTCTCCTCGACCTCGACGGGACGCCGAACAAGCAGAACCTCGGCGCGAACGCGCTGCTCGGCGTCTCGATGGCCTGCGCCCGCGCCGCGGCCGACGCGCACGGACTCCCGCTCTACCGCTATCTCGGCGGTGCCAACGCGAAGACACTGCCGGTTCCGCTCATGAACGTGGTGAACGGCGGTGCCCACGCGGACAACAACCTCGACATCCAAGAATTCATGATCGTGCCGCTCGGCGCTCCGAGTTTTTCCGAAGCGCTTCGCTACGGCGCCGAGATCTTCCATACGCTGAAGAAACTCCTCCACGAAAAGGGACTCGTCACCGCCGTGGGCGACGAAGGCGGATTCGCGCCGAATCTCGGCAACAACGCCGAGGCGCTCGACTTCCTGGTGCGCGCCATCGAGAAGGCCGGCTACAAGCCGGGCCAGGACGTGGCGCTCGCGCTCGACGTCGCCGCGTCGGAGCTCTGGGACGACGGAACGTACCACTTGGACGGCAAGAAGGGGCTAACGTCGAGCGCCATGACCGACTATTTCGAGGGATTGGTGAAGCGCTATCCGATCATCTCGATCGAGGACGGCATGAACGAGAGCGACTGGGCCGGCTGGAAGGCGCTCACGACGCGCCTCGGCGGCTCGACTCAAATCGTCGGAGACGACGTCTTCGTGACGAACCCCGAAATCTTGAAAAAGGGAATCGAGGAGGGAGTCGCGAATTCGATTCTCGTGAAACTGAACCAGATCGGCACCGTGACGGAGACGCTCGACGCGATCGAGATGGCGAAGCGGGCCGGCTACACCACCATCATCTCGCATCGCTCGGGCGAGACCGAGGACACGACGATCGCCGACCTGGCCGTCGCCGTGAACGCGGGGCAGATCAAGACCGGCTCCCTGTCGCGGAGCGACCGGATCGCGAAGTACAACCAGTTGCTCCGGATCGAGGAGCAGCTGGCGGACGAAGCGCACTACGCCGGCGCGGGCGCCTTCAAGCGCACGGTCGGCGGATCTCGCTGACGATGGCCGCCGCGCGAGGGACCGGACGATGATGCGCTCGCCATACCAGAGCCCGAAGGACGAGGCGCCTTCTCGATTTCTACGGCGGCGTCCGGAAGAACGTCGGAAACTGCGCTACGTCTATCTCGGGCTGGGGCTCGTCGGCGCTTATCTTGCGTATTCGTTCTTGCTGAGCGATACGGGATTGCTCCGCATCGCCTCGATTCGCCGCGAGAACGAATCGCTCCACGAGCGGCAGGCGGTTCTCTCCGAACGCGTCACCGATCTCGAGCGACGTCGGAAAGAGCAGGCGAAGGATCCGCTCCTGGAAGAGCGCGTGGCGCGTGAACGCTTCCATCTGGTGAAGAAGGACGAGATCGTCTACCGCTACCGGGAGTCCGATACCGACTCGCTCCGCTAGGCCGCCGCTTCTTCTAGATCGCCGCTGCTACGAGAGCGCCGCTTCCTCGAAGTCGTCCTCCGTCATCGTCGTCGCCCGCCCCACTCCCGTTTCCAGAAGCAATTTCACGCGGTTCAAAAAGAACGACCAGCCGCCGACGTAGGGATCGAAGATCGACGCGTCGGCGAAGCCTCGATGCGCGATCGTCAGGATCGACTTGCCGGAGGGCGGGGCGCCCGCCTCGGCGACCGACCAGGTCGCGACGGTTCCGGGTTCGTTCTTGTAGGCCCACGTGTAGGCGAGGGTGCGGCCCGGTTCGAACGTGACGATCTTCACCGGCCCGCCGTCGTCGCCCCACCCGATGTCGTAGCGGCCCCCGACCTTCGGCTCGATGGCGCTCTTACCGGAGAGCGCGAGCCACTGTTCGACTTTCGCCGGCTCGACGAGCGCGGCGAAGACTTCGGCGGGTGGTGCCGCGATTTCTGTTCGAAGTATGACCTCGTTCGCAGGAGTCGTTCCATAGTCGGGTAGATATCCGCGGACGCCGTGCTCCAACCACGCTTTCACGCGTTCCAGGGCGCCACCCCAAAAATCGCTGAGCGCGCCTTCGGTGCGGCTTCGCCCGCGACGGAGTTCGTGGTGGAGTTCGAGGGTGGCGCCGACCGGCGCGGGCGAGACCGTGAGGGTGACGCGCGAGTCGCCGCCGCGAACATTCCAAGCGAACGAGAGGCTCCGCGGCGGGTCGTACGCGAGAATCGCGTGGCGCCCCGCATCGCGCGCGGGCGCTCCGACCGTATGCCGCCCCCAGAAGTCGTAGCGCTTCTCCGAGGGCGAAACGTCGGCGTCCTCGCAGAACCAGGCGCGGAGATCGTCGCGGCTCGTGAGCGATTCAAAGAGGCGGGCAGGGGCGACCGCGACGGTGACGGAGATGCGGATGTCGTGGCTCACGGCGGAGTCTCCTCTCAAATTTCGACGCCGACTACGAAGGAAGCCGCATGCGGCTCATCAATTCGCGGAAGCGTGGCTCCCCGCGAAGGGGGTCGAGACGCGGCGAGACCGCGAGCCATGTCATGCCGCGATCGCGGAGCGTGAACGCCTGCTCGAGGAGATCGAGCGCCTCGCTCTTCTCCCCGAGCCCCGCGTGACTGGCGGCCCGGGCATAGCGGGAAACGTATCGTGTGCCGGAGGCGGCGGTCAACTCTTCGAGCAGGGCGTGCGCGTCGGCGGTTCGGCCCGCGACGGCGTAGGCGTGCGCGAGGAGCGCCTTCGCCGAAAGTTCCTCTTTCGCGAGGCCGTTGGCGCGGCGAAACGTTTCGATCGCCTCCTCGTGCATTCCCTTCTGCTCGTACGCTCCTCCGAGGCTCCGAAGCGCCGGCGCGAACGCCGGGTCGAGCTCGAGCGTTCGCAATTGCTGCGCGATCGCCTCGTCATAGCGACGCGCGTAGAAGTAGTGAAGCCCGACACCGGTGTTCACGACCAAATTGAGCAGATCGAGTCGCTGCGCGAGACGCGCTTCTTCGATCGCCTCGTTCGGCCGGCGGATGGCGGAGAGAACATCGGCTTTCCAGTGATGTCCGTCGGCGAGATTCGGATCGAGCGAGATGCCGCGGTCGTAGGAGGCGAGGGCCCCTTCCCAATCCCAGTCCGCCTCGAAGCGGACGCCGCCCATGGAGAAATGAGCCTGCGCGTTCGCTTCGTCGAGTTCGAGCGCGCGAGCGGCTGCCTTCCGCGCTTGCGGGATCGCCTCGTCGGGCGGCACCCAGTTGTAGGTGCAGAGCGTGACGTACGCGTCGGCCAGCCCGGCAAACGCCGGCGCCAATTCGGGATCGAGCGTGATGGCGCGCTGGAAACATTCGATCGCCTTCCGCACGCCCACCTCGGTGCGGCGGTTCCAATGGAAGCGGCCGCGCAGGTATTCCTCGTAGGCTTGGGGATCGACGCGTCGAACGCGCCGGAGCCGCGAATCTTCCTGCGGCGTCACCTGGGCGCGAATCTCATCCGCGATGGCGCGCGCCACGTCCGCCTGGAGCGCCAAGACGTCGATCAGATCCCGCTCGTACGATTGCGCCCAGAGGTGGCGGTCGTCGCGCGCGTGGATGAGCCGCGCCGTGATGCGGACGCGCCCCGCGTCGCGCGAGATGGCTCCTTCGACGATGGCATCGACGCCGAGTTCGCGAGCGATCTCGGGGAGCGGGCGATCGACTCCCTTGTACCGCGCGACCGTCGTTCGCGAGATCACGCGGATCGCGCGGACTTCCGCGAGCCGGGAGATGATCGCTTCCGTGACGCCGTCGGCGAAGAACTCCTGCGACGCCTCCCCCGACAGGTTGGTCAGCGGAAGCACCGCGATCGACTCGATGCGCGCGGCCGCGCCCGCGCCGGCTGTCGCCGCGCCGCTCGTCGCCCGAGACCCTTCGGCTCCGACGCCACCGGCGGCGTGCGGCATCTCGCCCGTTCCGCGAAGCGCCGCGGCCACCTCGCGCGCCGAGGCGGGCCGTCGCGCGGGCTCCTTCTCGAGGAGTGCCAGCACGAGACGCGAGAGATCGGTCGATCCGGGCCACGCGGCGGGAATTCTTGGCGACGCGTTCAGCACGTCGTTGATCAGCGCGGTGGCGGGCGACGCATCGAAGGGACGGAACCCCGAGGTCATTTCGAAGAGGAGAACGCCGAGCGAATAGAGATCGCTCCGCGAATCGACGGGACGGCCGAGCATCTGCTCCGGTGACATGTAGGAGAGCGTGCCGACCACCAGGTGCCGGTCGGCGTCGTCGGTCGTCTCGTTCGTGGAGAACGCCGTCGCGCAACGAAGGGCCAATCCGAAATCGAGGAGTTTCGCCCGCCCGTCTTCTCCGATCATCACGTTCGCCGGTTTCAGGTCGCGATGCACGACGTCGTGATCGTGCGCGGCGGCCAGCGCGTCGGCGATCTGCGCGCCGATGTCGCGAAGGCGCGATTCGGCGAGTGGTCCGCGTCGAAGCGTCTCTTGCAGCGTCTCGCCGCGGAGGAGTTCCATGACGAGGAACTCGGTCCCTTCCTCGGAGGCGACATCGAATACCACGCTGATCCCGGGATGGCTCAATTGCGAGAGGGTCCGCGCCTCGCGCCGGATTCGCTCGCGGTCGTCGACCCCGCCACGGCCGGGCGCCAACACTTTCAGGGCGACGTCCCGATCGAGGTGCTCGTCGTGGGCTCGATAGACCTCGCCCATGCCGCCCGCGCCGAGCCGTTCGACGATTCGATATCGAGAAAGCGTGCGCCCGATCATGACCCCTTGGATGCTCCGAACCCGCTTTGGGAAATGGACTTTACAGAGGGAGCCGAATGGGCGAGTATACCTCTGCGGGGTGGAGCAGCCTGGTAGCTCGTCGGGCTCATAACCCGAAGGTCAGAGGTTCAAATCCTCTCCCCGCAACCATAAGCGCCACAGGGCCGGGAGCCATCCCGGCTCTTTTTTTTTGCGCTTGGCGAGTCTTCGAATTACGGAGCCGTCGCCCCTTCGCGGAGGTAGGCCCGAAGCGCCTCCCCTTCCCGTTCGCGGAGCCCGGCGCACTCCTCCACCGACGCGGCCATCTTCAGCAGTTCGGCTTCGGTTCCGGCGGGAAGGTGGGCCGGCTCGGAGAAAAACGCGCGTGCCGCTTCCATGCGGGTGAGATCGCACCCTTCCGCGAACCATGGAAGGTAGATCGCGTAGAGCGCGGGGATCCGCTTCACGAGCTCGTCGTAGTGCGCCGCGACCCAATTCCAGGTCTCTTCCTCGTCTTCCGGCCGGTCACAGAGAAAGCGAAGAAGGAAGGTCGGTTCCTGCGGCTTGAGCTGTCCGTTCAAGACGTATTCGAACGCGCGTTCCCGAAGTTCCGGCGTCTGGAACGATCCGATGGCGCTGAGGAGCCGGCCGCGCTCGGAGGGAATCGGGTCGCCCTCGAAGCGCTTCCGGAACGCTTCGAAGAGTTCGGCGTCGCCACCCATGGCGGCGATGCGGAAGGCGGGGCCTTGCATGGAGGGATCGACGTCCTCACCCGCGAGGTAGCGCTCCGCCTCTTCCCGCGCGTAGGCGTGAAGCTCCGGATCCTGTCCGTCCTCGGCCAGCACTCCGAAGAGATCGGGACGAACCGAGGAGACGGAGGCGGATTCGCCCGGCTTCGCTTCCGGTCCGATCCGCTTCATCGCGCCGCCCAGGACGCGCCGGACGTATTCGCCGAACGAATCGCGCAATTCGTCGGTGACGAAGTATTTGCGAATCGCGCCGACGCCC
>JANMQV010000049.1:0-2695 GCA_031370645.1 Candidatus Eiseniibacteriota bacterium | reverse complement strand
CCTACCCGGCGCGGTTGATCCAGGCGTTCCCCTCCAGCCCGACGATCTCGCCACGATCATCTACACCTCCGGCACGACGGGCGTGCCGAAGGGCGTGATGCTGACGCATGGCAACATCGTTTCCGAGGTGTTGCTCGCGCTCCAGGCGATGCAACTCCGGACCGACGACACCTACTTGTCGTTTCTTCCGCTGAGCCACATCTACGAGCGCACGAACGGCCTCTTCACGATGCTCTATGCCGGGGTGACGATCGCCTACGCCGAATCGTTCGACGCGCTGAGCCGAAATCTCCACGAGGTGCGGCCGACGATCATCCTTTCGGTGCCTCGCATGTACGAGAAGGTGCTCGTGCGCGCGGACGAACGCGCGGCCGGCGCCGGATTTCCCACGAAACCGCTCTGGCACTGGGCTCGACGCGTGGCCATGGAATGGGCGGCGTGCGCGTCGGGGGGCCGCGATATTCCGCCTCTCTTGGCGCTGCAACACTTGCTGGCGTCGCGTCTCGTCTATCGGAAGTTGATCGATGGGTTCGGCGGCCGCACGCGGCTTCGTGTCTCGGGCGGCGCAGCACTCCATCGCGACGTGGCGCTCTTCTTCTACGGCTGCGGACTTCCCATCTTCGAAGGGTACGGACTCACCGAGACGAGCAGCGGTATTTCGGTCAACGGGTTCGCGAAGCAGAAGGTGGGAACGGTCGGTCCGTTGTTTCGAAACATCGATGTGAAGTTCGCGGAGGACGGCGAGATCCTGATCCGCGGTCCGGTCGTCATGAAAGGGTACTGGCAACAACCCGAAGCCACGGCGGAGGCGATTCAGGACGGATGGTTTCACAGCGGCGACATTGGGAATCTCGATGCGGATGGGTTCCTGCGCATCACCGATCGGAAGAAGGACCTTCTGGTGACCTCCGGCGGGAAGAAAGTGGCGCCACAACCGATCGAGGGCGCGTTGAAGGTATCCCCGAAGATCGCGGAAGCGCTCCTGGTGGGCGACGGCGAGAGGTACATGGCGGCGCTCATTGTTCCCGCGGACGGGGTCACACGCGAACAGATCGCCGAGGAAATCGATCACGTCAATAAGTCGCTCGCCCAATTCGAGCAGATCCGGAGATTCGCGCTGATTCCGAACGATCTCACCGTCGAGAACGGATTCATGACGCCCTCGCTCAAACTGAAGCGGAAAGCCGTGATCGAGCGCCACCGCGATGTGGTCGCCAGCCTCTTCGCGGAGGGAGCGTAGGCTGACCTCGTTCCGCGTCCGTCGGTCGATGGCGAAGGCGATCGTGGCGGCACTCCTCGCGACGAGCGTGCTGCAGGGCGGGTGTGCCGCGGCGCCGCGGCCGCGAGCGGGGCCGGCGGCGGTTCGAGCCCTGAGCGGCGACGACATCATCCTCGACGTAACGCCGGCTGCCGAGGTCCTCTCACTCTGGAGGGAGCCGCGCGGCAATGTTCGCGCTCGGGCCCGCGCCATCGCGACTGATATTCCCTACCAGACGCTTCGGACCTATTACTCGACGATGATGAGCTGCGTTCCCTCCGACATGGAGGTGGCGCGAGCGATCGCCGTCCCTGATTCGGGGATTTGTGGATTCGGACTGGAGTCGGCATTCCGCGAACGGGCGTCCGTCGATAGCCTGGTTCGCGCGCTCGTGCTTCGGGGGACGGCGATGCGCACTCGCGTAGCCGCCGACGTGGCCGCCTACGCGCCGCAACGCGCCTGGAAGCCGGTGCGCGTCTATTTCGTGATCGCGACCCGCTACCTCTTCGACGCCGTGACACTCGAGCGGGGCCTGGACGGCGGCGGACCGACCGTGCTCTTCAACCTGAGCGAGGCACTGAACTACGGCGGCTCCACCGAGGAGCGAATCGCCATCATCGAGCGCGTGCTGGCGCACGAGACGTTTCACGCGACGGTTCGCCAGATGGAGTACGACCAGCCGGGGTGGCGGATCTATCACACGCCGATGAATGCGCTCGACTACATCTCGCGCGTCATCGTGGACGAGGGCGTGGCGCACTACATCGATTGGAAGGAGCGCGCCGGCGCCGACACGCTCTTCGCCGCACGGCTCAGTTCGCGCGAGCGAAAGGCGTTCGAACAACTTTCGATCGCGGTCCGCCGGCTCCGCGATCCGGGAACCGACCCCGGGGCGAAGGAAGAGATTCTCGGTCTCGCCGCAACGGGGCCGATCTGGAGCAAATATGGAGCGATTTCGGGGATGTTCGCGGCGTGGCGAATCGAACGGGCGATGGGGCGGGATTCGTTGAGGTCGGCGATTTTGGGTGGCCCGAACGCGATGCGGCGGCTCTATCGGGCGGTCGCGGCGGCGGACACGTCGTTGAAGAAGTGGCCGAAGGAATTGGAGTGAAGCCACCGATGAGCGCGGCGACGGACGACACGATCCTCGACGAGTTGGTGGACGCCGCCCGGCGATTCCCCGAGCGACAACTGCTTCAGTTTCGGAGCCGCATCGGGGCGAACCAGTATCGGCGGTTGTATCGGTTGGTTCGTCGGTTCACGGTGGAAGGCGCGTCGGTGCTCGATTGGGGCTCCGGGAACGGTCACTTCTCCTACTTTCTCCAGCGTGCGGGCCGAGCGGCGCATGGATTTTCATTGCTGGAGGGGAAATTCCGCGCGTGGATTCCTGATCCCGACTATCCGTTCGTGAAGGGAGATGAATCCGAACCGGTGCGG
>JANMQV010000010.1:0-4205 GCA_031370645.1 Candidatus Eiseniibacteriota bacterium | reverse complement strand
ACGCAGTCCCAGCGCGCCATCCCGGCGGCTCAGTCGTCCGGGACGATGTGCGTTCGTCTCGAAGCGCTCGACGGCGGGTTCACGCCTACCGATGTTAATCCAACCACTCTCCGGCTGATCTCCACAGCCACGGGAAGCGTTTCCGAAATTTCCGCGACGATGACGAAATCGGCCGTCATCGGCGATTCGGATAAGAACGAGGTGCCGGAGTACCCGGCCTGCTTCGCCATGTCGGACGCCTCAGCGCTCTTCTCGCTTCTCCGCGGCAAGCAGGACGTGCCGGTGCGGCTGGAAGGTGCGCTCACGGATGGCCGCAGATTCTGTTCGCGGTTTACGCTTCCGATCATCGGGAAGGGAAGCGGAGCGCTCGCCGCGCGGGTCGAACCGAATCCGCTCAACCCGGAAGGCACACTTCGCTTCAACGCGGAGTCCGCTGGCACCGTCACGATTCGGCTCTTCGACGTAAATGGCCGCCTGGTTCGCTCGCTCTGGAACGCGCGGGTCACGGTTCCCGGCCCGCAGGAGGCACGAATCGACGGGAAGGACGCGTCGGGCCGAACCCTTCGCTCGGGCGTCTACTTCTATCAAATCGATGGCGCGGGAGTGACCGAAACGGGGCGCTTCACCATCCTCAAGTAATCGCTAGCTGCCGGCGTCACGACTCGCGGGAATCCACGCGCGGCCTCCCTAGGGGGGCTGCGCGTTCTACTACCCGCTAATCCCTTAGTCGAATAGCGCCGCACTCGGGCGGCGTGGGATGCTTCATGCTGGGTTGACGCAGTCGCCGCGCCCGAAATTCCACGGGTGGGCGCCCGTCGCGGAACCCGCCAACGCCCCATGAACATCCTTCACCGCGCCGTACTCGCCTCCTACGACCGCCCTCGGGCCGTGATCTTCGCGTGCGTCGTCCTAACGCTCCTTGCCGTCGTGGCATCGCTCGGTATCCGGGTCGATACCGACCCCGAGAACATGCTCTCGGCGACGCAACCGGACCGCGTGGTCTACGACCGCTTGAAGAAGGAGTTCGGGCTCCACGATCTGATCGTGGTCGGGATCGTCGATCCGCAGGGGGCGTTCCGGCCGGAGACGCTCGGTCCGGTCGCCGCGGCCATCGACTCCATTCTCCAAGTCCCCGGCGTCATTCCCGACGACGTCGTGAGCCTCACGACGACGGACAATCCGCAATCCGAGGCCGATCTGGTCGACATCCACCCCGTGATGGCGCGGGTTCCGGCCACGAGCGCGGAAGCGGAGTCGCTACGTCTCGCGATCGCCGGGAATCCCTACCTGAATGAAGTCATCGCCTCCGCGAACGGTGACGCCGTGGCGATCTACGTGCCGATCGAGTCCAAGGACCGGTCCGTCGCCGTGGCAGGGGCGATCCGGCGCATTCTCAAAGGGACGCTCCCTTCCGGCGTGCGTTCTTACCTGGCCGGCCTTCCCATTGCCGAGGACACGTTCGGCCATGAGATGTTCGTGCAAATGGGGGTGGTGGCGCCGCTCGCGTTCATCGTGATCCTGCTCCTCGTCCTCTTTCTCTTCGGCGAGCCGTCGTTCCTCTTGCCGGTCGGCGTGATCGCCGCGCTCTCGGTCATCTGGACGATGGCGTGCCTCATCGGAACGGGGTTCACCGTCCACATCATGAGTTCGATGATCCCGGTCTTCCTCATGCCGATCGCCATCCTCGACGCGGTGCACATCCTGAGCGAGTTCCAGTTGCAGCGGCGCCTCCAGGGTGTCCGTCGCGACGCGGTCGACGCGACGATGCGCGCGCTCTACCGGCCGGTCACCTTCACGTCGATCACCGCGGCGGTAGGCTTCGGCTCGCTCGGTTTCGCCAATATTCCCCCGGTCCGCGTCTTCGGCGTCTTCGTCGCGGTCGGAATCGTGATCGCCTGGATTCTCACACATACGCTTCTTCCCGCGCTCTTCGCGCTCCTCCCGCTTCGGCCGGCCAAGCCGGCAGGCCAGGCGGGGGCCAGCCTCTTCTCCCCCGCGCTTCGCTGGATCGGCGAATTCTCATTCCGACGCGCCCGTCTGGTGATACTCGTCGCGGTCGTCTTCTTCGCCGTCGGCGCGGTCGGCATGGCGCGGCTCCGAAGTGACGACAATCCTGTGCGGTGGTTCCGGGCCGGCCATCCGATGCGGGTGGCGCACGACGTGCTGAACGCGCGCTTCGGCGGAACGTACATGGCGCACGTTCTCGTGGAGACCGGCGCCGCGGGAGCGGCTCAGAGTGCTGAGGTCGTCACGTGGATGGACCGCTTCCAGCGGCACCTCGAGGGGGATCCGGCGGTGGGAAAGACATCCTCCGTGGCCGACATTGTGCGCCGCCTGAACCGCGTCATCCACGAAGGGAACGTCGGCTTCGACCGCATTCCCACTGCGTCGGATGAGGTCGGTCAGCTCATCTTCCTGTTTCAGGGGTCGGGCGATCCGGACGATCTCGACAACTACCTCGACCACGAAGCGCGCCGCGCGAACATTTGGATCCAGATGCGGGACGGTGACAACCTCGCCATGGAACGGGTGGAGGCGGACGCCGCCGAGTTCTTGAAGCGCGATCCTCCTCCCGTCGGCGCCACGATCACCTGGTCGGGTCTCAACCACATCAACGTCGTCTGGCAGCGGCTCATGGTGAACGGAATGATGAAATCGATTCTCGGGAGTTTCGCGGTGATCTTTCTCCTCATGGTTCTGGAGTTCCGTTCCTGGCCGATCGGGCTCCTTTGCATGGTGCCGCTGAGTGTCGAGATCGTGGCGTCCTACGGCGCGATCGGGCTCGCCACGGGGCGCTACGACATGCCGATCGCGGTCTGCTCCACGCTGGCGCTCGGACTCTCGGTCGACTTCGCCATCCACTTCCTGGAGCGGGTGCGGAATCGCTGGCACGAGACGAGGGACCTTCCGGGTTCCATCTCCTACCTCTTCGGCCCGCCGGGACTCGCCATCGTAAGAAACGCGATCGTCATCTCCCTCGGATTCCTGCCTCTCGTGGTCTCGACGCTGACCCCTTACGTGACGGTGGGACTCCTCTTCGCAGGACTCATGATCGCGGGGGCCATCGCGACCCTCTTCCTTCTCCCCGCGCTGCTCCGCGTCTTGGGAGCGAGGGCACTGGCATGAGCGCGCTCCGAATGATCCGCTCCCTCGCCGTCGTTTCCTTGCTCCTCGCCATCGCGCCCCCGGCATCGGCAGCCTCGGCCACCCCCGCGCTCCCCGAAGGCAGCGCTCTCATGGAGCGCTGCGTGAAGGCGTGGTACTACGGGGGCAACGACGCGATCGCCAGACTTCGGATGGAAATCATCGATCGCGGGGGAGGAAAGCGCTTTCGGGTGATGACCATGCTCCGGAAGAACATGGGCGAGAACGGGGAACAACGCTACCTCCTCTACTTCCACGAACCGGGCGACGTGCGGCGGATGACCTGCATGGTTTGGAAGCACGTCGGAGGGGACGACGAACGTTGGATGTTCGTTCCGGCGGCGAACAAGGTCCGCCGCGTGGCGGCGCCGGAGCGATCGCGATTCCTCGGCTCCGACTTCACGCGAGAGGAGTTCTCCGGACGAGACGCGGCGGCCGACTCTCACCACGTGGACCGCTACGAGCGATTCGAGGGGCATCCTTGCTGGGTGGTGGAGAGCGTGCCGCGCGCCCCGGTCGAACATGCGCGCATGACGACGTGGGTCGACACGACGACCTGTCTCCCGTGGAAGCAGGAGTTCCGTGACCGGCGGGGGGAAGTGTCCCGGACCTTGACGGCCGACAAGGTGCGGGAGATCGCCGCGCCGGGTGGGCATCGGATCCCGACGATAACCGAGCGGTCGCTCTGGGCGCGGGGCCGGACCAGCCGCACCCGAATGATCACCGAATCGATCAAGTACGACGTGGGACTTCGGGACTCCGATTTCGCGGAGGAACATCTGAGCATGCCGCTCGATACGTGGTATCGGGGGGCGCGGCCCTAGCGCCGGCGCCCACTCCACCGCGGAGACGGCTCCGGCTTGCTCCCGGCGGCCGGGCGCAGTAGAATGTGTGGCTGATTCGTCGCTTCGCCGAATCGCGTGCCTCTTCGGACGACCCGGGAGATTGAATGCCCCGCGCGGTACCGTTCCTCGACGCAACCGTAGGCAAGAAAGCCGTCATGGCCGTCACCGGCCTGATCCTCTTCGGCTTCGTTGTCGTTCACATGATCGGCAACCTCC
>JANMQV010000227.1:0-3503 GCA_031370645.1 Candidatus Eiseniibacteriota bacterium | reverse complement strand
CGATGACCACGAACAAGGCGCTGCTCGATTGGGTCGGCGAGATGTCGCGCCTCTGTCACCCCGACCACGTCGTCTGGTGCGATGGTTCCGAGCAGGAGAAGCGCCGCCTAACCGATGAGGCGGTCGCGACCGGGGTGCTCCTCCCGCTGAATCAGAAGAAGCGCCCGGGCTGCTACCTCCACCGTTCCAGCCCGAACGACGTCGCCCGCGTCGAGCACCTCACCTTCATCTGCACGCCGACGAAGGACGAGGCCGGCCCCACGAACCACTGGATGGCTCCGGACGAGGCGTACGCAAAACTGCGGACGCTCTTCGACGGCGCCATGCGGGGGCGGACGATGTACGTCGTCCCCTACGTCATGGGTCCGCTCGGCTCGCCCTTCTCGAAGGTCGGCATCGAACTCACCGACAGCATCTACGTGGTCCTCTCGATGCGCATCATGACGCGCATGGGGAAGGCCGCGCTCGAAATGCTCGGCGATTCGAACGACTTCAATCGCGGGCTCCACTCGACGCTCGACTTGAATCCCGATCGCCGATTCATCTGCCACTTCCCGCAGGACAACACCATCTGGTCCATCGGTTCGGGCTATGGTGGAAACGTATTGCTTGGGAAGAAATGCTTGGCGCTTCGCATCGGCTCCTACCTCGGCCGGAAAGAGGGCTGGCTCGCCGAGCACATGCTCATTCTCGGCGTCGAGAGCCCCGAAGGGCAGACGACCTACGTCGCGGCGGCGTTTCCGAGCGCCTGCGGCAAGACGAACTTCGCCATGCTCATTCCGCCGCGCCGCTTCCAGGGCTGGAAGGTCTGGACGGTCGGCGACGACATCGCCTGGATGCGTGTCGGATCCGACGGACGGATCTGGGCCATCAATCCCGAAGCCGGCTATTTCGGCGTGGCGCCGGGGACGAGCGTCATGTCGAACCCAACCGCCATGCGGATCATCGAGCGCGACACGCTCTTCACGAATGTCGCCACGACTCCCGACGGAGACGTCTGGTGGGAGGGGATGACCGAGACGCCGCCGGAAGGGATGACCGACTGGCTCGGAGAGCCGTACGACCCGAAGTCGGGCGAGAAGGCGGCGCACGCGAACAGTCGGTTCACCGCGCCCATGACGAACAATCTCGCGCTCTCCCGCCGCGTGAACGATCCCGAAGGCGTTCCGATCTCCGCCATCATCTTCGGAGGACGGCGCGCGACGACGGTGCCGCTTGTGCTGCAGTCGTTCAACTGGGTGCACGGCGTCTACATGGGCGCGACGATGGGTTCCGAGACGACCGCGGCGGCAACCGGGCAGGTCGGCGTGGTGCGGCGCGATCCGATGGCGATGCTGCCGTTCTGCGGCTACAACATGGGCGACTACTTCCACCACTGGCTCGAGATGCGCGCGCAGATCTCGCAGCCACCGAAGATCTTCATGGTGAATTGGTTCCGAAAGGGCGCCGACGGGAAGTTCGTCTGGCCGGGCTACGGCGAGAACATGCGCGTGCTCCGCTGGATCGTCGATCGCGCCATGGGGCACGTCGGAGGCCGGGAGACGCCGGTCGGCTGGGTGCCGCGCGAAGGAGATCTCGATCTCTCGGGGATGGATATCGCGAGCGACGCGTTCCGCGAAGCGACGGCCGTGCGAGTGGAGGAATGGAAGCAGGAGATCGGCATGTCGGCCGAATTCTTCAAGACGATCGGCCCCCGCATGCCGCGAGCGCTGGAACTGCAGCGGGAACTCCTGGCGAGCGCGCTCGAATACGGCGCGCCGATGGGAGAGCCGTAGACCGGGGAGCGCTTAGGCGACGAATTCCTTCGGAATCGACGCCGTCAGATTCTCGCGGCCATCCTTCGTCACGAGGACGTTGTCCTCGATCCGAATTCCACCGAGCGGGATAAGCGAGACGGCTTTCTCCCAATTCACGCAATCCGGGTAGCGCTTCCGGCGGTTCGAGTCGTTCAGGATCGCGGGGATGAAGTAGATCCCCGGCTCGATCGTCATCGTGTAGCCGGGCTGCAGCGGGAAGTCGGTCCGTTGATTCTTGTAGGCCGGTTCCGTCCGCTTCTGTCGTCCCGGCAGCGCCCCGCTCGCGTCGCGCACCCCGAGTCCCACCATGTGACCGATCCCGTGCGGATAGAAGATCAGGTGCGCGTCGCGCTCGATGAGTGAGTCGACCGTGCCTCGCAGAAGATCGAGCGACACGAGACCCTCCACCAAATCGCGGCAGGAGCCGAGGTGGACGTCCACGGTCTCGGTTCCGGGCGCGCAGGCGGCCACCGCCCGCTCCTCGGCGCGCTTCACCACGTCGAAGATCTCCCTCTGAATCGTGGAGAAGGCTCCCGACGCGGGATAGGTGCGCGTCACGTCGCAGCCGTAGCGACGAACTTCGGCGCCGGCATCGACGAGGATCAATTCACCCGGTTTCGCGGCTCGCGATCCCGGTGTGAAATGAAAGACCGCCGCATTCGTCCCGCTTCCGACGATGCTGCCGTAGCAGGTGCGATCGGCCCCGGCGCGGTAGAAGGCGCCTTCCAGCTCGATCTGTAGTTCGCGCTCCGTAGCGCCGGGGCGGATCACCTCGCGAAGCCGGGCGTACCCCGCTTCCGTCGCGCGAATCGCCTCCCGCATCCGCGCGATCTCCATCTCGTCCTTCGGACGGCGCGCGTGGGTGAATCGCTCGCGAGCCTCCGCCGTCCGAAGCGCGTCGCCCCGCACGCCGGGGAGTTCGCACCCGAGCGGTACGATGGGGCGGCCCCGCCTCGCCGCGAGCCAGCCCGGCAGATCGCGGGTCGGCACCGTCCCGGGCTCGTTCTCCTCGCGTCCTTCCCAGATTCGTTCGCGCTCCGTCACCTCCGGCACGAAGTCGACCCAGCCGTCCTTCGGATCGAACGCGAGAATGCCGCCCGGTTCTTCGCGGTCGGTCAGCCAAAAATATTCGGCGTGCGCGAGGAAGGGGTAGGTTTGATCCATGCCGCCCGGAATGCCAACAGGCTCGCCGGCGGCGATGATGAGAATTTCGTCGTGGAGGCCGAGCGCGTCCGTGGCGCGGCGACGGCGAGCCTCGAGGATAGGCGAAACGGTCGAGAGCGTTCGGTTCATGAGTGCAGAATATCCGCTCCGGGGACCGATTTCCTAGTACGAGTTCGGGGCAGGGTCTACGTGACGCGGGCCTAGAGAATCCGCTTTCCGAAAAGACTTTCCGCCATCTCGACCGCGAGAACGCCGGTGGCGTTCCGCTGGTCGAGGAGCGGATTCACCTCCACGAGGTCGACGGAGACGATGTCGGCCAGGTCGCCGATCATCTCCATAGCGAGGTGAGCCTCGCGATAGGAGATGCCCCCATCCACCGGAGTCCCGGTGCCGGGCGCGTCTTCGGGATCGACCACGTCGAGGTCGAACGATAGATGAATCCCGGCCGTGCCCGCGCCGGCGACTCGGATCGCTTCATTCACGATGTCGCGCATGCCGCGCTCGTCGATTTCACGAATGGTGAAGGCGGTCACGCCGGAGCGG
>JANMQV010000226.1:0-14688 GCA_031370645.1 Candidatus Eiseniibacteriota bacterium | reverse complement strand
TGCAGGTACCAGGGCCAGACGAGGAGGTACTTGTACGCCACGACAAGGCGCGGATGGCTTTGGCGAAATTCGGTCGCCTTGTAGAACCAGAGCGAGAAGGTGCGGCCGTCGTACTCGCTCACGATGAGCGCGTCGGCTTCCACTTCGGATAGATTCCGCTGGGCGTAGAGATACGGCGTCAGGTCCTTCGACGCGTCGACCGCGGCACGATTCGCGATGTACCCCTCCGCGACGCCGCCAAGGACGAGGAGGAGAAGGACCCCCGCCGCCGCCCGCGCCATCGGCGCGCCCTGGCCTGCGAGCCGCGCCGCTCCGACTCCCGCGATCGCCACCGCGAGCCACGCCACCGGCATCCAGTAGCCGACGTCGTCAGGGATCGCGTAGAGGGAGAAGAGGACGACCGCCGCCGCGAGAGCGACGAGTGCCGATGCGAGTCCCCGGAAGCGCCCAACCGCCGCGGCGGCCAAGCCGCCGGCCAGCGCGAGGAGCCCCCAGCCGAACTCCGGCCACCACCGCCCCGGGAGGAGGTGCCCGACAATCCCGGCCAAGTCTCGAGCGAAGAAATTCCTCTGATATTGGGCCCCGCTCACCATCCACCAGAGCTGTTGGGGAGTGACAGGGACGCCCCAAGAAAACTCCGGCCCCGCTCCGGCGGCCCCGTGGCCCAATCCGACCCCTGCCCGGATCGGGAGGTAGAGCACCAAGGTCGCTCCCCAAAGGGCCAGAAGGAGCAAAAGAACGCCCCCCGCCGCGCCGATCCTTCTACTCATCAGAGCACGCACCGCGCTCCAGGCGATGGCGGGGGCGACGGCGAGCAGGAGCAGGTGGTTCGTGAGCCCCACGCCCCAGAGGAATGCGGCGAGAGCGAGCCAGCGAACGTCATGGCGTCGCTCGAAGCGAGCGAGCGCCCAGAGGATCGCGCCGAGGAACGCCACGTTCAGCGTGTAGACCTCGGCGAGAACGCTCTGGCTCCAGGCACCGCGCGAGAGCGCGTAGAGGAGGGCGGCGCCGGCGGCGACGAGTGCCGGCAAGCCGGATTCGCGGGCGCCGGCAACCGAAGCGGAGTCGCGATCCTCGGAGGCGAGTTCGAGGACGAAGCGGGCGAGGAAATAGACGCTCGCGGCGCCCGCGAGCGCGGCCACGAGGTTGATTCGGAAGGCGACGCTACCGAGCGGCAACAGGCTCGCGAGCCTTCCGAGCAGGACGAAGAGCGGGTAACCCGTCGGGTGGGCGATACCGAGCGTAGCGGAGGCGGCCAGAAGGTCGCCCGAGTCCTCGCCCTGATTCACCCAGGCGACGGTCGGCGACAAGGTTTGAGCGTAGACCC
The DNA here is from genome assembly GCA_031370645.1 of Candidatus Eiseniibacteriota bacterium. Lineage (GTDB taxonomy): Bacteria > Eisenbacteria > RBG-16-71-46 > SZUA-252 > SZUA-252 > SZUA-252. The sequence continues at coordinate 13,361 of JANMQV010000226.1, read as the reverse complement.
AGAGCGCGACGAGGGCAGCGACCCACGCGGCGCGGTGGGAGAGACGCGGCATGGCGCGCACCGTAACAGACGCGCCCGGGCCGGTCAACGCGGCCCGAGCCGCAAGAGGTTAAAGCAGGGACGGCCAAAATCCAGCGGATGGACCCTGGCCGGGTGTGCGATTCGCACCGCTGCACGGAGCGCGACTCGCAAGGTGCACGGGGAAGGATCCCCGTACGTAAGGCCTTACACGGAAAAGGCTTACGTTGCACGGTAGGGAACCCGTGGCATGGAACTTGCTCGATCAGCCCTCGACGAGTTCCAGCGGTCGGGCGCTGGAAGCGCCATCCCCTTAACGCGGAGCACGCACATGTTTGGGAAGCAAAAGAGCGTCGTCGGTCTCGACATCGGGTCGAGCTCCATCAAGGTGGCCGAGATCGTGCGCGACCGCACGGGGGACCGTCTCGTCAACTACGGCATCTCGGAGCCGCTTTCCGAAGCCATCGTCGACGGCGAAATCATGGACCGCCAGATGGTCCACGAAGCCATCACGAATCTCATGGAATCGCGGCAGATCAAGAATCGCCAAGTCGTGACCGCCGTCTCCGGACGCGCCGTCATCGTGAAGAAGATCCTCATGGATAAGCTGAGCGAGGAGGACGCCAAGGAGGCGATCCAGTGGGAGGCGGAGCAGCACGTCCCCTACGACATCAACGACGTCTCGCTCGACTTCCAGATCATCAATCCCAACGTCGACGCGAAGAAGATGCAGGTACTTCTCGTGGCGGCGAAGAAGGACATGATCGCGAACCACGCGGAGATCGTGCGCGAGGCCGGCCTCCAGCCGATGATCATCGACGTCGACTCCTTCGCCATTCAGAACGCCGTCGAAGCCAACTACGACCTGGCGCCGGGCGAGACCGTGGCGCTCCTGAACATCGGGGCGGAGATCACCAACTTGAACATCATTCGCGACCAGGTGCCGCATTTCACGAAGGACCTCTCGGTCGGCTCCAATTCGTTCGTCGAAGGCATCCAGCGCCGCCACAACGTGAGCCAGCCGGAAGCGCTGAACGCGCTCCGCGGCCGCGGCGACGGCGCCATCGACGTGGCGTCGGTCGTGCAGGCGACGTGCGAGGACCTCTCCACGCAGATCGACCGGGCGGTGGCGTATCTCCGCTCGGCCGGCGACGCGGAGCGGATCGACCGGATCCTCGTCGCGGGCGGCAGTGCCCGCGTGCCGGGACTCACGGAGTTCCTCGCTCAGCGGCATCAAGTGTCCGTCGAAGTGGTGAATCCGGTGGCCAAGCTGATGGTGGACGCCGGTCTGTTCAACGGTGAATCGCCGGAGGCCGTGGCGCCGATTCTCACGGTCGCCATCGGCCTCGCGCTGCGCTAGGGGGATCCATGATTCGCATCAACCTGCTGCCTAGGGACGAGCGCCAGGTCAAACGGACCTTCACGATGCCGAAGGTGGGCACCGTGATGCCGCTGCTGGTGCTGATCCTCGTAGCGGCGCTGTTCGCGGCGTTCTCGGTCGTCCAGGCGATGCAGGTGAGTCGGCTCCAGGCGGACATCGCGCGAGCCGAGCAGGAAGCGGACAAGCTCCGTCCGCAGATTCAGACGATCAATGAACTGACGCAGAAGCGCCAGGAAGTCGAGCGGCGCCTCGGCGTCATCACCAATCTCGACAAGCAGCGCCTCACGCGAGTGAAGCTGGTCGACGAAGTGTCGAAGTGCATCCCCGAGCACCTCTGGCTGACGACGTTCGAAGAGGTCCCGGGTTCCAACAAGATCCAGGTCGAGGGGGTCACGTTCTCGAACCTCCTGGTGGCCGACTTCATGTCCAAGCTCGAGGCGTCGCCGCTCTACAGCGATGTGGACCTCGTCGTGGCCGAAAAGGGAACGATCGACCAACGCAGCGTGGTGAAGTTCAAAGTCACCGCGAGCATGACGCTGTAACCGGCACGCGCGAGGGAATGCGATGGACTTGAAGGATCCGAAAACCCAGAAGATGGCGCTGATCGGCGCGGGGATCGCCGCGCTGGTCTACTTCTACATCTTCGCCAACTACGTCCCCTACAACTACCAGGCCCGCGCGAAGCAGATCGCCGAGCTCAAGGGAACGTACACGCAGAAGATGAACGAACTGACGAAGGCCCAGCAGCTGGTGAATCGGCTGCCGGAGCTGAAGCGGGAGTTCGCGCTTCTGAATCAGCGATGGGCCGTGGCGCAGGAGCTCCTGCCGACGCAGAAGGAAATCGCCAGCCTCCTCCGCAAGGTGACGATCGCCGGACAGGAGTCGGGCGTGAAGTTCGTCCTCTTCAAGCCGGGCGAGCCGAAGCCGACCGCCGATTTCACGGAAAACCCGGTGCAGATCTCGGTGACCGGCGGCTACCACCGCGCCGGAAGTTTCCTCAGCGAAATCGCCGAGCTGAGCCGTCTCGTGAATGTGTCGCAGCTGAAAGTGAAACTGTTCGACAAGGGTGACCTGGACGATACGGTCCAGGCCGACTTCATCGCCACCGCGTACACGCTGGCCGAGGGGACCGCCAATGAACCTGCCAAGCAGCCTGGCGCTGCCGCAAAGTAAGCTTCTTCGCAGCCGGGTCGGAATTCTGATCCTGGCCGCGGCCGCCCTGCTGATCGGCGGAGTGGCGTACTTCGTCGTGCGCGGGCCCGCGCCGGCGAAGCTTCCGACCGCGGCGACGTCGCCGGCGGCCCAGGTGCTTCCGCGCTCCATCGCGCCGGCGCCTGTCACGGCGCCCGTCGTCTACGGTCCGCCCGCTCCGGCTTGGGTGAAGCGCGACTTGTCCGTCGTGCCTCAGACGCCGGTCGCCAGCGCGCCCGTCGTCGGAGCGCCGATCACGGTCAAGACGGTGGGCGCGAATCCGACGGCCACCGCATCGGCTCCGGTCCCCGCCTCATCCGCGGTCCCGAATTCCAGCGTTCCGCCCGCAGCCGCTACGGCGGCCGCGGCGGCCTCGAAGGTCGCCTCCACGGCGGTCGGCACGGCGATGACGGTACCCGGCGCGGCGACGGTCGTACCCGGCGCCGGCGCGAGCGTGTTGGCCGACGAGACGCCGAAGGTTCTCGATGCCAACACCCTCTTCCAGCGCGAGCAATACGTCTATCAGGCGGCGGGCCGGCGCGATCCGTTCCAGTCCCTGATCGACGGCAAGTATGAAAGCCAGTCGGGTGACGGTTCCCTCGTCGACGTCGGCGACATTCATCTCGTCGGCATCATGTGGGGCTCGTCGGACAAGTTCGCGCTCGTGGAGGATAGCCGCGGGCGTGGGTTCGTACTCCGCGTCGGGGACCCCGTCGTGAACGGATACATCGCGGGAATTTCCAAGACGGAACTCCAGGTCGTCCAGAACTCCTTCGGGGACTCACAGACCGTGACGATCCAACTGAAATCCAAAGAAGAGGGTGAGCCAAATGCGACTCGGAATTAGTAGGACGCGCACGGGCCGCCGCGCCGGCGCGGGAGTAGCGCTTCCGCTGCTTCTGTTGCTCGCGGCCGCTCCGGCCCTTGGGGCCACGGTGAAGAGTATTTCGCTGAAGGAGGCCGGCAAAGGCACGCAGATCGTGGTGGAGGCGGATTCGCCGATCAACTACCACGACTTCTCGCTCGAGTCGCCCGATCGCATCGTCCTCGACTGTCCGGGCGCGGCACTCAGCTTCACCGAGCGCGTCTGGGCCGGCCGCGAAGGTTCGAACGTCAAGTCGGTCCGCGCGACCGAAATGGGCTGGGGCAAGGAAACGGGCGCCCGCATCGTGCTCGATCTGGCCCAGGCGGCCTCGTACGGCGTGAGCCAGGTGGGAAACAACATCGTCGTCGCCATCGAAGCGTCGGCTCCCGCAGCCGATCCGCCGTCGCGGGCGTCCATGCAGTCCGGGTCGACCTCCGGCGACACGCCGGACGGTCGCCGTATGTCGCTCGACGTTCAGGGCGCGGAAGTGCAGACCGTACTCCGTAGCCTTTCGGAATTCAGCGGCAAGAACATCGTGGCGAGCAGGGAGGTCAAGGGAGTGGTGACACTGCGGCTGCGTAACGTGCCGTGGCGGCATGCACTCGACATCCTGCTGCGCGCGCAGGGCCTCGGCATGGTCGAGCAGGGACAGACCATCGTGGTCTCGAATCTCGAGACCCTCCGCAAGGAGGAGATGGACCGGCGCACCGCCGAGCGGGCCCAGGAAGAGTTGCTTCCGCTTCAAACGCGCATTGTGCCGGTGAGCTACGCCAACGCGGATGAGATGGCGAAGTCGGTAGAGAAAACGCTCACCAAGCGCGGCCACATCGAGGTGGATAAGCGGAGCAACTCGCTCCTTCTCACGGACATCGAGGACCGCCTCGACATGGCCGAATCGATGGTGCGGAGCCTCGACACCAAGACGCCGCAGGTCGAGATCGTGGCCCGCCTCGTCGACGTGGACGTGACGTCGACGCGGAGCCTCGGCATCGAGTGGGGCGTGTCGAATATGGATCTCTTCGATGCCGGCGTCGGCGAGGACATCCGGGTGAACGCCCGCGGCGTCACGAACCCGACCGGCACCATGAAGCTCGGTACGGTGAAGAGCTTCGGCAGCCTCGACGCGACGCTCGAAGCGCTCGAAACGCAGAACAAGGCGAACATCATCTCGAATCCGCGCATCACGACGGTGAACAATCGCGAGGCGTCGGTGGTCGTGGGCCAGCAGATTCCGCTCATCGTCCAGGACTTCGCCGGCAACGCCGTGACGCAGCTGACCACGATCGGCATCAAGTTGAGCGTGACGCCGCACATCAACGTCGGCAACAAGATCACGATGGACGTCCACCCCGAAGTCTCCGACCTCGCGTCGCAGGCGACGGTCCAGGGCGGCATCATCATCAACACCACGATGGCCGACACGCGCGTCATGGTGAACGACGGCGAAACGGCGGTCATCGGCGGGCTCATCCGCAGCAACGAGTCGACCACCAAGCGCGGCGTGCCGATCCTCATGGACATTCCGATCATCGGCAATCTCTTCCGTTCGAATTCGACCACAAAGGCGAAGCGCGAGCTCCTCATCTTCGTGACGCCGAAGATCCTGACGGACCAGAGCGCGTCCAACTAATCCCGGCCGCTGGCCGTAGCCGGCCCGGGTCGTGTACTCTAGCGGGCCCTCCCAACCGGGAGGGCCCGTTTTCGTTTGAGGCGCTTGCCGCCTCGCCGACCCCGGAGGGATCCCACGCTGCAACGGTTCGAATCTGCCGGACCCGTGGCGCTGATCGGTCTCCCCGGAGCGGGGAAGTCGGTCGTGGCGCCGTTGCTCGGGGCTCGCCTCGGCTGGGGGTGGGAGGACCTCGACCTGGTCGTGGCGCGCGCGGCGGGGCGAACGGTGCCGGAGCTGCTGCGTTCCGAGGGCGAGACGCGATTTCGGGAGCGCGAGGCGGAGGCGCTTCGTGTGATCCTTGTCCCCGGCGCGAAGCGCCTCGTCCTCTCGTGCGGCGGCGGAGTCGTCGTCGGTGCCGCGGCTCGAGCGCACCTGGCCGCGAACGCCACCGTGGTGTGGCTCCTCGTCGGGCCGGAGACGGCCTGGGCACGATTGAAGCGCGACGGTGCGGCTTCGCGACCGCTCTTGGGCGCCCCGACAGCACGGGTGGAGGCCGGCGAGGCTGCGAGCCCTGACGACCCGGTTCTCGGGCGACTCCGGGCCCTCCAGGCGGCGCGGGAGCCGCTCTACGAGGAGATCGCCGCGCTGTCGGTTCCGACCGACGGGCGCTCGCCCGAGGAAGTGGCCGCGGCAGTGGAAGCGGCCGTTCGAGCGCGATGGGCCGGCTCCGCGTCGTAGGGGGATCGCTCCGCGGGCGAAAGCTCGACGTGCCCGATCACGGCGTTCGGCCGACGTCGGAGCGCGCTCGCGAGGCGATCTTCGATATTCTCGGACCGGCCTGGGTCTCGGAGGCATCGGTGCTCGACCTCTACGCGGGGAGCGGCGCCCTAGGCGTCGAGGCGCTCAGCCGAGGTGCCGCGCGGGCCGACTTCGTGGAGCGCGATCCCGCGGTGGCGCGGCTCCTCCGCGAGAATCTCGCGACGCTCGGGGTCTCCGATCGCAGCCGCGTGTCGATCGCCGATCTCGATCGCGGGGAACTCCCCGCGGAGTTGAAGGGACCCTGGAATCTCGTCTTCCTCGATCCGCCCTACGCCGGCGAGGGCGGGACGCGCTGGCTCGAACGGCTCCCACGGCTCGATTGGCCGGCCGGCGGGGGCCTCATCGTCTACGAACATCGAAGCGGAATCGAGATCCCTCCGCCGCCCGGACTCACGCTCGCGGTCGAGCGCGCGTACGGCGACACGGCGGTCTCCATCTACCGAGCGGGCGGGCCCCCTGCCCCCGCCGAACGAGGAGTGTCATGAACCACGCGGTATTCGCGGGCACGTTCGATCCCGTCACGAACGGACACATCGACCTGATGCGTCGCGCGCTCCGAGTCGTCGACCGGCTAACGGTCGCCGTGGCGGTCCGGCCGGAGAAGGGCGTTCTCTTCTCGCAGGAGGAGCGGGTGGCTCTCATCCAGGAGTCGATGAAGGATGAGCCGCGGCTCGTGGTGGAATCGTTCTCAGGACTTCTGGTCGAATACGCCCGGGAGCGAAAGATCGCGATCATCATGCGCGGACTCCGGTTCGTCTCCGACTTCGAGTACGAATTCCAAATGGCCCTCATGAACCGCCGTCTCGACGACGGGATCGAGACCCTCTTTCTCATGCCGAGCGAAACCTACACGTACCTGAACTCGACCCTTGTGAAGGAGATCGCCCGCGCCGGAGGTCCGGTGGCGAGCTTCGTGCCGCCGCACGTCGACGCGGCGCTCCGGAAGAAGCTGGGGACGGGTCGATGAGCAAGAGCCGCGTGAACGAGCGGGTTCGTGCCCTTCGTCCCTCCGAGACGCTTGCGCTCAGCGCGCGGGCGAGGGAGTTGCGCGCGCGCGGCGAGAAGGTCGTGTCGTTCGCGGCCGGGGAACCCGACTTCGACACGCCGGTCTCGATTCAAGAGGGAGCGATCGAGGCGATTCGCGGCGGGCATCACCGCTACACCGAGGTGGCGGGCACCGCGGCGCTTCGGGGCGCCATCGCGGAGAAGCTGCGGCGCGACATCGGCGTAACCTACGGCGCGAAAGAGATCGTCGTCGGGAACGGCGCCAAGCACGCCATCTGGAACGCGCTCTTCACGCTTCTCGAGCCGGGGGACGAAGTGCTCTGTCCCGCGCCCTACTGGGTCAGTTTTCCGGAGATGGTCCGCCTGGCGGGAGGGACGCCGGTCGCCGTGATGCCCGCGGCCGGCCGCTACAAGGTTTCGGCCGAGGAAGTCGAACGGGCCGTAACGGTGCGAACGCGTCTCCTCATCATGAATAGCCCGAACAATCCCTCCGGCATGGTCTACACGCGCGACGAAGTCGCCTCGCTGGTGGAGGTCGCGCGGCGCCACGACCTCATGATCCTCTCCGACGAGATCTACGAGCGGCTCGTCTACGGCGACGCGCGCCACACGAGCCCCGCGTCGCTCGGCGACGACGCGCAAAATCGGACGGTCGTGATCAACGGAGTGTCGAAGACGTGGGCGATGACCGGCTGGCGAATTGGATACGCCGCGGCCACCGCCGAGATCGCCGAAGGCATGGAGCGGCTGCAGGGGCAGATGACGTCGAACCCTTCCTCCGTCTCGCAGCAGGCGGCGCTCGCGGCGCTCACCGGCGATCCGGAACCCGCCGAAACGATGCGGAAGCGATTCGCCGTGCGCCGCGACTTCGTGGTGGAACGCCTGGGCCGCGTGCCGGGTGTGAAGCTCACCGCGCCGGACGGCGCCTTCTACGCCTTTCCCGATATGAGCGAGGCGCTCTCCCGCTCGAAACGTGGCGTGAAGGGGAGCGCCGCCCTCTGCGACTACCTCATCGACGAAGCGAAGGTCGTCTGCGTGCCGGGCGCCGCGTTCGGAATGGAAGGGCACATCCGGATTTCCTACGCGATCTCCGACGGTGAAATCGCCGAGGGGCTCGACCGCCTCGACGACGCACTTCGCCGCCTCTAACTTCGGAGAAGATCGATGCCGACGTACGACTACGAATGCGAGAAGTGCGGACACCGCTTCGAGCTCTTCCAGACGATGAGCGAGGAGCGGAAGAAGCGCTGCCCGAAATGCAAAGGGAAGCTCCGCCGCCTCATCGGCACGGGAGCGGGGATGATCTTCAAGGGGAGCGGCTTCTATGTGACCGATTACCGCTCCGACTCCTACAAGAACCAGAAGAAGAGCGAATCGAACGAAGGCTCGGTGCCGGCGTCGAAGCCCGACGCCGCGAAACCGGAGGGCTCGTCGCCGAAACCGGAGGGCTCGTCGCCGAAGCCGGAAAAGAAGCCGGAGAGCGGCGGCGCGAAAAAGAAGAAGAAGGATTCCGGCTAACCCCCACCTTCCGTTTGACCTACCGGGATCCGGTTTGGTAGGTTCAGATCTTACGGACGCCGGAGATGCCGCGCGCCGGGCAATCTCCATATGTGACGTATATTCAATGCGTTGGCGCTTTTGCTTGAACTCGATTCTCAATCTCACCCGACCGCGCATGGCGAGCGGATTCCGCCGATGATCGCCGATCGCGCCCGCATCAAGGTCGCGGCCGGTCGCGGCGGGCATGGCTGCGTGAGTTTCCGCCGAGAAAAATACGTCCCGAAGGGGGGACCCGACGGCGGAGACGGAGGGCATGGCGGGAGTATAATTCTGCGGGTGAATCCGCACCTTCGCACGCTGCTCGACTTCCAGTCGCGCACGCGCTTCGAAGCGGACCGCGGGATGAACGGGTCGGGGAACCGCCGGACCGGCCGCTCGGGCGAGGATCTCGTCATCGACGTGCCCGCGGGAACGCTCGTCACGGACGTGGAGTCGGGATTTCTCCTGGCCGACCTCGTCGAGCCTGGAACGACATGGGTGGCGGCGCGCGGCGGACGAGGCGGTAAGGGGAATCAAAACTTCGCCACGCCGACGAATCAGGCGCCGACGCACGCGAAGTCGGGGAAAGACGGCGAACAGCGGGAGCTTCGACTCGAACTCCGGCTCATCGCCGATGTGGGGCTCGTTGGATTTCCAAACGTTGGAAAGTCGACGCTCCTCGCGACGTTGAGCGCGGCGCGTCCGAAGATCGCCGAGTATCCCTTCACCACGCTCGAGCCGCATCTCGGGTTCGTGCGGGTCGGCGAGGAGCGGAGCTTCGTGATGGCCGACCTTCCCGGCCTGATCGAGGGCGCGCACGAGGGGAAGGGGTTGGGGCTCGAGTTCCTTCGGCATGTCTGGAGAACGCGGGTGCTCCTGATCTTGATCGACAGTCTCTCGGAGTCTCCGGCCGAAGACCTCGAGACGCTGAGGCGCGAGTTGCGCGAGTATCACGTGGACCTGACACGGAAGCCGACGATCGTCGCGCTCAGTCGCGCGGATCTCGTGACAGAAGCCCCTTCGGTGGAACATTCGCCTCCTTTCGCGCTCGCCGGCGCGATTTGGGGCGGCTCCATCTCGGGGGCCACAGGAAAAGGAACCGCGGCCCTCCTCGAACGGTTATGGGGAGTGTTGGTCGCGTCGGAAGCGCCCGCGCCGGACCGGCCGGGACAAGCCTCTCCCGCCGAGGCATAAGGAGTAATGCCATGACCGCGAAAAACGCGGATCGACTCTGGGATGAACTGCGGCAACGGGACCCCGATGCGAAGCGCGCTTGGATCGAACGGCTCGCCAAGGACGGCACGCCCGAATCGATCGATCTCCTCCTCGCGGCACTGGAGCAGGACAGTTGGTTCCTTCGCGATAGCGCCACCCGGGCGCTCGCCGGCATGGGCGAGGAAGTCGTGGAGTCGCTCATCGAATATCTAGCGTCGGGGCTCTGGTACACGCGGGCCTCGGCCGCGAAGGCGCTCGGCGACATCGGCCTTCCGATCGCCGCGGACCCGCTCACGGCGCTTCTCCGGGACGCGAATCGCACCGTGCGCGACGCCGCGCGTGACGCCCTCCTGACGCTGTCGCGGCAGGAACTCGCGGCTCACGCCGTCGCCACTGCCTTCGCCTCGCTTTCCGAGCGCGGGCAACGCTTCGCGCTCGACGGACTGAGCGAACGCGACCCCGACGTGGCGGAGAGCATCGCTCGGCTCATGGCCGATCCATCGCGGCGTGCCGCCGCGGAGGCAGCCACGGAGACGCGTCATTTCTCCCGCGCCGTGAACGACAGAGCCGATGATCTCGATTGGGAGGCCGTTACCGGGAAGAGCCGCGAGCCACGCGCCTGACCGCGCTCGTGACGAGGGGGAGTGGGGAATGGGAGCGCCGCGCGAGGTCGCGCGCGGAGACGAGGGCTATCCCGAACGGCTCATGTCGCTGTCGCGGCCTCCAGAACGTGTCTATCTCGAAGGACCTTGGATTCACGCGGGACCGATCGTGGCCGTCGTCGGTTCGCGGCATGCGAACGGCGATGGCCTCGACTTCGCGCGGAAACTTGCGGCGGAGCTGGCGCACGCCGGCGCCGCGGTGATCAGCGGCCTCGCCCTCGGCGTGGACGCCGCGGCGCACGAAGGCGCGCTCGACGCCGGCGGCGTGAGCGGTGCCGTCCTCGGCACGCCGCTCGACCGGGTCTACCCTCGCCGCCACGCCCCGCTTCAGCGCCGACTCGCCCACTCCCTCGGACTCCTCAGCGAACTCGCGCTGGGGACGGCGTCCACCCCGGGAACATTCGTGTCGCGAAACCGGCTCGTGGCGGCACTCGCCGATGTCGTGATCGTGGTGCAGGGGAGGGAGCAAAGCGGTGCCCTCCTCACCGCGGACTTCGCGCGGGGGCTCGGCCGTCCGATCGGCGCGGTCCCCTGGGATCCGCGCGAGGAACTTGCCGCCGCACCGCTCTCCCTCCTCGTCGCCGGACATGCCGCGGTCGTCCGTCATGCCGACGATGTTCTCGATCTGATCGATCGCGCCGCGGGCCGGACGCCTCCCTCACCCGCGAAGCCCCGCGCGGCCCGCGTTCCGCGTCGAACGGCCGCCAGCCTGCGAGGACGCGCGAGTCGGCGAGGGCCCGCGCTCGAACTCTTCGCCGGCGAGAGCGAGGCGAAGTTGCTCCGCTCGTTGCGGAGATTCGCCGAGCCGCTCGAAACGGCCGCGGCCCGTTCCGGTCTCTCCGTCGCGGAAGCGGGGGCGGCGCTCATCCTGCTGGAACTCGCGGGCCGCGCGAAGCGGATCGACGGAGGACTCGTTCGCCTGGCCCCTGAGGAGGAGTAGCCGCGATGGGACGCTCCCGGCCGCTTCGCCCCCTTCGCCACAAATTGGAAACCGCCGCGCTCACACTTCTCACGGTGACCGCCCGCGCGCTTCCGCTCCCGGTGGCGAGCGATCTCGGCGCCGTTCTCGGCCGGCTGGCGCTGCCGATCCTCGCGCGCCGTCGCCGCATCGCGATGGAAAACCTCCGCGCCGCCCTCGGACTCTCGGAGTTCGAAGCCGCCGTCATGACGCGCGCGATCTTTCGGCAACTCGGCCGCTCCTTCGTCGAGTTCCTTGCCCTTCCGGCGCACAAGTGGGAAGAGCTCAACCGTCGCGTCGTCTTCGACGAGGGGTTCGCGCGGTTGGAGGACCATGCGAAGAGCGGAAAGGGGGCGGTGCTCGTGACCGCTCACTACGGGAATTGGGAACTCTTTGGCGCCGCGGTCGGTCGTCGCGTCGGGGGAGTCGCCTACGTCTTCCCGCCTCAGTCGAATCCGGGCTCGGGCGCGCGCATCAACGAGACACGGAGCCGGCTCGGCGTGGAGTTGATCGACATGGAGCAGGGGATGCGCCGCGCGCTGAAGCGGATCTTACAGGGGGGCCACATCGGGATGCTCATGGACCAGGACGCGCGAAAGATCGGCGTTCACGTCCCTTTCTTCGGGCGTCCGGCCTCGACGCTCACGGGTCCGGCGCGCCTCGCCATCCGAGCTCGCGCGCCCATCTACTTCGGTGTTCTCGATCGCGTCGGGAGGGCGACCTTCCACGGAAAGACACTCGCCTGGCTCGAGCCGATCGCGGGCGCGGAAGAAGAAGTGGAATTGATCCGGCTCACGCGCGCGATGAACGAGGCGCTCGAGGCGGCCGTCCGCGAGCGGCCGGATCACTGGTACTGGATTCACCGCCGCTGGAAAACTCCGCCGCCGGAGCCCGGCGTTACGACGTGAAGCCGATCTCCTTCGACGCTTCGCCCGGAGTCCGAATCTTCCCGAACTGATCCTCGTACTTCTTCACGTTCTGCTCGAGTGCGCCGAGAAGCGCTCGGACGTTCGGCGGAGTCATGATCACGCGGGCGAAGACCTTGCTCTTCGGGCTACCCGGGAGAACGCGGGCGAAATCGAGCACGAATTCGGAGAGCGAGTGGCTGATGACCACGAAATTGGAGTAAATCCCCTCCGATTCCTTCTCGCCCAATTCGACGTTCAGGGTCTGGGCCTGGGGCTGGCGATTCTGCTCCATCGTAAGAATCCTCCTTCCAACCGGTTACCTTCGAAATCCCCCCTCAAGATAGGCGGCCGATTGCCGTAAATCAACATGTACGACCGACTTCCGGGAACGTGCTGCCTTGTGACGAGGGGGAGAAGCCAGATGGGTCTGTCGCGGCCGGCGAAAAATGCCTCGATCGAGCTGCAGCTACTCGAGTCGTGGAAACGACTTGCGGTCCGTCGTTGCGGCTCCGCCGAACGGGCCGCGACGGGCGCCTGCTTCCTCGATCCACGGCCCTGTCCATTCGAGGCCCGTGCCGACTTCGAGGCGCGGTTCCGTAGCGATTGCGTCCACTGTGCCCGGATGCAGGAGCGGGTGGCGACGCACGCCCCGGCACCGGAGGGTTCCTCCGGGATCGCCCCGACGCTCGGACTCCTACTACTCCTTCTCGAAGAGGGGGGCGAAAGTGATGCCGGCGAGGACGGGCGCTACCACGCGGCTTCACTCCTCCTTCGCGCGCTCCCGCTCTTTCATGCCGCCGCGAATCCGCGCCGCGTGCTCCGCCTCTTGCTCGGCGGGATCGCCGGCGCGTTCCCGGACATCGTGGACGACGCGCTCTTCTTCGACGTGGCCGCCGAGGGAGGTTCGCTTCGGCTGGCCGCGTCGTTCCGCCGCGCGGACGTGAAACGGGAGCCCTCCTCTCGCGACGCCTGGCTCGACGCCGACGTGCTCGAGCGAAGCGGCGCGTTCGACAGTGCGGTCCACGAAGGGCTTCGCGAGGAGCCGCTCGTTCTCGACGAGGATCGGGATCTCCTCGCCGATGCGGTCTTCGACGGTCGCCCCGCGGTGATCTCGAAGCCGTCGCGCGAACTTCGGCTCCCGACGCGACTGGTGGAGCACCTTCCCGACGGCCCGGCGGCGATTCTCCCGGT
>JANMQV010000219.1:0-1625 GCA_031370645.1 Candidatus Eiseniibacteriota bacterium | reverse complement strand
ACCGCAGCCGCGGCAATGGCGTAGAGGCTGCGTTTCATGATGTCCTCCTGAACGTTGGAGTAGTGACCCCATCCAGGGTCTGCGCCCTGTCATTGCAAACCGCGTGCCACGGCATTGGAATTCCGGTCTCGCTAAGGCACTGAGAGTTAACTAGTTGCGGGAGCGACGCCGCGCCGGCCAATCTCCTACCGTGCGCGGAGCGGTCGCAGTGTGGCGAATCGTGCACGCTGCGTTCTGTGTGTGGGGAAAGGTTCAGCGGCGGCGCTTCGCGATCTCCTCCGACAACACACGTGCGCTGGGGCGAAGCACTCTCGGTCCTTCGGGCTTTGCGAAGTCTACGGCGTAAAGACCGAAGCGCCCTTCGTACCCGTCCGCCCATTCGAAGTTGTCCATCAACGACCAATGGATGTATCCACGGATATCGGCTCCTGCTGCGCGCGCGCGATCGATCGCGGCCAGCGTGACGCGAATGAATTCGGTGCGCCAGCGATCGGCGCCGTCCGCGATCCCGTTCTCCGTGATGAGAATCGGTAACCCGAACGCGCCGCACTCCGAAATCGCGCGTTCGATTCCCGCGGGTAGGATCTCCCATCCAAGGTCGCTCACCGGCGCGCCCGACTTGGCGCTCCGAGACTCCTTGCCGAGGAGACTCACCATCCAGCGCGTGTAGTAGTTGAGGCCCAGAAAGTCGGACGAGCCGGCCATCGAATCGACGCGCCGGCAGACCGATTTCGCTCCAGGGATCGAAAGATCGACCGGGCCTCCGGCGAGCGCACGCACCACCGCCTCATTGAACACGCGGTGCTGGACGGCCGAAGCCAACTGATCGAGCGGGTTCCAGCGATGCTTCGGCTCGAGAAGAATCCAATGCTTCGCCACACCGATGATCGTCGCCCGCCCGTCGCCGTCGGCGTCCGTCTTGTCCGACTCGCGTAGCGCATGGGACGCGAGCGCGTGCGCTTCGAGCAAATTCGCGACCACGACGAGCGCGCGCGATCGGTCCACGACGCCGGGTGGCCAAATGCCTGCGTCATAGCCATAGAAGCCGAGAACCTCCGGCTCGTTCACGGTAACCCAATGATCGACCAAATCGCCGAGACCCGCGCCGACCCAACGCGCCAGGCGAACGAAATGGGGGAGATTCGTGTTCGTCTCCCATCCACCAAGCGCCGAGAACCAGCGCGGATTCGTGAAGTGGTGAAGCGTGACGATCGGGGTGATGCCGCGCGCGCGGCAGGCGGCGGCGACGGCGCGATAGTGGGCGAGAGCCGCATCGTCGTAGTAGCCCTGCTCGGGCTCGAGCCGGCTCCACTCGACGGAGAAGCGATAGGCATCGAGCCCTAAGGCGCGAAGGAGATCGAGGTCTTCTTCGAATCGTTCCCAATGCAGGCAGGCGCGCCCCGAACGTGCCCCGCCCTTGATGACGCCCGGGCGCTGCTCGAAATCCCACCAGTCGTTTCGATCATTGCCACCTTCGACCTGGTGGGCCGACGTTCCCGCGCCCCAGAGAAAATGCCCCGGCGCGGCGGCACCCCCGTGCCGCCCATGAGCCCCCGCCACCCACGCCGTACCCTTATCGTCCAAGAGCCCCACCCCCACCCGCGATGCGCCCGTCCAACCCCCCC
>JANMQV010000150.1:0-10056 GCA_031370645.1 Candidatus Eiseniibacteriota bacterium | reverse complement strand
CGAGGGTCATCGACCTCGGCCCCGAAGGCGGCGCCAACGGCGGGCGGGTGGTACTGGCAGGCACGCCCGAAGCGGTGGTCGAATCGGACTCCCACACCGGGCGCGCGCTGGCGCCGGTGCTCAGGCGCCGACTACATTCTTCCTTCTTTTCATTCTGACACCAGCCACCAGGCAAAGAATGCCGGCGCCAAGGAGGAGCGTCGTGCTGGGTTCCGGAATCGGCGGCGTGCCGCTGAAGCCGTAGCTGCCGAAGTCGGAGCGGTCGCTTCCGAAGTCTTGGGCGGTGTTATTGTTGGAAATAAGATTGTCCGTCAACGTCACCGACCCGGTCAGCGCGAAGGCTCTCCCGCACAGGATCTCGGCGCGAGGATCAAGTCCAACACTCGCGAGAGCAAGAATATTTCCTGCGAACACAGTATCCGAGCCCAAAGTCGCAGAACTTCCAACCTGCCAATACACGCCGCTGAGCGAATTCCCATTGATGACATTTATCGAAGAGCTGCTTGCGGTCGTGAGCGTACTCCCTATCTGGAAAACGAAGAGCGCATCGGGGTTCCCCTGGAAGTCGAGAGTAAGCTCTCCTGTCAACTGAGCCGACGAGGCAAAATAATAGACACCTGGCGTGAGCGTATCGTGTCCCGGCGAACCCAGAACCTGGCCGGTCCAGTCGTAAGTGGCCGACATGCCCGCTAGCGTATTGTACGCAATCAATGCATCCGCCAAACCAAGTTGCGCAACCGCATCATTTACATGTATCGACCCTCCGCTCACGGTCCCGTCTGGATCAAAGCCGGTGACCGAAGTTCCAGGCGTCACACCCAGATCCCCATAGACTTGGGTTGGCGCGTTCGGATCGCTATGGCCATTGGTCACTCCCTCGTGACCCAGGACTGCGAAGCTCTGCGCCGATCCCAGTAGCAGGGCCGACGCTACAGGAGGGCAAAGAAGCGTGGCCACTGCCGCTAGTGCAAGCAGGGCCACGAATTTCCTGATTCCATGAGTTGGATTACTCACCGCTAGCTCCTTCTTCTGGGTTGGTAGGGAAAATCATCCTCCCTTTGCCCCCCCGATAGCCGAGTGCCGAGGCTGGACCGAATTCGAGCACGCTTCGTGTCCGGACTCGACACTACACCAATTCAAATGCTAGCCATCGAAAGTGTCGGATGCAATGGAAATGTGATACGGTGGCGCGTTTTTGGCTCGGGGCCGGGATACCCCTGCCCGCCGGGCAGGCGCTCCTGGATCATGCGTCGGTCGTGATAAGGCAACGCTAGTCGCGCCTGTCCGATGCAGCCGTCCGTCGGGAATTGGAGCGAGTTTGGGCCCAGGCCGGATCACTTACTGGGTCAGTTGCGGTAATGCGGCCCAAGTGGAATCATGCTAACCTACGGTCCCGTCAAAAGATGGGCCCTTAGCTCAGGTGGTAGAGCATCTGCCTTTTAAGCAGAGAGTCGTTGGTTCGAGTCCAACAGGGCCCACATCTTCGACCCCTCTCCGGTGCGCGGAGGACTCTCGTGCCGATTCTCGAAGTCGAAATCGTGGAGTCGCCTGGTTGGTCTCGCCAGCCTGATCTGGCTCAGCGAATCGCTGACGCCGCGGCGCACGCGCTCGGCGCCCCTCCCCGAAGCGTGTGGGTCCGCATCTCCACGATCGCTTCCGCCAACTACGCCGAGAACGGCGGTACCCCAGCCGACGCCGCGCCGGTCTTCGTGACGATCCTCGAGAAATCGCCACCGCAGGGCGCCGCGCTTGCCGCTGAGGTGGCCGCACTCACGACCGCCATCGCCGGCGCGTGCGGTCGAAGCGCGAACGACATCCACCTCATCTACGAGCCGCCGGGCCTCGATCGGGTGGCCTTCGGCGGCCGCATCGTCACGTAGGGCCCCTACACCCCCAGCCAGTACGTCAATTTCAGCGCGAGCACGTTCTCGGTCGGCGCCTTGAAGACGCCCTTCAAATCGCGCGAGAAGCGGAAGTCGCCGACGTCCTCCACCGCCTCGCGGTGCTGCTGCCAGACCAGGAAGAGCGCCGAACCGGAGCGATATTCCCAGCGCAGAATCGCGTTTCCGAGTAGCGACCGGAAATTGAAGTTCTGAGGCGGGACGTTGAAGTCCATCGCAGGGCCCGCGCCGTCCGGATCGACCCGAAACCCTCCGAGGCTGTCGGGAGCGATCGTGCCTCGGTGCTTGCCGTAGACGTCGAAGTCATACGTGCTCGAGCGCCGGAGCTCCTTCATGTCGAAATAGTCGCCCGTCACGATCAGCGGCTGTATGTAGCACTGAAGCGAGAGTCGCGGCGAGAAGGTCCAGTCGATTCTCGTGTCGAGGTTGAGCGTCGTCTGGTCAAGCGTGGCGAAGACGTAGCGATCGCCGTACGTCGCGGTGGCTAGCGGATCGTCGACCCTCTGGATGTACTGCGCGTTGTCGCGGCTCCAGCGAAGTCCCGGCTCGAACGTGATGCGAAGCGCCGACATCGGGCGGATCGAGAGATAGGGACTGACCGCGTGAATGATTCCGCCGGCTTCGTCCCATGCGGTGGTGCCGGTTCCACCGTACGTGATCGACTTCCGGCTGTCGGAGTCGACCCTGGCGGTGAGGTTCCCGCCCGCGGGGAAGCGGCTCAACGGGCCGCCTCGCGTCAGGCGGTCATCCATGCTCCCCGGGTACCACGTGCCGCGCACATACCCCGACCAGTAGTTCTTGATCTGCCCCTCAAGGTGGAGCGCATGGGCGTTGAAGGTCTGGTCGCCGTCGTAATTCCACGAAAAGTTCGAGAACGTGAAGATCGTGTAGGTGCGGAAGATCTTCCCCGGCGTGTTCTCCGTATACATCGCGAGCGAGGAAATGCCGCGGCTGTCGGCGGCGTTCTGGAATCCAAGGTCGTTGATCTCGAAGCCGGGGCTCCAATCCTGGTAGGTCAGGCTCCCGCGTCCATGCTTCCCGGCGGTCTTGTTGAGCGACACGAGCCCGGCGACTCCGCTGAGCGAGGTCCGTGTCGGATCGAATGTGAGGTGTTCGGCGTCGGGGCGCTGGAAGTAGCGCGCGCTCGATTGCTGCGCGGTGGCGATGGCGTCGGTGCTTCCACGAATGCGACTCGCGAGGATGTTCGCGTCGAGCGACCACGCGCGTCCCGCCCAGTAGTGATTCAGGTCGAGCCCACCCGCGAGCGCGTCGCGGCGAAGTATCGAGGTGAGGTCCGCGTCGACGTCGTCGCGGTTCACGGAGGTGATCATGCCGCCCACGATCGTGTCGCCATGACGGAGGTCGCGTCGAGCCCGGCCGACGAAGAAGTTCGTGCGCGGTTCGGCGGGCGACTGATGCATCGCGCCGAGCGTGTCGCTGTAGTCAGCCTGTTCCGTCGGCGTGAGCGCGTCGAGGATTCCGATCGTCCAGCCGTTCGCGGTTTTTCCGGTCAGTTTGCCGGCCGCGGTGATGGTCGTTCGCTCTGGAACGTCGGTATAGACGACGTTGGGGCCGCCCGGTGTGAGGTGCGGCGGCCGGCCGATCCTTCGCGCGTGGAAGGGAATCGTCGAATTGAAGTTGTTAAAGGAGTTGTTGTGGCCGAAGTTGAAGATCTCCGCGCCCTCGACGAAGAACGGTCGCCGCTCGGGGTAAAACGTCTCGAATGCCGATAGGTTCACGACAGCCGGGTCGACCTCGACCTCGCCGAAGTCGGGATTCACGCTGGCGTTCAGCGTCAGGTTGCTCGTCATGCCGTATTTCACGTCGATCCCAGCGGCGGGGAACTGATCGGCGCCGTCGCGGAAGGGATCGGTCCCGGGGACCCGCCGATATTCCGAGCGGACTCGGCTGAACGGCAGCAATTCGAGATGCCGCGGTGTTGCGATGTCGGTCATTCCCGTCAAGCGGCCGTAGCGGGCCACCGAGTACTGCTGGCTCTTCGGCACGAACGAGAACTCGGCCAGTTCCTGCTTTCGGTAGATCCAGCGGCGGAACTGAACGCCCCAAACGCCGTCGCCGCCGCGGTTGTAGTGGAGTTGCGAGAGGGGAATCTCGATCTCGGCGACCCAGCCCTGAGAATCGATGGAACAGTGCGCATGCCAGACGGGATCCCACGAGGTGTCCTGATTTCCGCTCACGTCCACGACCGCGTCGTTCACGCAACCGAGCGGGTTGACCCGGAAGAGGACCGCGTTGACGAGGTCGTGATAGCCGTCCAGGAACACGACGAAGAAGTCGCTGTCGAGATCTTCGTCGCGGCGGACGAGTCGCGCGCGGATCTTTCCCGGCTCGCGGTCGTACATGCGGGCTCCGATGAAGAGCGATTCGTCACCGATCAGGACCCTGACTTCGGTGCTCTCGGAGATTGCCGCACCTTCCTGTGGATCACGCTGGGTGAAGCGGGTCGTCGGGATGGCCTGCCGCCAGGCCGGCTCGTCCAGGTGGCCGTCGACGCGAATCGAGCCATCGAAACGGGCTGCCCCGATCGAGGGAACTGTCGCCAGGAGGGAATCGGGGGCGGCCCCCGCGGCGCGCGGCGGGGCGCCGAGGGCCAACATGCAGCAGGCCAGCAGTGCGACTCGCTTGTTCATCGGACCTCCGAGAAAGGGGCGGGGACCTTCCTGGTACGCGCCGCGGCGACATCTGGTTTCCTCGGCCGGCCCCACGCGGTTGGGACCCCCCCCGCGCTCCCTTTGGTTGGGAATATTGCCTCCGGAGAGGGGTGCCCCCTTGCGCGCCGGGCCGATTCCGCTATCGTTGTTATCTCAGGGGCAGGGAAGTTTGTCTGCCTCCGTGCGCCCCCCCTGGTCCCCTCCGCAAGAGTCGTCGACCCAAGCCACGTCGCATCGCGTCCCCCACGAGCCCCCTCCGTCCCCGGACCTAGTCGCGCCTTGCCGGCGCCGAATGACCGAGCGGAGGACCATCCCCGATGGGCTCGATCTTTTCGATCCGCATCCTATCTGGCATCAAAACCGGAACACGACGAATCGCGACCCTGCTTGTGGCGGTCGCGCTTCAGCTCTCGACCAGCGCCTACAGCCCACCCGACGCCCCGAACCCCGATTCCCGACTCCCGCAACGCACACTTCGGCAGGACGGAAAATTCGTCCACACAGCCGGTCGCCTGCAATTGATGGTCGGAAATCTCGGCGAAACCGGGAATCCCGACTACGGGGAGATCAGCACGGTCCCTGGGGCCGAGTGGCCGGCCGGATCGGGCTTCGAGTACCTCTATTCGGCCGGGCTTTGGGTCGGCGCCATCGACCCGAGCGGAATTCCGCACGTCTCCACGGCTTCTGGACGCGCGCGCGAGTTCTCCCCCGAGATCACCCCGGACCACGCGTGCGCTCCCGTGCCGCTCGAACAGGTGGCCGACATCCGGGAGTCGTACGAGGGGATCCCGAACGGCAAGCGAATCATCTCGGCCAGCGTCGATCCCGACGACGACGGCGACGGGCTCGTGGACGAGGACTTCCCGAACGGCATCGACGACGACCTGGACGGGCTCTGCGACGAGGACTATGGCGCCATCGGCCAGCAGATGTTTGCCTGCGAATACTTCGACGATATCGCGCAGGTTCGCCAACAGCAGCCCGAGCACGTGCCGCTCGGTCTTCGCGTGCGCCAGACCTCCTACGCGTGGGCGTCGCCCGGCCAGAACGACTTCGTGGGGATGGACTACCAGATCACCAACATTTCGGGGCGAACGCTCCGGAAGGTGATGGTGGCGATCTTTGCGGACATGGATTGCGGGAGCCACACGTTCGACGAGTTCTGGCAGGACGACCAGGTCGGCATGGTGAACCGCGTCATTGAATACGCGGGCCCGACGGGGGCGCCCATCAAGCGCGCGCTCCAGATGGCTTACATGTACGACAACCCGGACGACCCGGAGAAGACCGAGGAGCGGAAAAACGGCGACGCTCCCGGATACATCGGCTGCATGTTCCTGAATCACACGACCGATCCGAGCGGCCGCACGGCTCCAAGCCGGGTCGGCATCACCTCGTTCAAATTCTTCTCGGGCGAGGCCTCGTATGCCGCGGGAGGGGACCCGCGGACCGACGAGCAGCGCTATCAATTGATGACCGATCCGATGCTTGATCCGGGCTCCCCGTTCGATGCGGGCGGTTACGGAAGGGAACCCCGCTCGACCCGCGCGCTCGACTATCGCGTTCTCATGGCCACCGGCCCGTTCGCCTCGCTCCTGCCCGAGTCGACACTCACGATCTCGATCGCCTGGGTCATGGGACTTGGACTCGGGGAAGGGAACACGATCGGCGCCGGCGGCACTCTGATCGAAAACGCCATCGCAACCCAACAGGTCTTCGACGGCGTCTACACCGATCTCGACGGCAATCCCTACACCGGCCAGTGCGGAAAGGAAACCTGCCTCCGCTCCCCGACCGCCATCTCGTTCGTCTATCAGATCCCCGAATCGTCCGTTTGCCGTCTCCGTTTTCATACGACCATCCCGTCGGCGATTACCTATCCGGAGTTCGAGGGCGTCCCTCCATGGATCGCGGAACTCGATTGCGTTCAGCAACAGGGGCGCTTTCTCTGCTACGACCCGCCCGCCATGCCGGGGGACCCGCCGGGCACCCACTGCGCGAGCGCCGATACGTTGTCGCTCCCGGTGGGGAACGCCTGCGTTTACGTCGATTTCGACTGCAATCCTGAGACGGGCCAGGAGGGGAAGGAGCGGCTGGTCCATTGGATTGCCACCGCACCGCTCCCGGCTCCCATCTATGTAGGCAAGGATGGAAGCGCCGAGCCGGAAGACTTCCTCGCCAACTATCGGACGGGCCGCGATTCGACCAACGTCTCCGCCTGGTTCTTTCCGGGAGATCGCCGCGTCACGCTGAAGTGGAACAACTTCGCGGAGATGATTCGCGACGGGCAGCGCGGGAATCTCAAAGAATTCGTAGGCTACCGAATCTACAAGGCTGCCGGGTGGAAGCGCCCGCTGGGGTCGAACAGTCCGGGGCGCGATCTCTGGTCGCTTCTCGGCGAGTGGCGCCTCGATCCCGCCGGGACACCGGCCCGCGTCCTCGGTGAATTGGTCGATCCGAGTGCGCCGATCGTCTTGACGAAGCGAATACACGTGGCGTGGAACAAGGAAACACGCGATGTCATGCGCGACTCCACCTACGAGGAGACCGACAGTCTCTTCGCGGTGGGCCGGTACAGCTTCGTCGATCCCAACGTGCTGAACGGATTTCCCTACTTCTATTCGATCGTGCCGCTCTCGATCGTCCCTGGCGCGACGCCGGACAAAGATGTGCTCCTGAGTTCGAATCCGACCGCCCAAAACAGCCAGGTCGTCTATCCGCGCGGCGACGCGACCGATAATCAACGCCACGTCTACGTCGTCCCCAATCCGTACAAGGCAGACGCCGAGTGGGACCTCGTTCCACGCGCCGAGGACCCTTCCGGGACAAAGGTGACGTTCATGAATCTGCCGCGCACGAAAGGGACGATCCGAATCTTCTCGCTGGCCGGCGACCTCGTGCGAACGATTCCGTTTCGCGGCTCTCCTCCCGAGGATCTCCAGTACGGGAAGGACCCCGTGGCGAGCGGCGCGGGGTCGATCTCCTGGAATCTCATTTCGCGAAACGGGCAGCGAATCGTGAGCGGCGTCTATCTCTTCTCGGTGGAGACCGAATTGGGCCGAGATCTCGGGAGGTTCATCGTCATTCGCTGAGGTGAGACTTCCCGGTTGGCGCGGAGGCGCGGTTCGCCTACTCTCGCGCGGGATGGCCCCGCGCCTCCAAGCCTTCCTCGCGATCGTCTTCTGGGGACTCTCCTTCGTCGCGACGCGCCTCGCGCTCCGTGAAGTCTCGCCGACCACCCTCATCTTCACGCGCTTCACCCTCGGCGTCGTGCTCCTCCACGTGATTCTCGCCGTGCGGCGCATGCCGCTTCTTCCTCCTCGATCGAGCTGGCCCATGCTGGCGCTCATGGGGTTCATCGGGATTTTCATTCATCAATTGATCCAGTCGTACGCCCTAACGATGACGACGGCCGTGCGAACCGGGTGGCTGATCGGAATCACCCCGATCTGGTCGGCCCTTTTGGCAGGTATCTTTCTTCGGGAGCGGTTCGGTCCCGGAAAGCTCGCCGGCCTCGCGCTCGGATTCCTCGGCGCGGCGATCGTCGTGACTCGAGGGCGATTCGAAGCGGGGCTCCTGGCCCTGCCATCGACTCGCGGGGATTTCCTCATCCTTGTCAGTACGCTCAATTGGGCGGTCTACACGGTCTTCGGGCAGGGGGTGATCCGAACCCTGGGAAGCCACCGCGCGATTGCGGGCGCAATGCTCGCCGGATGGCTCCTCCTGGGCCTCGTGTTCCTCGGTAGGAGCGGGTGGCGGGAATTCGCGCACGTTTCGGCGAACGGCTGGGGTGCGATGCTGTTCCTCGGCCTTGGCTGCTCGGGCCTCGCCTACTGGTTTTGGTACAGCGCGCTCGAGCGAATTGAAACCTCGCGAGTGGCCTCATTTCTCTACCTCGAGCCTCTCGTGACGGTCGCAGCGGCGGTACCGATTCTGGGCGAAACGGTTGGGTGGAGTGCGTTGGTCGGCGGAGTGGTGGTTCTCGCCGGTGTGACTCTCGTCCAGAGGAGCGGGAAGCGCCCTTGATGCCCCCCGGGCCCAGGGAGTACGCTAGGGGGTAATCTAGGCGCCCCGGAACGACAGGGGAGTCGTTCCGCGCACATCGCAAACCCGTCGAGGTCTAACGTGGCTCGTACCACCAAGAAGCCGTCGAGCAAGGCGGGTCGAAAGTCGACCGCGCGGAAGCCGACCGCTCGCTCCGCCAAGAAAACTTCTCCCGCCAAAACGTCGCGTGGCCGAAAGGCCGCTCCGCGGAAAGTCGCACCGAAGAAGAAGATCGCCGCCAAGGCCGCGCCTGGTCGGGCCGGCATCGTGTCGCCGGCTGTCATCCGAATCGTCGTTGCCGACAAGCTCCCTCTCGATCGCCGTTCGCTCGTGTCACTTCTGGCGACCCAGCCCGACTTCGACGTGGTGGGGGAGGCGGAGACTTCGGAGCGTGCGGCCGAACTGTGCGCCACCCTGAAGCCGGCGATCTTGCTCATCGCGCTTCGGATCGGAACGGGTGCGGGCCGCACCCCGATCGTGGATATCCACGCCGCGTCCCCTTTGACGCCGATTCTCGCCATGGCCGAACGGGGAGAAGGCGAGTGCATCGTTCTCAACCCTCCGAGGCCAGGCCGCGACATCGCACTCGCCGGCGGGGCCCCGATACAGCCGCTCTGCTCCCAGGGAACCGACTGCCTTCAGATCGCCGTCGCCGAGGGAGCCTCGGGAACCATTCGCCGAAGCGCCGAGCCAGAAGTCTTCTTTCACGCCATCCGTACGGTCTCCTCGGGGAACGCCTGGTATGAGGCGGGCACGGCGAGCGCGATCATGCGACACGCACTTTCGCCGCACCAGGAGGCGCATTCGCACGCGCTATCCTCGCGCGAGCTCGACGTCGCGGAATTGATCTCCATCGGGCGTTCGAACAAAGAAATCGCGCAGGCCCTCGGCATCAGCGAGCCGACGGTGAAGAAACATGTCGGCCACATCCTCGACAAGTTGGGTCTCCAAGACCGGCTTCAGGTCGGTCTGTTCGTCGCTCGAAACCCGCTCGTCTTACAGCCACAAGGCGCTAGGCGCCGATAATTCTTCCGAGGTTTCGCGGGGTCGCCCGACTCCAAACCGGGTGGCCCCTTTGATTTGAGCGTCCCGCCTAAGCTACGCCCAAAGCATACCTTCCGTCTCCCGCGCTCCTCGGGCAGACTTCGTATCGGAACGCATGTCGGACCGGCCCCTGAGGGCGGAGGTCCGTGCGAGCGATCACCCTCGGGAGCACCGCATGGAGTCCGCACCCAAGAAGGGAATGAACCGCCGTTCGTTTCTCGACACCCTGCTTGGAATCGGCGCGGTCGGTTGGCTCGGCAGCGTCCTTTATCCCGTGGTCGAATATCTTAAGACCCCCGCGCTATCCGAGGCGGAGGTCACCAGCGTGCTCGCGGCAAACGTGAAGAACCTGAAGCCGAACGCGGGCGTGATCTTCAAATTCGGAAGCGACCCCG
>JANMQV010000137.1:0-1513 GCA_031370645.1 Candidatus Eiseniibacteriota bacterium | reverse complement strand
GAACTGACGTGCTAGCGGCGCAACTCTCCATTCGATTCTGAGTCACGACGCAGACTACGTACCGGATCGCGATAAAATTTGCGGCCGCGGCATCTGGAGTGCCCCCCGTTCCTAGGGCCACGAATTATGGCAGGATATCCTGGTCCCAGGAGGGTCCTGCATGCGAAAGAGCCGGTTCAGCGAGGAGCAGATCGTGGCGATCGTGCGTGAGTCGGAGCACGAGGGGGCCACGGTCGGCCAGGTGGCGAAGAAGCACGGCATCACCCAGACGACGCTGTTTCGCTGGCGGAAGCGGTTCGGCGGCCTGACGCCGAGCCAGGCGACGGAGCTGAGGCAGCTTCAGCACGAGAACGCCCGGTTGAAGAAGCTGGTGGCCCAGTTGGCGCTGGACATCGACATCCTGAAGGACATCAACGCAAAAAAATGGTGAGCGCGCAGGCTCGCCGCGATCAAGTGGACTACGCTGTGGGATCGGGTGCGTCAGTCCGCCAAGCCTGTGCGCTGCTTCAGGTGAGTCGGTCGGCGCTTCGCTACGAGAGCCGGATGCCGGCGAGAGATGCGGAGTTGGGATCGGTGCTGGAGAAGATCTCGGAGCGCCATCCGCGATACGGACATCGCTTCGCCTGGGCGCTTCTGCGGCGCGAGGGACGACGCGTGAACCGCAAGCGGGTGCGTCGGGTGTGGAGAGCGCTGGGGCTCTGTGTTCGAAGAAGGAGACGTCGGAAGATCCGCACGGGGATCCCAAGGGTGCTCACGCCGACGGGGCCGAATCAGGTGTGGGCCTACGATTTCGTCCACGACATGTGCTCCAACGGCCAGAAGCTGAAGGCGTTGACCGTGGTGGATGAGTGGACGCGGGAGTGTTTGGCGATCGAGGTGGCAAGTTCGATCAACGCATCGCGGGTGATCTCGGTGCTCGAGGGGTTGTTCGAGAAGCACGGGGCGCCCGCTGTCTTGAGAAGCGACAATGGCCCGGAGTTCATCGCCAGGGCGCTGAAGATCTGGGCGATGATGAACCACAGCGAGACGGCGACGATCGCGCCGGGGAAGCCGTGGCAGAACGGCAGCGTGGAGAGTTTCAACGGGACGTTCCGCGGCGAGAAGTTGGATGCGGAGTGGTTTTCGAATCTCCGTGAGGCGAAGATCATCATTGAGCAGTGGCGCCGCGAGTACAACGAGGAGCGACCGCACAGCAGCCTCGGTTACTGGACGCCCTCGGAGATCGGCGCGGAGGCTCGCAACGGGGTATCCCGAAGCATGGGGCGAGGAGTGATCGTGGCTCTGAGGGCTTCCCACGACGTCGAGTTCAACAGAAGTGAGATCGAAGTTCACCCCAACACGTTGGGGAGACTGTCATAACCGCTGGTCCGAAGAATGGGGACACTCCACGGGCAGTGGCGCTTACCGCAACCCTGGCAACGCGGATAGAATATCGAGAAGGGACAACAACCATGATTCGAAGGGGCTCACAAAGTCGAGGCGGTCGCGGGAGCACACAGGGGCACAAGGCAAA
>JANMQV010000135.1:0-2254 GCA_031370645.1 Candidatus Eiseniibacteriota bacterium | reverse complement strand
CAGTCCGGTCTCGCGCCTCGCGACTGGCGGACTCCGCCGATGACCTGTAATCATCCGATTGACGTCCCCGAAAGGGGTCGGTAAGGTCGACCCGTGGCGCCTGCGTACAAGGATGTCGTGGTCGTGGCCATTTCGCTCCTCGCCGTTTCCGCGTTCGTCCTAGCCGCATTCGCGCTCTCTCGCTGGCGCGGAGTCTCCCCGGCAAGCATTCGAAAGGGCCTCCACGTCGCGGTCGGAGCGTGGACGCTTTTCGTCACGCCCTACTTCCATGCTCTCGCGTGGGCGATCGTGCCGCCGGCTCTCTTCCTGATCGTGAACGCGTCGCCTCAGGCGCAGCCGCTCTTCCGCGCGATCCAGGGAACGCCGGACCGCGCGAAGGGTCTGTGGACGTTTCCGGCGGGCGTCATTCTGGTGTACGCACTCTTTTGGGAGTCGGGCGCCCGGCCCGCCATTCTGGCGGGGTTGAGCGCCTTGGCCTTCGCGGATCCCGCGGCGGAGTTGGTGGGGACGCGGCTCGGTCAGCGGAAATATCACCGGTTCGGTCACGGACGGTCGCTCGAGGGATCGCTCGCGTTTCTCCTCGTCGCGGCGTTCGGCGCGGCGTTCGTTGCTTCGAGCCACCCCGGTTGGACGCTCACGTGGCGAGCGGGGATCGGATGCGGACTCATCGGCGCCGCGGTCGAAGCGATCACGCCGTCCGGGTGGGACAACCTCACGATTCCCGTCGCGGTGGCGGCGGCGTATCACTTCTTGGTCTGACGAGCGATGGGTCCGACCACGACCATTCAGGCTCTCGGCATGGCGGCGTGCGGCGCCGCCCTGGTCGCGATCACGAAGCAGGGCTCCGTCGGTGCCGCGGTTGCGGGAATGGCGGTGGCGGCGGCATCGATTCTCGGGTTGGGGCCCGGTGCCTTGGCGCCGCTGGCGCTCTTCGTTCTCGGAGGCGGCTTCCTCACGAAGTGGCGAAGTGCCCGAAAACGCGCGATGGGCGCGGCGGAACCGAACGAGGGGAAGCGGGGTGTCGGGCACGTGGCCGCGAAACTGGCGATTCCCGCGCTCGTGGCGACCACGGCCGGATTGACGGGGCACGGTAGCGGGCTCGCGATCGCCTTCGTCGCGGGACTGGCCGGCGCCCTCGCCGATACGGCTGGAACAGAGGTCGGACCGCTTGGGGGAGGCGCCGCCTACGCGTTTCATGGCGTGCGCCCGGTGAGGGTCCCGCATGGATCCGCGGGAGCCGTGAGCGTCATCGGACTCGCTGCGACCGCGCTCGGCAGCGCCGCCGTGGCCGCGGCGGCGATCGCTTCGGGCTTGATTCACGGTATCGGTACGGGTGCTCTCGCGGCGACCGCGGGTTTTGGCGCCGCGCTCCTCGAGAGTCTCATCGCGAATTCATCGCTCGGCCGCGGGCTGGGCCATTTCGGAAGAAACGTATTCGTCTCCGCGGTCGCCACGGCCTTCGGGCTCGCCGCGGGGCTATCGCTAGGGGGAAGGCCGTGAGCTCGTGATCAGGGAAATCGTCTGCGTCGTCGGGGCGCGACCGAACTTCATGAAGATGGCGCCGATCCTTCACGGACTCCGGGCCTATCCCGAGTTGCGCGCCTACCTCGTGCACACGGGGCAGCACTACGACGAAGAGATGTCGCGCGTCTTCTTCGGCGAACTCAATCTTCCGAAGCCCGACAAGGATCTCGAAGTGGGAAGCGACAGCCACGCGCGGCAGACAGCGCGAATCATGACGCGCTTCGACGAAGTGTTGGAAGAGCGGAAGCCTCGCATGGTTCTCGTCGTGGGCGACGTCAACTCGACCCTCGCCTGCAGTCTCGTCGCGGTGAAGCGGGGAATCGAGGTCGCCCACGTGGAAGCGGGGCTCCGGAGCCGGGACCGCACGATGCCCGAGGAGATCAACCGGTTGGTCACCGACGCGGTGACGGACCTCTTCTTCGCCACGTCGCCCGATGCCATCGACAACCTCGTGGCGGAGGGGATCCCAAAATCGAAAGTGCACCTCGTCGGGAATCCGATGATCGACACGCTTCGGCTTCACCTGCCGGCGGCGCGCGCACGCCATGCCGCGGCGCGGTTCGGACTCGAAGAGGGGAAGTACGCCTTGGTCACGCTTCACCGGCCGAGCAACGTGGACCAGCCGGAGGGCCTTCTCCAAATCGTTGGCGCGCTGGAGACGCTCTCGGCGCGCATCCCGGTCATCTTCCCGGTCCATCCGAGAACGAGGGGGAGAATCGCGGAGGTCGGC
>JANMQV010000109.1:0-14600 GCA_031370645.1 Candidatus Eiseniibacteriota bacterium | reverse complement strand
GGGGAAGGACTTTCCACCGGAGGCATCGACGCGATTGGTTCTTCGATTGGCGAGCGGCGATGGCGATGCGCTGTCGGGACGCCACATCTCCGTGGCGGACGATCTCGACGCGTTGGTCGCCCGAGCGGCGGACGTGGTGGCGCAGCAGGCGCTCATGTTGCGACTCGCGCCGTTGAGGTGAGGAGACGCCGCTCGTGAAGGAGTCTCTGATCAGCGAGTCGATCGAGCCGTTGATGGACGAGACGGCCGAATTCCCGTTTCAAGCCGGGGAGCCGATCCTTCCCGCCCGCTTCCGGTGGCGCGAACGGGAGTATCGAATCGAGACCATTCTCGAATCGTGGAAGCAGTACACCTCCGGATCGACCTCCATGCCGGAGCACTACCTCCGAAAGCACTGGTTTCACGTCCGCACCGACGACGGCTCCGAGATGAAGATCTACTTCGAGCGGAAGGCGAGGTCGAAGGGGTCGGAGCGGGCGCGGTGGTGGATCTACACGATCGTGGTTCCTGGCGAGTAGCCCCAGAGGCTCCCGACCGATCCCGCTGCAAGGCAAGGGGCTCCAGCCGGTTCCGCCGAAGGACCATTGCTTTTGGGCGAGCGGCGGGCCTACCTTTGTAGCGGCATCAAGTTCGGATTGCCCAACTTCTCCGTTCACCTCTGACGGGACCCATCCCTCCCCCCCGGGGTTTCCCGTCGAGTGTCCAGGGCGCTGCTGGACACCTCCGCCCACACGCGCCCTACAAGATGGGAAAGGGGTCTCAGCACCATGCTGCCCACAAAATATCTCCGGCGTTTCGCGAACTTCCGTTTCTCAGCCTCGTCACTCCCTGCTCATCTCGTCGTCGCTGCCGTCGTTATCGGGCCACTGCTCACCGCAGTTCCGGTCCAGGCGCAGTACATGTACCTCGACTCGAACGGTGACGGTGTGCACACCGCCGCGGACGTGATCACCGCGACCGGGACGACGCAGGCAAAGATCTACCTTCGCACGAACAAACGACGGGACGGCTCCGACGCGATTTGCCCCTCAGGCGCGGAGTACACCATCAACTCCTATGAAGCATCCCTTCGAGCCGTCGGTGGAAGCGTAGTCTTTTCGAACGCGACCAACCTCATGGTCACGATGGGGACTAAATTCGGGAATCAGGGAAATGCCCAGGAGTACTACATCGGCTATGCCGGAACCTTGATGGCGCCCGGGGACTACTTGCTGGCGCAGATCGAAATCACTGTCGCGTCGGGTTCCCCGTCGATCGAGATCGTTCCGAGCGCGCCTACGATCTTCGCCTACTCGCTGACCTCGTTCGGCTCGCGGTGCGAGGGTAACGACTATGACAATACACAAAAGCTTGGAAGTGACTGGTTCGACGCGGATGGACTCGGCTATTCCGCCGGCGGCGGTGCCGGCGATGCTCCCCTGGTTTCCGGGCCCGCCAGTCTCGTCGTGAGGACAGGTGAGCCCGGCTCGGCGGATTTCGCCGCGACGGATGCGAACGGCGACCTGCTCACGCTCTCCGTCGGAGGCGCCCCCGGGTTTGTGAGAGTTGCCCGACTCACGTCGAGCCCCGGCAACTCGGCCCTCCGTGTTCATGCGTTCCCGCTTCGTGGCGACGCAGGTTCGCATGATGTCACCGTCTCCGCCTCCGACGGTTTTCACACTTCGACCACCCTGCTCCACATCGAGATACAGACCGGGTCGGACCATGCCCCGGCGCTTCGCGCGGTAGCGCCCGTTCGAGTCGTCGTCGGAACCGTCGCGTCGCTTCCTCTCGTGGCCACGGACTCCGACGGCGATCCGGCTACGTTCCGAATCGTTTCGGGCCCTGACTTCGCGGAACTTGCCAGCTACGGTAGCGGCCCCTCCTCGACCGCGGGGCGCATATGGCTCCGTCCGGGGATATGCGATGCGGGCAGTTACAACTTGGAGATCGGAGCGGTATCGCGTGATGGGGAGGCCCGCCTCCAGGTCCACCTGGATGTCTTGCCGGGTTCCGCACCCCCCTCGCCGATGGTGAGGCAGTTCGGAGCCAATCCTTCAGGCCTCGCCTCGGCCGACTTCAACGAGGACGGCAAGGTAGATGTCGCGAGCGTAAATGAAAGTGGTCCTTCCCGAGTCGCCGTGTTTCTAGGAGATGGGGCCGGTAGTCTCGCACTCGCTTGGGAGCGACAGGTGGGAGATTTGTACTGGGTGGCCGAAAGCGCCGACTGGAATGGCGACGGACACGCGGATCTGGCAATCGGATCCTTTGTTGGAGCGCCTCTCCTCCTCTATTGGGGGCACGGTGACGGGACATTCAGCGAAGCCACGGCCTACGACGAGATTCATAGCCTCAACGAAATTCGGGCAGGCGATCTGAACTCCGATGGCGTCGCGGACCTAGTTGCGTGCGGGTTGAGCACAGAGATTGCCGTACTCATGGGCGCCTCCGGCCAACTCCCCGGCCCCATTCACAAAGTGATCTCTGGAGAAGCCGAGTTCGACCTCGCGATCGGAGATCTTGATCGCGACGGGCGACTCGATCTCATCCTTTCGCAGGCTCGAGATGTGCGCGTGTTCTACGGATTCGGTGATGGAACCTTCGGATCAGAGCGCTCGATTTGGCCCGGTGGCTCCGGATACGGCCTCGTGACGGGGGATTGGAATGAGGACGGTATTCTCGACATCGCCGCCACGAGGTCGTACACGACTGGTTCCCTCGTAATCCTGACAGGAAATTCAGCTGGTGGATTCGACGCGGCTCTTCAGGGTGCGTCCAGCCCGTATGGGTACGAGGCCGTGTCGGGAGATTGGAACGGCGATGGTCATCTCGATTTGCTGGTCGCACTCGAAGCGTCAAGTTTTCAGGTCCTGCTCGGGACCGGTTCAGGAGCGTTTGCACTATCGGCACCAATCGCAGCGGGAATAGGTTCTACCGATGTCTTGTTCGCGGATCTGAATGCAGATGGCCGCCCCGATGTCGTCACAGCGGGGGGCCTCACCACTGTCTTAAACAACACGCCATCAACCCCCCAAGCACTGGCGCGCGCTTTCACCTCGCAGTCCCAGCGCGCGATTCCGGCGGCGCAGTCGTCGGGGACGATGTGCGTTCGCCTTGAGGCGCTCGACGGCGGGTTCACGCCGGGTGATATCGATCCGACTACCCTCCGACTCGTCTCCATGGGCACGGGGAGCGTTTCGGAGATCTCGGCGACCATGGCGAAATCGGCGGTCATCGGCGATTCGGACAAGAACGATGTGCCTGAATATCCGGCCTGCTTCGCGATGTCCGATGCCTCCGCGCTCTTCTCGCTTCTTCGCGGCAAGCAGGAGGTGCCCGTTCGTCTGGAAGGTGGTCTCACGGATGGACGCCGCTTCTGTTCCCGATTCACCATTCCCATTATCGGGAAGGGAAGCGGCGCGATTGCCGCTAGAGTCGAGCCGAATCCGCTGAATCCCGAGGGCACACTTCGATTCACCGCCAAGGCCCCCGGCGCCGTCACGATCCGGCTTTTCGACGTGAGCGGCCGTCTGGTTCGCTCGGTTTGGAACGCGAGAGCCACGGTCCCCGGCTCGCAGGAGGCACGAATCGACGGGAAAGACGCGTCGGGTCGGGCGCTTCGCTCCGGCGTCTACTTCTACCGGATCGAGGGCGCGGGGCTGACCGAGACGGGGCGGTTCACGATCCTCAGGTAACCGCCCGCTGCCGGTGGAACGAGGCGCCGAACGAACGCGCGACCTCCCAAAGGGGCCGCGCGTTTTCATGCCTGCTAATCCTTAGGTCGAATCGCGCCACGCCTTAACGCGGGGGGTGCTCCGACTTGCTCCCGGCGGCCGGGCGCAGTAGAATGTGTGGCTGATTCGTCGCTTCGCCGAATCGCGTGCCTCTTTGGACGACCCGGGAGATTGAATGCCCCGCGCGGTACCGTTCCTCGACGCAACCGTCGGCAAGAAAGCCGTCATGGCAGTCACCGGCCTGATCCTCTTCGGCTTCGTTGTCGTTCACATGATCGGCAACCTCCAAGCCTATGTCGGGCCGGAGTCCCTCAACGCCTACGGGCTCTGGCTCCGCGAACTCCTCCACGGCGCCGGACTTTGGATCGCCCGCGGCGTCCTGCTTCTCGCGGTCATCCTCCACATCTGGGCCGCGGTCGCCCTCACCGTCGAAAATCGGAAAGCGCGCCCTGTTGAATATCGCAAGCGGCGCTGGGAAGAGTCGACCTACGCCTCTCGGACGATGGTCTGGTCGGGGCCGATCCTTGCGCTCTTCATCATCTATCACCTCCTTCATTTCACGACGGGCAACCTCCATCCGAACTTCGTGGAGGGAGACGTCTATCACAACTTTGTCTCCGGCTTCCGCGTGGTGCCGGTTTCGGCGTTCTATATTCTTGCGATGCTCTGCCTTGGGCTGCACCTCCATCACGGCGTTTGGAGCATGCTTCAGACGCTCGGACTCTCGCATCCGCGGTGGAATCCGCTCCGGCATGCGTTCGC
The DNA here is from genome assembly GCA_031370645.1 of Candidatus Eiseniibacteriota bacterium. Classification (GTDB taxonomy): domain Bacteria; phylum Eisenbacteria; class RBG-16-71-46; order SZUA-252; family SZUA-252; genus SZUA-252. The sequence continues at coordinate 10,125 of JANMQV010000109.1, read as the reverse complement.
TGTGACGATCACGGCCGTGGTCGTCCTGGGGAATATCTCGTTTCCGATCGCCGTGCTCATTGGATTTATCCGCTAGCGGGGAATCGCGACCATGGAACTGAACGCCAACATCCCCTCGGGGCCGCTCGCTGAAAAGTGGGAGAAACACCGCTTCGAAATGAAGCTGGTGAATCCCGCTAACAAGCGGAAATACCACGTCATCGTGGTCGGCACCGGTCTTGCCGGCGCCTCGGCGGCCGCCAGCCTGGGCGAGCTCGGCTACAACGTCACCGCCTTCTGCTTCCAGGACAGCCCACGGCGCGCCCACTCCATCGCCGCGCAGGGCGGCATCAACGCGGCGAAGAGCTACCAGAACGACGGCGACAGCATCCATCGTCTCTTCTACGACACGATCAAGGGCGGCGACTTCCGCGCCCGCGAGTCGAACGTCCACCGCCTGGCCGAGATCTCGGTGAAGATCATCGATCACTGCGTGGCGCTCGGTGTTCCCTTCGCCCGCGAGTACGGCGGCCTCCTCGCGAACCGCTCTTTCGGCGGCGCCCAGGTCTCGCGCACCTTCTACGCGCGCGGCCAGACGGGGCAGCAGCTCCTGCTCGGCGCCTACTCGGCGCTGATGCGGCAGGTTGACGTCGGGACGGTCACGCTCCAACCGCGCGAGGAGATGCTTGAGCTGATCGTGATCGACGGGCGCGCGCGCGGCATCATCACGCGGAATCTGGTCACTGGGAAGGTGGAGTCGCACCTGGCGGACGCGGTCTGCCTGGCGACGGGTGGCTACGGGAACGTGATGTTCCTATCGACCAACGCCAAGGGATCGAACGCCACGGCCATCTGGCGCGCTCACAAGAAGGGCGCCGGCTTCGCGAACCCCTGCTACACGCAGATTCACCCGACCTGCATTCCGGTCAGCGGCGACCATCAGTCGAAGCTGACGTTGATGAGCGAGTCGCTTCGGAACGACGGCCGCATCTGGGTGCCGAAGAAGAAGGGCGACACGCGGCCGCCCGATCGGATTCCGGAGGACGAGCGCGACTATTACCTGGAGCGGAAGTACCCCTCCTATGGAAATCTCGCGCCGCGCGACATCGCCTCCCGCGCCGCCAAGCAGGCGTGCGACGAAGGACGCGGCGTCGGGCCGGGTGGACTCGGCGTCTATCTCGACTTCTCCGACTCCATCAAGCGGCTCGGCGAGGATGCCATCCGCGAGAAGTACGGGAACCTTTTCGAGATGTACGAGCGGATCACCGACGAGAACCCCTACAAGGTTCCGATGCGGATCTACCCGGCCACTCACTACACGATGGGCGGGCTCTGGGTGGACTACAACCTGATGAGCACGATTCCGGGACTCCACGTTCTCGGGGAAGCGAACTTCTCGGATCACGGCGCCAACCGGCTCGGCGCGAGCGCCCTGATGCAGGGGCTCGGGGACGGCTACTTCGTCCTTCCCTACACGATCGGAAACTATCTCGCCTCGACGAAACTGGAGAAGATCGGCGCCGACCACCCCGAGGTGAAGCGCGCCGAAGCAGAGGTGGCGGAGCGGACGAAGAAACTCCTCGCGATTTCGGGGACGCGAACCGTGATGTCGTTCCACCGGGAACTCGGGACCTTGATGTGGGAGCACTGCGGCATGGCGCGGAACCGCGCCGGCCTCGAGGAGGGGCTCCGGAAAATCCCCGCGCTACGCGAGGAGTTCTGGAAGAACGTGAACGTCCTCGGCGACGGCATGGAATTCAATCAGGCGCTGGAGCAGGCGGGCCGCGTGGCCGACTTCCTGGAGCTGGCCGAGCTCATCTGCCTCGACGCCTTGGAGCGCGAGGAGTCGTGCGGCGGCCACTTCCGCGAGGAGTATCAGACCGAGGAAGGTGAAGCGCTCCGGAACGACGACAAGTTCTGCCACGTCGCCGTCTGGGAATACCAGGACGCCGGGAAGAAGCCGACGCGGCATCAGGAGCCGCTCTCGTTCGAGAACATCCACCTCGCCCAGCGGAGCTACAAATGAACCTGACGCTCCACGTCTGGCGGCAGAAGAGCGCGAAGGAGCCGGGGAAGTTCATCACCTATCCGGCCTCCGATGTCAGCCCCGACACGTCGTTCCTGGAAATGCTCGACGTCGTGAACGAGCGGCTGACCGCGAAAGGGGAGGACCCGATCGCCTTCGACCACGACTGCCGCGAGGGTATCTGCGGCATGTGCGGGGTCGTGATCAACGGGGCGCCGCACGGACCGAAAAAGGCCACGACCACCTGTCAGTTGCACATGCGGTCGTTCCGCGACGGAGAATCGGTCACGATCGAGCCGTGGCGAGCGGGCGCATTTCCGGTGCTTCGCGATCTCGTGGTGGATCGGAGCGCGTTCGATCGCATCATTGCGGCCGGAGGCTATATCTCCGCGAACGTCGGAAGCGCGCAGGACGCGAATGCTCTACCCGTGCGGAAGGAAAACGCTGAGCTCGCGATGGACGCCGCCGCCTGCATTGGCTGCGGCGCCTGCGTGGCCGCCTGCCCGAACGCCTCGGCCATGCTCTTCACGGCGGCGAAGGTGTCGCACCTGGCGCTCCTGCCCCAGGGGCAGCCCGAGCGGGAAGAGCGTGTGCGCCGCATGGTGGCGCAGATGGACGCGGAGGGCTTCGGAGCCTGCACGAATCACGGCGAGTGTGAGACGTCCTGCCCGAAGGAGATCAGCGTCTCGAATATCGCCCGCTTGAATCGCGACTTCTTGAGAGCGTCGCTCACGCACGGACGACGGCCCGCCCAGAGCGGGGATGGTTCCGCCGGCTAGGGTGGCCGCCTAGACGGTTGCCGTCTCCACCGCGGCCGTCACTTCTTCCAGCGGGGCGAAGCGCCCTTGGAAGAATCGGAGCATCGGCGGCTCGTAGACGAACGCCAATCCGCGGATCGAATCCCGCCGCTTCCAAACCCGGATGATGCCATCCGCCACCGCGCGCATGTGGTCGTTCGTGTAGACCCGCCTAGGAATTGTCAGCCGCACCAACTCGAGCGCCGGGCGGTAGTTCTTCCCCGATTTGGAGTCGCGTCCCTTGGAAACATTCCCCCGCTCCATCACCCGGACACCCGTTTCCAGGTAGATCTCAGCCGCCAGCCGCTGCGCGGGGTACTCGTCTTGATCGACGTGCGGTAGGAAGCGCTTCGCGTCGATGAAGATGGCGTGACTGCCGGAGGGTTGGACGATCGGCACGCCGGCATCCGAGAGGAGCCGGCCGAGAAACGCCGACTGCTCGACGCGCGTTCGAATGTAGCGATCATCCAGCATCTCTTCCACTCCCCGGGCCATAGCGGCCAGATCCGACGCCGCGAGACCGCCGTCGGCGCGCCCGCCTTCGTAGACCCGGAGCATCGCTTCGGCTTCCTTCTTCCACTCGGCATTCTCCTTGAACGCCAGTAGCCCGCCGATGTTCACGAGGAAATCCTTCTTCCCCGAGACCGTGCAGCCGTCGCCGTACATCATCATCTCGCGCAGGATGTCGCGGATGTGGACGTGGCCGTAGCGCGGATCGCGCTTCTGGATAAAATAGGCGTTCTCCACCGCGCGCGTGGCGTCGAAGAAGACCGGCACGCCGAGCGGGCTGCACATGCCGTAGACCTCGCGCATGTTGTCCATGCTGACCGGCTGGCCGCCGGCCATGTTGACGGAGTGCTCGAAGGAGACATACGCCACGTTCGCGGCGCCGTGCTCGTCGATCACTCCCTTCAACTTGGCGAGGTCGATATTGCCTTTCCAGGGGAAGTCGTTCTGCGGGTCGTGAGCCGCGTCGACGATCACGTCGACGAAGATGCCGCCCGCCAGTTCCTGATGCACTTTCGTGGTGGTGAAGTACATGTTCCCCGGTACCCACTGTCCGGGGCGAATGCGCGTCTGACTCAAGATGTGCTCGGCCGCGCGGCCCTGGTGGGTCGGAATCACATGCTCGTACCCGTACGCTTCGCGAATCACGTCCACGAAGCGGCCATAGGCGTCGCTCGTGGCGGCGGTGGCACGGGCCGCTTCGTACGCCGCCCACTGGTCGGTGCTCATCGCGGAGGTGCCGGAGTCGGTCAGAAGATCGATCGTCACGTCGGCGGAGCGAAGGAGGAAGGTGTTGTAGCCGGCCTCGCGGATCGCCCGGTGCCGATGCTCGGCCGTCGTGGTCGGAATCCGCTCCACCGTGTGGACGACGAACGGGTAGCAGTCGAATTCGTAGGGCGTGATCGCCGCGAACACCGAACGGAAGCGGAGCTCGTCGTTCCAATCGCCGCCGGTCTGCAACTCGAGCGGCGCGATGAGGTCGCGCTGCTTCCAGAGATTCACGATCGCTTCCACCACCTGATTCAACTGCCACGTCGTCATGGCGAGGCGGGGGACTTGGATCGGAAGATAATGATTCCGGCCCACCATGCCCGGCACCAACGCTCGCGCTCCGCTCGTCTGGTAGAGCGCGCACGCCAACGCATGGGCCGGAAAGATGCTCAGGTGGGGGAGGAATTTGTCGGCTTCCAGATAGGCGCCGTCACAGCCACGCTCCAGCGGAATGCCCGCTTCGCGGAGGCGCGCCGTGAACTGCTCGCTCTCATGCATGGCCCACTGCACCTCGGCTTCGTCGCACATTTCCTCGATGCCGCGCGCGAAGACCTCCATGGTTCTCCCCGACATGCCGCCGTAGGTGTGGAGGCCTTCGTAGATTACGACCTCGTTCACGAACTTCTCGTGGTCCCCCGGATGATCGGTCGTGAGGATGCCGCCGTTCGCGCCTTTCGGATCCTGCGCTCCGTCCAGGAGAAGAACGTGCGCCGTCTTGACCATCTGCTTCACCAGATCCGCCACGGGACGGTCCAACATCCCCGGCTCGTGGCGCTGGATGTACCAGGCGTTCTCGATGAGCCGCGAGCCGTCGAGCGCCAAACGAATCCCGCGCTGGTCGGCCAGCGCGCGGACCGCCTTGAGATTCGCGAGGCTGAAGGGGTGCATGCCGTCGGCGAACGCCTGAAGTTCGATCAGCGCGATCGCTCCGCCGGCCAGCGCGCCGCGAAGGCGTTCCAGATCCACATTTCCCGTGAAGAGGGCCTCCTCCTGCGAGCGAACGTCGGCCACGGCAATCGAGCGAGGCGCCAGCACGTCGGCGAGCCACTGCGAGTTGCTCGCGACGGTGGCTCCCGCGGGAACCATCGTGGCGACGACCAGCTTCAGGCAGCCAAGGATGTTGTGCGTCGGGCAGACGTAGGTGTGGCCGAGCACGCGATTCACGGCGCGCTCCAGGTTCTCGAAATTCCGCGCCCCGGCGTATGCCTCGTCGCCCACCATCTCGCCCGCGTGCTGCTCCTGCGTGACGGCGCTGGTGCCGTACGACGTGAGGTCGAAATTCACCTGCGTGGGCGTCAGATTGAACGTGTTGAAGTGGGCGGCCGCAAGATGGCGCTTCCGCTCCTCGGGGGTGGGGAACGAGACGAGGCGGACGGTCTTGATTTTGTGCGGCTCGTAGGTCGGAACGGGAATCGGCATGTCGGCACACTCCTGTCTGGGCTCGGAAAGCGTAGATCGCCGAGCCGGGGACAACGAGTGGTCCGTCGGTAGCAGGTTTGGGGGAGCCCCTCGTGCCGGGGCGCCGAGTGGAGCAGTCGCTACTAGTGCTTCCCGGCCGCGTCGCCCCAGAGCTCGTGCAGGCGGCGGTCCCGCCCGCAGCCGAGGCGGTAGGCTTGGTAGGGAATCGGGTTCGTCTTGTAGTAGTCCTGGTGGTACGCCTCCGCCGGCCAGAACTTCGTGATCGGCGTGACCTCGGTCACGATGGGCGCCTTCAGAATGTTCGACGCCTCGAGGCGTTTCCGTGACGCGACGGCGGCCCGTCGCTGCGACTCGTTCTCCGTGAAGATCGCGGACCGGTATTGCCGCCCGTGGTCACAGAACTGCGCGTTGGCTTGCGTCGGATCGATGTTGTGCCAAAAAACATCGAGGAGCCTCGTGTAGGACATCACGCTCGGGTCGAAGGTAATCTCCACCGACTCGGCGTGTCCCGTGCGCCCCGAGCCAACCTGCTCGTACGTGGGGTTCTGCTCGGTTCCACCCGCGTATCCCGAGACGACTGCCTTCACCCCGGGAAGCCCCTCGAACGAAGCCTCCGCACACCAAAAACAGCCGGCGGCGAATACCGCTTTGGCCAGGGGTCTTGTCGCGGCGTGCTTTGCGGCGGACGGAGCCGTCGCCGGAGCCGCCAGCGGGGAGGATGGCCGCATGAGTATGGATAGCAGAATCAGCGCTACTGCGATGAGGGGACGCGCTACGGTTCGGTTCATGGATTGGGATACGAACCCTCAGACCGCAATGTGACCGACATTCGCTCGATCGTCCCGACGGTTCGCTAGGGCGTCTGCGCGCGCAGGAATTCCAGCCGTCTAGCGATCGGCTCCCGCCAAGCCGTCTTCTTGAGTCCGACCATCACTCTCTCCCACGCCACCAGCTCGTTCTGAACGTCCCGGTCCCAGGTGACTTTCCAGGTCCGATCGTCCGCGGTCCAGGCCGTGCGAATCATGGTATCGGAAAGGCGGCCGTCGTACTCCTCGGGAAGCCTAAGCTCGCACGCGGCCTTCATTCGACCGATATAGGTCACCCCTCCGGGTTCCACAACGAACGCGATTCGACTCGTACCGACGCTGCCGGGCTTGAAGGCCACCGGATCGCGCACGACTTCGGAGCGATAGGTCCTGGAGGACTCGATGAATTCACGATCCGCGCCTACTCGCTCCAGGTAGTACATCCCCGGGCGGAGCGGCCCCAGGAGGAGAAGGTCCCGATTCGGTTTGGCCGGGATCAGATGCTGAGGGTCGTCGACGCTGGAGTAGAGCGCGCTCTGAGCGGCGATCGGCTGCCGGAGTCGATCGAACCCGATCGTGAGGCTCGTGTCGAACTGACGTGAATCGACGAAGAAGTCGAATTTCAGTTGGCAGTCGAGGAGCACAAGCCCCAGCGAGTCGGGCGCACCGAGCGCGGCGCGCTGTTCGGTCGAAGAGGCGCAGGCGCCAGACAGAAGAAGCAGGACGATCGGCAGCGATCTCCAGCTCGGCCTCATCCCGACGCGCCCTCTCGTGGCGTCGCCCCCCTCGAAGCGGGTATCGCGGAACGCTCCCGATAGATCGCGGCGCCTACAAGCGTGGCGAGGACGACCTCGGCCGCGCTGTAGGCGAGGCTCAACGCTAGCTGCCGTCCGTTCAGGATCCCGAACTCCGAGAGCAGCAGATTGCGTGGAAGAAGCGCGGTGAGCCAGAGCACGAGCGCCGCGATGACCGCCGTGCGCGGTCCCGCGCCGAAGCGCGGGCGGATGGCGGCGTAGAGGAAGACGGCAAGAAAGCCGTATGCGAGGCGAAGCGAGGTATTCTCGAGGACGGTGATCACGTTGACCGGATGCGCGCGATGCGAAGCGAAGGCGCGAACGTACTCGGGTCCCAGCACGCCATGCCCGAGCCCCACACCGGTCGCGACGAGAAGCACGCCGGCGGCGAGGCCGCCGAGCAATACCCGCGGTCCGTTCATCATGCACTTGAGTATACTCTGGGGCGTGAACTCCGCCATAGCAGCGCTCCTACCGGAGGAAGTCCGCGAGCGGCTCCGCGCCATGAAGTCGTCGTGGAAGGACGCGCGCGATTGGAGTGCCTATCGCCGGGCTCCAACCATTCCTCCGCCTCATGTGGTCAAAACACGCGCGGTGCTGGAGCATGCGCTGAGGCACGGAATCGAGGTCCTGGTCGAGACGGGCACATTCGAGGGCGAGATGTCGCGCAAGTGTCGAGAGGCGTTCGTCGAGATTCACACGATCGAGCTCGACGTGGGCCTGGCAGAGCGCGCGGCGCGCCGCCTCGGGCGATGGCCGTGGATTCACGTCTACACGGGAGACAGCGCGGCACTTCTGCCGGCGCTCCTTGCCCGGATCGAGTCGCCGATTCTCTTCTGGCTCGACGGCCACTACTCCGGAGTGGGAACGGCGCACGGAGCGAAGGAGACGCCGCTAGGCGAGGAGATCGACGCCATCGCCGCGCGCGGGCGAATCGGCGATGTCGTGCTGGTGGACGACGTTCGATTCCTCGGAACGGGCGCCTATCCTTCCGCGGAGAATCTTCGCCTGCAACTAGCCAAAGCGCACCCGGGTTATCGACTCTCCCTTTCCGACGACATCCTCCGCTGGGAACCGGCCGGCGCCTAGCGCCGCGCCACCACCCGTCAAACTACCGTCTCTTACCTGAAGGAGTGACCTGGATGAGCGGCCCGACTCTGACGAAACTGTTCGAGATCAATCTTCACGCGATTCGTGCCAACGCCGAGGGGATCACCGACACGGAGGCGCTCATCCAGCCCGAGCCGGGCGGCAACTGCATGAATTGGATCATCGGACACATCCTCGCGTCGCGGGAGGGAATGCTTCGTCTGCTCGGTGAGCCGACGGTTCTCTCTCCCGAAATGGCCGAACGCTACAAGCGAGGAAGCGCTCCGGTCACGAAAGCGAGCGCGGCGAAGGGGGACGGCATGCCATTCTCGAAACTGATGGAAACGCTCACGACCTCCCAGGAGCGGCTTCTGCACGGCATCGCGAAGGCGGACGAAGCGAAGTGGAGCGAGACGGTCCCCAATTTCGGCACGGCCAGGGAAGCGGTTCACTTCCTTCACTTCCACGAGGCGTATCACGCGGGGCAGATCGCGATTCTGCGGCGGATGGCGGGGAAGAAGGGCGCGATTCAGTAGCGGGCGGCTTCGCGGCGGGCCGCGGAGATCGATTCCGCGGCCCGCCCCAGCTCGCCTTCAACTCAGCCGTCGCGACGCGCCGGCGAGTAGTAGAGATCGTAGTCGACGTTCCAAGTCTTGCCGCCGTCGGCGGTCGACTCGCCCATCTGACGGACGCGGCCGTCCGGGAGCGGCGTGAGCGTCATCTTCACGGGGACCTTCTGGCCCGACTTCATGACCCGCTCTCCTTGAAGCCGCATCGCCCCGTCGGTGAACGCACCCTCGAAGCGCGTCACCTGCGTATTCGCGTCGACCCAGATCTGATTCCAGCGTTTCGTATCGAAGTCATAGAAGTTGAGGCTCTGCCCGGAACCTCCCTGCGTGTCCTTCCAGTTCTCGACCAAGACGCACTTTCCGGCGCCTGTCTTGATCTCGTTCGTGCCGGCGAGATCGCCGGTGGCCGTCCGCACATCCCACGCTCCGACCCAGAAGTCGAATTGCCTCGCTTCGGGCGCGAAGGCGCAGGGCGTGGCGGTGCGCTGCAGCCGATCGACCAACGCAACAAAACGGGCGTCGCCGCGGATCGATGCGAGATCTTCGTCCGAGGTGAGCGCGTCGGGCTGGCTATAGCCGGCGTCGGCGGCCCGCCCGAGCCAGGCGAAGGAACTGTCGGCGGCCCCCGTGAGCGCAAAGGCGCAGGCAAGGTTATACATCACGACGGGGTTGTGCCCGATCGATTCGGCGGTGCGATAGGCGGGGATCGCCTTGTCGTACTCCTTCAAGTTTTGGTACGAAACGCCAAGGCGATACCAGGCTCGGCCATTCCTCGGCTCCGCCTTCACGATCTCGGCGAATGCGGCGGCGGACGCCTCCCATTCCTTCGCGAGGTAATGCTTGCTCGCCTCCTCGAAGGTGACCTTGGACGTGACCTTCGATGGAGTCGGTTTCGAGGCGAAGGCGCGAGGGAGGCACACGAGCGAAACGGCAACGGCGAGTGCGGCAATCAGCAAAGGAAACGGACGAATAACGCCTCGAATGGAACTGGTCACGGGGTCCTTTCGATCGAACGGCTGCAGCGGTTGTGCGGGGGGGAGCCCCATCGTACACCAGGCTGGCACGGCCTCTGCAATGCTTCTGATGGTTAGCGGCGCCAGGCACAGGATGGCACAAGCGGGCCGGCCCACCGGTGCGGCAACATCTTGCTAGAGAGGGACTTATGAAATCCATTCGGAATATATCGTGTCTCCTGACCTTCGCAGCCGCGGCGGTTCTGGCGGGCTGTTCGAACAACGGTGTGAACCCCCAGGCACACTCGACCGGCGAGGAAGCGGCCATCACCGGCAGCCTCACCGCGGCTCCCGAGTTCACGAACGATGGACTCTTTGACGATGCGGCGACGACGAACCTCGCCCCGGCGTTACG
>JANMQV010000194.1:0-9406 GCA_031370645.1 Candidatus Eiseniibacteriota bacterium | reverse complement strand
TTGAGCGCGCGGTAGAGCCGCGACGACGTGCCGCCACCGAGGACCGCTTCGAGAACGGTGAGCGCGGGCGTATCGGGACTCGCGTGCGGAGGCACGTGGAATCCGAGGATCGTCTGGGTATTCGGCGTCTTCAGCGTTTCGACGCCCATCCGAAACTCGGTCTGCGGCTTCTCCACGTCGCCGAGCTCGAAGTCGTCCTTGCCGCGCTTATAGGGCGCGTAGGCCTTCGCGAGCTTGTCTCGGAGCGACTTCGTGTCGAAATCGCCCACGGCCGCGAGAATCATCTGGTTTGGAACGTAGCGCTCTTCATAGAAGGTTCGGAACGTCGCGAGGGAGGAGTGGAGAATCGCTTCCTTCAAGCCGATCGTGTCCCGCTTGTAGGGGTGATCGCGGAACATGAGCCGCTCGATCTGGTAGTAGACCTTGTAATCGGGGCGGTCTTCGCCCTGGTTGTACTCCTCCATGATGACCTGGCGTTCCTTGTCCACCTTCGCCTGTGTCAGTTGGAGGCCCATCCACGCGTCCACCGAACGCCAGAGCGCTTCGTCCAAGTTCTGCTTCGGCGCGGTGAAGCCGTAGCAGGTCCAATCGTTCGTGGTATATCCCCCGCTCTCCTCGCCGATCCGCTGCATCTCTTTCCGGAACTGGAGTTCGCCCTGCTTCGCCGAGCCTCCGCGGAAGATGAGGTGCTCGTAGTAATGGCTCAGGCCGGAGAGCGTCGGGTTCTCCGTGCGGCTCCCGCCCTTCACGAAAATGCAAATGCCGACGAGCGGCTTCGCGTGATCTTCCTGGAAAAGAACGGTGAGACCGTTCGGAAGAACTTCCTGGTGGACGGGAGAGGCGGCCCGCGTGGAGCCGGCGGCCAGAGCCGTCGCGGCGGCGAGGAAGACTGCCATCGCGGGGCGGAGAAGACGGGAAAGCATCGTGCCTCCTTGGAGTGATCGGCGAAGGGCACCGCTGCCGGCGGGTGCGAAGGCCGGTCCCGCGGTGCGGAACCGGCCTGTTGGATACGGTTACGAAACGGAATCGTTGACTAGGGCTGGGCCAGAATTCCCAGTACTTCCCCTTCCTCGGGGAAGCGACCGACCTGCCTCTTCGAGAAGACGACTTTGTCGTCCACGCGGACCTCGAAAATGCCGCCCGATCCGGCGGTGAGGGTGGCGTCGGCTCCAAGGTGCTGCTTCAGCTCGGCCGCCAAACTGGTGGCCCGGGATTTATACCCTCACTCGGTGCAGTAGCGAATCTCGATGTTCATGCGATTCCTCCGGGGGTGTAGCGCTGGAATGGGTCGATTCTCTGCCCGTGGTCGGGGGGTGTCAAGCCGGTGGGGTTTATGGCGGGTGGTACGGAAAACGACCTGGCGCGGGCTACCGCCAACGAAGATCGGGGAGGTCGAAGGCGATGAGCCAGCGCGCCTCCCACGGCTTCTCTCCGGGCTCCGGCGTGCCGACCCAGACAGGGGCGTAGAGGCGAATCCCGACAAGCGGAATTCCCAGATCGGCGAGATGAATTCCGAAGCCGGCATCGGCGAGGGTGATGGAGGTCGTGTCGAGGGCCGCGGCTCCCGGCGTCACGCGACCCGCGTCGGCGAATAGCCTCAAGGGCCAGCGGTCGTGGCGGATCTCGAGCGATCCCGCAAGGATTCGCCTACCGACAGCGTCGCGCCCGACGTAACCGCGGAGCCCGCCGCCGCCCTCAGCCCACCAATGCTCGCTCTCCCGCAGCGGGCCGCCATTGTTCGCGTAGAAGCGATCGAGCGTTTCGAGAGGAGTCTCCTCCGCGGCACCGAAGAGGCGTTCGAATGGAACCTGTCGCCACGAGAGCCCGCCGAAGACACGGCTCTCGACATGGAAATTCGCGCGCGCGCCGAGGTCGAGCGATTGGTGTATTTCGAGACTGGCGCGATCATAGCTGGGTCGCGATCCCGCCGGTCGGTTTCCGAGTTCGACGCCGTGCCATCCGCTGACCACGAAGGTCTCGCGCCGGCGCGGGCCGGTCGTTTCAACGCGGAAGGTAGCGTTGGCGTTCATCGAGCGGTGATTCGACCCCAAGGGGTCGCCGGATCTTTCGTCGAGGTACTGACCGCGCACTTCCCACGTCCGCCAGGGATGGAGCCGTCCGGGTCCAGTGATCGAATTGGAGAACGTCAACTCGGCGCGCGTGAGTCCCACATCCTTCGCCACGAGCGCGCGCGCGGAGCCGCGGGCGCCGAGCCAGCCGAGCCGGCGTCCGTAGCCCGCCCGCCAGGCGACGGAGCCGTCCTCGGTTCCGACGTTGAGCCCTCCCTCGAACGATCGAATGCCGCGCGGGAATTCGCGTCCGTTGAGGTAGCGGCCGTCCACCCATGCGCCGAGACGCATTCCTTCGCGGCGCCCGTGCCAGATCGTCGGGCCGTAGAGGACCGACATCGCGTCGGTCGTCCGGACGTCGAGAAGCGGCCTTACGCGCATCGGCGGGACGAGCAATCCCTGATTGTCGAGGCGGTAGGCGTCGAAGATCTCGTGACGCGGGTCGAGTACGACCTTGGTGAGTGGGGTCGCGTGTTCGAATACGACCTGGTTCGTGCGATTCGGCGTCGGGACGAGTTTCGTCTCTCGCGTGCCATCGGCGAATCGGGCTTCGACGGGTACGGGGAATTCGATCTCGCCCTTCCGTCGCACGGTCACCGTGGAGCGGAAGCCGGTCGGCGATTTCTCCCGCCGCGTACCCCCGAGCGCGACATCGGGCAGCCCGGTCGTCTCGGTCCAGGGACGGAGAAACCAATCCCCGTCCGAACCGAATGTCGCGCGCGCCGCCTCGGCGATGTCCTCGGGCTTGATGTGGCGCCCCACGCCGCGCCGGTAGATCTCGCCGAGAAACGCGCGAAGTCGCGCCTCCCCGACGAGGCCCTTCAATGACCGGAGCATGACCGCCGTTCTGGCGTACGCCGAAACCCCGTACTGCGGATACCCGCGGCACCCGTCGGCAGGGGTCGAGCAAGGGACTTCGTCTCGTGCGTAGTGACGCTCGAGGAGCGACCACTCGTCCGACTGATACCAATGCATCGGCGCCGCCCATCGAACCTTGTCACGGTACCGCCAAACGCCGCGGGGGAGTTTCTCGTCGGTAAAATTGTTCTCCAAGAATTGCGTGAACCCCTCGTCGAGCCACGGATCGCGCCGCTCGTCGTTCGCGAGCATGCCGTAGAACCAGTTGTGTCCCGCCTCGTGGGCGATGGTGGCCCCGAGCCCATCGATTTCCCCGCCCGTAATGGCGGGGTCGTTCATGATCAGCATCGGGTATTCCATCGCGCCGCCTGCCGTGGACGACTCCGCGGTGGTGAATTGCGGCCAGATATAGGGACCGACGAGTTCGCTGTGACCCTTCAACGCTTCGACCGTGGTGGTGAGCGCACCCTTCCAGTCCGGCGTGTCGTCGCGGTAGACAAGCGTCCGGATCGCGATTCCGTTCCAGGTGGTATCGGCGCGAACGTAATCGGGAGCCGCGACAATCGCGAAGTCGTGCACGCGTTCGGCGTGGTAGTGAAGGGTCTTCAGCGAGGTGGTTGTGGAGTCTCTCGGCGTCGGCGGGGCCGCGAGCGCGCGGAGAGTGTCGGTGATCGCGGTGTCACGCCACGCGGCGAGATAACGAAGCGGACCGGGACGACCCTCTCGATCGCGCTCCGATCGCGACTCCGACTTCGCGGAATCGGACCAGGCGTAGCGATAGTGGAGCGGCGCTCCCTTCGGTACGCGCCAGACCACGGCGGAATCGTGAGGCACGCGAATCGGCTCGCCATCGAGCGGCTTCAACTGAAGCGCCTCCCGCGGCCAATTCCCCGCGAGCGAGTCCAACGCCACGGCGCGAACACGGACCGTGACGCTATCGGCCGCCGGGTGCTCGAGCGGGATCTCGTTGTCGCCACCGGTCGCGGACGCCAAAACGCCCGTCGCGCCCACCCATAGATCGTCCGGCACGGTAAGGGCCACGTCATACGTCGCGAACTCGCCATAGAACTCAGCGAAGAAGTGATAGGGATCGAGTACCCAACCGCGATCGTCGTACACCACCAGTTTCGGGTACCACTGCGCGATGGAGTAGCGCCAGCCGGCATGCCCAAAGCGGTCGAAGACGTGCGGTATCCCGACCTGGAAGCGGACGCGGAAGGTGATGGAATCGCCCGGCGCGAGCGCCCGAGGAAGCTCGACACGGGCGAGTGTTTCATCGACGAAGACGCGCGTCGGCACGCCCTCGACGGACGCGGAATCGAGCGTCATCCAGCCGCGGTCGCGCAAGGGGGCGAAGCGGAGCGAGTAATCCTCGGCGTTCCGCTCCCCTTCCTGCCCGTAGATCGTGTGGCGGCCGGAGAACGCGTTCGGATAGGTGTGGAGCCAGAGCGCCGTAAGCGTGGAGTCGGCGCCGCTTCGATATCCGATCGTCGCCCAGCCGGCCAACTGATGGCGGTGCGTGTCGAGTCGGACGTCGATCTTGTAGTGAATGCCGGGGGCTGTGAGGGCTCGGGCGGGTGGCGCGAGGACGAAGCAAGCCAGAACGGCCCCGAGCCTTACAACCGCTGCGAGGGGAATGCGGCGCCCACAGCGCCCGCGGGGGATGCGGGAACTACTCAGGGGGTCGCGTCCTCCTCGACTTGGACTCTGCGCGAAACGCCCTCGCCGAACAGGGTGTAGGGGGAAACGGTCGCCACGCGGAATGAGGTGACGTCCCCCACGGACTCCCCTCGGTGCGAGAATACGGCTGTCTTGAACTGTCGTGTCTTCCCGAACCAGAGCTCGGGATCCCGCTTCGACGGCCCCTCCACCAGCACCTCCATGTCCCGACCGACCATCGCCGCGTTCTTCTCGAGCGAATCAACCTTCTGCTCCTCGATCAACACCGTGATGCGCCGCGCCTTCTCTGCTTCCGGGACGTCGTCTTCCCATTCGGCCGAGCGCGCGCCGGGGCGGGGCGAATACTTGAAGTGGAACGCGCTGTCGTAACCGACCCGCCGCATGGCCGCGCGCGTCGCCTCGAAGTCCTCGGGCGATTCGCCCGGAAATCCGACGATGATGTCGGTGGAGAGGGAGAGGTCGGGGATGGCGGCGCGCAACCGCGCCGCCAGCGATTCGTATTCTTCGATCGTGTAGATCCGCTTCATCCGCTCGAGCACGCGGTTCGATCCCGACTGGAGCGGCAGATGCACGTGCGGCATCACTTTCTCGCACTCCCCTAGCGCCGCCACGGTCCGCTCGGTGAAATCGCTCGGGTGGGGTGAGGTGAATCGGATTCGCTCGATCCCGGCAATGGAGTTTGAACGGCGGAGAAGTTCAGCAAAGTCAGCCTCTCCCTCGCGATAAGCGTTCACGGTCTGGCCGAGGAAGACGACCTCCTTGAACCCTTCGGCCGCGGCGTGCTCCACCTGGCGCAGAACTTCCGCCAGCGGAAGGCTCCGCTCGCGCCCGCGCACATAGGGGACGATGCAGAACGAGCAGAACTTGTCGCAGCCGCGCATGATGCTGATCCAGGCGCGGACTCCGTCGGCGCGCGCGGGAGCCAAATCGCCGTACGTTTCTTCCCGCAGGAGGCGCGTCGCGAGAGTCGGTTCGTCTCGGGCCTGGTCGAGGAGTGCTGCGAGGTCTCGGTATCCGTCCGGTCCGACCACCAAGTCGACCGCCGGCACCTTCTCCAAGAGACGTGATTTCAGATGCTGCGCCATGCAGCCGGCCACGCCGAGGAGGACGCCGGGGCGGTGGACCTTGTGGCGGCTCAACTCGCCCAGGCGGCCGTAGACCCGCTGCTCGGCGTGCTCCCGGATGGCGCACGTGTTGAGCAGGATGACATCGGCCTCTGCCGGGCTCTCCGTCCGGTCGTAGCCGGCTCGAGAGAGTTGTCCGAGCATCAGTTCCGAGTCGGCCACGTTCATTTGGCAGCCGTAGGTTTCGAGGTAGATGCGGCGTGACATGGGGGGGGAGTTTACACGAAACGGGACGCCGGCGGGATGCGCCGGCGACCGGCTGAGTCCGCTACCAGCCCGCCTTCGCTCCCAGCTTGTAGGTTGAGAAGTGCGAGAGAGCGGCCGTGACGGTCTTGTTCGGGGAGTCGGCAGCGCCGCTCTGGTCGATCCAAACAAGCGTCTGCGGGTTGTACCAATAGATCGTCAGCGCCGAGGGATCCTCCGGCCTTCCCGCCGTGTTGGCCGCGAGCCGAACGGGAAGCCGGAAGCTGTTCGGTGCGCCCGTGATCTGGAGATCGCACGTGTAAGGGTTCAGGTCGGGTACGGAGATGCTGATTTCGGCAGATCCGCTGAAAGCGCCTGCTGGAATGGTCAGCGCCCAAATGCCGTTTGAAACGCTTCCACCCCGTGCGCCGTTCACGCTGCCTGTCACGATGGTCGTTCGCCGGAACGTAGAAGTCGGCGATGTGCCGCCTGCCGCTTCATTGGGCGTGGGTACGCCTGCCGCGAGAGTCAGCGTGGGGTCAATGACGAGCGAGCAAAGGAGTAGGGCTGTCGCGACTCTTCGGTTCCACCCGGTCATGAGTTTCATGGCGTGCCTCCCGGCCCGAGTCGCGGCGCGGCTCGTTGATAAATCGTTGTCCACGAAGTGATTGAACAGCATAGATCGATCCACGAGAGTGCGCTTTTGTAACTCATTGTTGATAAGTATCTTACGATCGTATGGCAGCGAGGGGTGAGGGGGCGGATGGCTATGTCTCGCCGCCGATTGGCTCCTTCGGACCACCGTTGGAGTCGCGCGGCGCGAGCGCGGTGGACCGCACGGGCCCCGCCTGGCAGAATAGGCCGCTCAACTCAATAATTCTCGGAGGGAGTTCGGTCAGAATGATCAAGAGCGATAAGTGGATCCGGCGGATGTGCGAGCAGTACAAGATGATCGAACCGTTCGAGGAGAAGCAGGTCCGCAAAGACGTCGTCTCCTACGGCATTTCGTCGTACGGCTACGACCTCCGCATCGCCGACGAATTCAAGATATTCACGAACATCAACTCCACCATCGTCGATCCGAAGCACTTCGACCCCAAGTCGTTCGTCGATTTCAAAGGGGATTGCTGCATCGTGCCGCCGAATTCGTTCGCGCTGGGGCGGAGCGTGGAGTACTTCCGCATTCCCAGGAAGACGCTGACGATCTGCGTCGGAAAATCGACCTACGCGCGTTGCGGGATCATCACGAACGTGACACCGCTGGAGCCGGAGTGGGAGGGGTACGTGACGCTTGAGGTCTCGAATACGACGCCGCTTCCCGCGCGGATCTACGCGAACGAGGGGATCGCCCAGATCCTCTTCTTCGAGAGCGACGAGGAGTGCGAAGTTTCCTACAAGGACAAGGCGGGTAAGTACCAGGCGCAGGTGGGCGTCACGCTCCCGCGCGTTTAAGGGATTCGATTCCCCGCGGCCCTGCTGACTACGCCTCGGCCGCGACCTTGCCGGCGAAGATCCCCGCGAAATCCTTCGCGAACACTTCGAACGTGCGCGGCTTCTTTCCGGTCAGTTTCTCGACGGTGCCCGATACGTCCGCCGCTCCGCCGCCCGAGAAGTGGACGTACATTTCCGTGAGTCCTTCCACGAGCCAGGCGGGATAGCCCGCCGCAGTAAGACCCTCGCGCGCGGCGTCCGGCGGTACGTCGACGTATTCCACCGGCCGTCCGATGGCCGCGCCGATCTGCTCGGCCATCTTCCCGAACGAGAGCGCCTCCGGACCTGTCAGCTCGTAGATTCGGCCGCTGTGGCCCTCGGAGGTCAAGACCGCCGCAGCGGTCGCGGCGATGTCGCGAGCGTCGATCGTGCTGATTTTCCCTTCCTTCATCGGCACGTACATCTTCCCCTCGGACTGAATCGTGCCGCGCATCATGAGGAGATTCTGCATGAAGTAGTGGGCGCGCAGGATGACGTACGAGAGGCCGGAACGGGAGAGTCGCTCGTCCACCTCGCCATGCCACTTGAGAAGTTGGCTCGGCGAGTTCGCCGCGGCTTGGAGGGCCGAGAGCCGGACGATCTGCTTCACGCCCGCTCGTTTGGCCGACTCGAGGAGATTGCCGTGGAGAATCCCGACGCGCGGGTCGGGCGAGGAGACGAGAAAAACCTTATCGACGCCTTTCAATGCGGGGTCGAGGGTCAGCGGCTTATCGAGGTCGGCAACGACCACTTCGACGCCGGGGCCGTGGAACTGCTTCCCCTTTTCCGGATTTCGGATGAGCGCGCGAACCCGGACTCCTTTCGCGGCGAGAAGGCGGACGACTTCGCTACCCGTGGTGCCAGCGGCACCCGTCACCAGAATCATCACCGCATGGTCCTCCGTGGAGCGCCGGTGCCGAACGGGCGGGGGCGCGGGCCCCTACCCGCGTACAAGACTCGTTTTGGATGCGGGCGATCGCCCCGCGATGCGGACTTTACACTACCCCACCGGTCCGGAGCAGTCCCCGTCGCTCTTGACCCCGCCTTCCCGCGGGTGCGAGAGTCCTCCTCTCCCCGCCACCCAAGGAGTATGGATGAGCCCAAAGTCGATACGAACCATCGCGGTCGTCGGAGCCGGAGTCATGGGGCGCGGAATCGCCCTCGTGGCCGCCAAAGCCGGCTTCGACACACGCGTCATCGAGCCACATCCGCCGGCCGCCGCGTCGGCGAAAGCGGAGATCGAGAAGATCGTGAATCGCGCCCGGGAGAAGGGCGATTGGGACGCTGCCGCGCTTCATGCGATCGAGGAGAATTTGACGTGGGCCGGATCGGTGGCCGGCGCCAAGGGCGCGGATTTGGTCATCGAAGCGGTCCCCGAACACGTGGGGCTCAAGGCGGAGGTCTATGCCGGCGTGGCCCCCCACCTCTCGCCCGACGCGATTATCGCGACGAACACTTCCTCCCTCAGTATCACTGAGCTCGCGGCGACTTCCGGCCGCCCGAAGCGCTTCGTCGGGATGCATTTCTTCAACCCGGTCCACCGGATGCGGTTGATCGAGCTCGTCCGCGGCCTCGAAACGGATGAAGAGACGCTGAAGCTCGTGGAGGAAGTTTCCATCGGGATGGGAAAGGAGACGGTGCAGGTGCGGGAATCGCCCGGCTTCGTCACCTCGCGCGTGAACGTGCTCATCGGCAACGAAGCGTTTGCCATGCTCGAGGCCGGCGTCGCCTCGGCGCGCGACATCGACAAGGCGTTGAAACTGGGACTCAATCATCCGATGGGGCCGTTCGAGATGGTCGATCTGGTCGGCCTCGACACGCGCCTCTATATTCTCGAATACTTGCACCAAGCCCTCGGCGAACGGTTCCGCCCCAACCCGCTCCACGTGCAATACGTGAAGGCCGGACGCCTCGGTCGAAAAGTGGGTCGCGGGATTTACGACTACCCCACGACCTAGACGGAGAGACCATGACCCCTGATGCCACGATGACGGCTCCACTCCTCGCCTCGGGCGGAAAGCT
>JANMQV010000237.1:0-14861 GCA_031370645.1 Candidatus Eiseniibacteriota bacterium | reverse complement strand
GGGGTACCGGCCACAGTTTTACTTCCGGACGACGGACGTGACGGGAGTGGCGACGCTTCCGGAGGGCCGGGAGATGGTGATGCCGGGAGATAACGTGGACTTGCAGATCGAGTTGATCACGCCGATCGCGATGGAGACGGGACTTCGGTTCGCCATTCGCGAGGGTGGCCGCACCGTCGGCGCCGGCGTCGTGACGGAGATCGTCGAGTAATTCGTCGTAATTTCGTAGCGGAGGTTTCGAGACATGCCACGCGATCACATCACGCTCGCTTGCGGAGATTGCAAGGAGCGCAATTACACGAATACGAAGAACAAGCGGAAGCATCCGGACCGCGTCGAGTGGAAGAAGTTCTGCCCGCGCTGCCGGAAGACCACGCTACATAAAGAGACCCGGTAACTGAGCGGGTCGTTCATGCCGGGTAGGCCAGTAGCTCAGTCCGGTTAGAGCACCGGTCTCCAAAACCGGGTGTCGGGGGTTCGAATCCCTCCTGGCCTGCCACCCACTGGTTTGGGGACATTAAGAGGGGAATCCGTGCGAGCGGAACCGACTACAGAAAAGAGTGAGGCGCGGCCCGGGTCGCTGCCGAATCTGCGCGAATACGTCAAAGACGTGCGCATCGAAATGAGCAAGGTTAGCTGGCCGACGCGCGAGGAATTGCGGCGTCACACGATGGTCGTGGTCGTGATGGTCATCATGGTCGCCATCTTCGTCGGCATCGTCGACCGCGGGCTGTCGTTCGCGTTCGAAGCGCTGCTCAAGTTGGTCGGATGATGGCCGAAGGGACGCGCACGATGCACTGGTACGTGATCCATACGTACTCGGGTCACGAGAACAAGGTGAAGGCGAATCTCGAGCGCGCAATTCACAGCGCCGGCCTCGTGGACCACTTCGGTCAGATTCTCGTCGCGACCGAGGAATTCGCCGAGATGAAGGACGGGAAGCGCATCACGTCGAAGCGCAAAACCTTCCCGAGCTACGTGATCGTCGAGATGGACTTGAACATGGAGACGCGACTCGTCGTGCAGAACGTGCCCGGCGTGACGCGCTTCGTCGGCTCCGGTCAGGACCCGATCCCCCTTCGCGAGGCGGAGGTGAAGCGGATCCTGGGCCATCTGGAAACGGGCGGCCGCATGCGCGGAAGCGCCGAGGTTCCGTTCAAGTCGGGCGAGCACGTGAAGGTGATCGACGGTCCGTTCACGGACTTCACCGGCGTGGTGGACGAAGTGAACCCCGAGCGCCAGAAGGTGAAGGTCATGGTGTCGATCTTCGGGCGCGCGACTCCCGTCGAACTCGATTTCTTGCAGGTCCAGCCGGTCTAACCGGCGGGAAATGGCGGCGGGCTAAGTCCCGACCGCACGCCACCACGCGTACCGTGGGAGCGGGGGCGACCCCGCGCCAGTGAAAGGATTGACATGGCGGTTACGAAACCGATCAAGGCCCTCGTGAAGCTCCAGGTGCCTGCCGGTAGCGCGACTCCGGCGCCCCCCATCGGGCCGGCGCTCGGCCAGCACGGCGTGAACATCATGGAGTTCTGCAAGTCGTTCAACGCGAAGACGCAGGGCCAGACCGGGCTCATCATCCCGGTCGTCATCACCGTCTACAGTGATCGTTCCTTCACGTACATCACGAAGACGCCCCCGGCGGCGGTGCTGTTGAAGCGCGCGGCCGGCGTCGCGAAGGGTTCCGGCGTTCCGAACCGCACGAAGGTGGCGAAGGTCACCACGGCACAGGTCCGGGAAATCGCCGAGCTCAAGCGGCCCGACCTCAACGCCAACGACGTCGAGATGGCCATGCGCATGGTGGAAGGCACCGCGCGCAGCATGGGCATCGAGATCGAAGGGTAGGGGGCGAACCATGAAACTCGGAAAGCGGTTTCGTAAGGCGAGCGAGACGATCGGGGCGGAGAAACTGACCGACCTGAACCTCGCCGTCGAGCGATTGAAGTCCTGCGCCACCGCCAAGTTCGACGAAACGATCGAAGTGGCGATGCGCCTGGGCGTGGACCCCCGTCACGCGGACCAGCAGGTTCGCGGCACGGTGGTGCTCCCGCACGGCACCGGCAAGAAGGTGCGCGTGCTCGTCCTGACGAAGGGCGACAAGGAGCGCGAGGCGAAGGAAGCGGGAGCGGACTTCGTCGGATCGGACGAGTGGATCAAGAAGTTGAACGAGGGATGGACGGACGTCGACACGATCATCGCGACGCCGGACATGATGGGCGAGGTCGGAAAGCTCGGTCGCGTTCTCGGCCCCCGCGGTCTCATGCCGAATCCGCGCAGCGGAACCGTGACGATGGATGTCGCGAAGGCCGTGCGGGAAATGAAGGCCGGAAAGATCGAGTACCGCGTGGACAAGGCCGGGAATCTTCACGCCCCGGTGGGCAAGGCTTCGTTCGGGAAGGAGCAGTTGCTCCAGAACGTCGAAGTGTTCGTGCGCGAAGTGTTGCGCCTCAAGCCGGCGTCGGCGAAGGGCCAGTATCTGCGGAGCATCACCATCAGCTCGACGATGGGGCCGCCGGTTCGCCTCGATCCCGTCGCGATCCAGTCGAGTCTCAAGGCCTAACGGCCCACGGCCCTAATCGAACCGGTTCGAACCGAAGAGGTCACGTTCATGTCCACCGCTGAAAAGCAAAAAGCCGTCGCCGATCTCCAAGAGATCATCGCCCGGTCGAAGTCGATCTACCTGACCGACTTCCAGGGGATGAACGTCGAGCAGGCGACGAAGATGCGGCGCAGGCTCCGCGATGCGAAGGTGGAGTACGTCGTCGCGAAGAACACGCTCACGAAGCGCGCGTTGAGCGCGCAGGGCGTGGAGGAGCTGCACCCGTTCCTCGAAGGTCCGACGGGCATTGCCTTCGGATCGGACGAGGTGGCGGCGGCGAAGGTCCTCGCGGAATTCGCCAAGGAATTCGAGAAGCCGAAGTTGAAGGCCGCCTTTGTCGGCGGCCACCTCTATAACTCGGACGGGATCAAGATGCTGGCTCAGTTGCCTCCTCGCGAGGTGTTGCTGGGACAGTTCATCGGAGCCCTCCGCTCTCCCATGCAGGGCATGGTCGGCGTGCTTTCGGGCTCGCTGCGCCAGATGGTGGGAGTCATCGACGCGATTGGAAAAAAGAAGCAGGGGTAGGCCCCGCGGACGACCCCGCGGCGCTGCCCGGGGATACCTACAGGAGGATGCATAAGTGGAAACGAACAAGGATCAGCAGATCATCAGCCTTCTCGAGAACATGACGATGCTCGAAGTCTCCGGCCTCGTGAAGAAGCTCGAGGAGCACTTTGGCGTGACGGCGGCGGCCCCGATGATGATGGCGGGACCGGGCATGGGCGGTGCGGCGGCTGCGGTCGTCGAGGAGAAGACCGAGTTCGACGTCATGCTCATGGCGGCGGGCGACAAGAAGATCAACGTCATCAAGGTGGTGCGTGAGCTGACGGGTCTCGGCCTCAAGGAGGCGAAGGACCTGGTGGACGGCGCCCCGAAGGCTGTGAAGGAGAAGGTGACGAAGGAAGAGGCCGCCAGCGTCAAGGCCAAGCTCGAAGAGCAGGGTGCCAAGGTCGAGATCAAGTAGTTCCCCCTGTATCGCCGACACGGCCGTCTTCTATAAGAGAAGGGTGGCAAGTACGTGAAAAACCAGCGCGCCAAGGAGCGACGGAGCTTCAGCAAGATCGACCGGGAATGGGATCTTCAGATCCCGAACCTGCTCGACGTCCAGCTGGATTCGTTCCGTAATTTCCTGCAGGCCGACACGGACCCCGCGAAGCGCCGGAACGAAGGGCTTCAGGAGGTCTTTACGAGCGTCTTCCCGATCAGCGATCCCAGGGAGACGTTCTCGCTCGAGTTCGTTCGTTTCGATCTCGGCGATCCCAAGTATTCCGTCGACGAGTGCCAGGAGCGGGATCTGACGTTCTCGGTCCCCCTCAAGGCGACCCTCCGCCTCCGTGTCCGCGAGGACTCCGAGGAGGGGAAGAAGGACAAGAGCATCATCGAGCAGGAGGTCTACCTCGGCGAGCTCCCCATCATCACGGACAAGGGGACGTTCATCATCAACGGCGCCGAGCGTGTGATCGTGAGCCAGCTCCACCGGTCGCCGGGCGTCTTCTTCGACGAATCGATTCACCCGAGCGGCAAGAAGCTCTTCACGGCCCGCATCATTCCGTATCGCGGTTCGTGGGTGGAGTTCAGCCTCGACGTGAACGACATCATGTACGTTCACATCGACCGGAAGCGGAAGCTCCCGGTCACGGTCCTTCTGAAGGCCCTCGGTTACGTTTCCGACCGCGAGATCCTCGGACTCTTCTACGAAATGGAGGAAGAGGAGATCGGCGGCGCGCGCTCCAAGAAGGAGCCCGACGCGCTCGGCAAGGTTTCGGCCGAGGACGTGGTGGACGAGAAGACGGGCGAAGTCCTGCTGGAGGCCAATGAGCTCCTAACGATGGAGCGCATCGAAGGCCTGCGGCGCGCCGGTTTCACGACGGTGAAGACCTTCGTGATCCATCACCGCGACGAAGCGGACATCCTCCGCAACACGCTGAAGAAGGACTCGACCAAGACCGAGGAAGAGGCGCTCACGCGCATCTACAACCTCCTCCGGCCGGGCGAGCCACCGCGGGCGGACACCGCGCGCGACATCTTGAAGAAGCTCTTCTTCAATCCGAAGCGTTACGACCTGGCGAAGGTCGGCCGTTACAAGCTGAACCGGAAGCTTCCGCACGACGTGCTCTTGGGTACGAAGGAGAAGCGGAAGCGGCTCGGTCTGGCGGTGCCGGACGACAGCCAGACGACGCTCGGACCCGAGGACTTCCTCGTCATCGTGAACTACCTCACCTACCTGCGCCTCGGCGTGGAAGTGGTGGGACTCACGGTTTCGACCGACGACATCGACCATCTCGGCAATCGCCGGGTGCGAGCGGTGGGCGAACTCCTCGGCAACCAGTTCAATGTCGGTCTCGCGCGCATGGCCCGGATCATCCGGGAGCGGATGACGCTCCAGGACGTCGAGCAGGTGACGCCGTACGACCTGATCAACGCGCGGACGATCTCCGCGGTGATTCAGAGCTTCTTCGGTTCGAGCCAGCTGTCGCAGTTCATGGATAAGACGAATCCGCTCGCGGAACTGACGCACAAGCCGCGTCTCTCGGCCCTCGGGCCGGGCGGGCTCACGCGCGATCGCGCGGGCTTCGAGGTTCGCGACGTTCATTACACCCACTACGGCCGCATGTGCCCGATCGAGACGCCCGAAGGGCCGAACATCGGACTCATCTCGTCACTCGCCACGTACGCGCGAGTGAACGACCTCGGCTTCCTCGAAACGCCGTACCGCAAGGTGGAGAATTCGAAGGTGGACCGCAAGCAGGTCCACTTCCTTTCGGCGGACGTCGAGGATCAGTACAAGATCGCGCAGGCGAACGCTCAGATGGACAGCGACGGGAAGTTCCGCTCGGCGGAAATCGTCCGAGAGCGCGGCGAATTCCCGTTGGCCGAGACGAAGGACATCCACTACATGGACATCTCGCCGATTCAGCTGGTTTCACCGGCGGCGGCGCTGATTCCGTTCCTGGAGCATGACGACGCCAACCGCGCCCTCATGGGCTCCAACATGCAGCGCCAGGCGGTGCCGCTCCTCTTCACGGAAGCGCCCCTGGTGGGAACCGGTCTGGAAGGGAAGGTCGCCGAGGATTCCGGCGCGCTCGTGCTCGCGAAGCGGGCGGGCGTCGTCGAGTCGGTGGCCGGCGATCAGATCTGGGTCCGCTACGACCAGCCGGACGGGAAGGCCCACGCGGTCGACTACTCCGAATTGGCGGGCGTCGATCTCTACAAACTGACGAAGTTCAAGCGTTCGAATCAGGATACCTGCCTCAACCAGCGCCCGACCGTCGCCGAAGGCGACCGGGTGAAGAAGGGCCAGCTCCTCGCTGACGGCGCCGCGACGCGGCACGGCGAACTGGCGCTCGGCGCGAACGTGCTCGTCGCGTTCATGCCGTGGGGCGGCTACAACTTCGAGGACGCCATCCTGGTCTCGGAGCATTTGATCAAGGACGACCGTTTCACCTCGATTCACATCGAGGAGTTCGAGCTTCAAGTCCGCGACACCAAGCGCGGCGCCGAGGAAATCACGCGCGAAATTCCGAACGTCAGCGAGGAGTCGGTGAAGAACCTCGATGAGGAAGGAATCGTGCGGATCGGCGCCCGGGTGAAGGCGGGCGACATCCTGGTCGGAAAGGTCACGCCGAAGGGCGAGACGGATCTGACTCCGGAAGAGCGGCTCCTCCGGGCGATCTTCGGCGAGAAGGCGGGCGACGTCCGCGACGCCTCGCTCAAGGCGCCCCCCGGCATGGACGGCGTGGTCATCGACACGAAGGTCTTCAGCCGCCGGGAGAAGGACGAGACGACGAAAAAGCAGGAGAAGAAGAAGATCGACCGTCTTCGCCGGAACGCGAAGAAGGACAAGGACCGCGTGCTCGAGACCCGCGCCGCCGAGGTCGCCAAGATCCTCGTCGGGGAATACGTGAACAAGTGGGTCGAGGGCGAAGAGGCGACGGCGCGTTCCGGGAAGAAGATCGACGAGGAGTTCCTGGCCTCGGCGGAACTCGACTCGGTTCCGTACCGCACCGCGGTCACCCGCGACGACGCCGTGAACGACCGCTTCTGGAATCTCATGGAAGGGGCCGCGCGCGCGCTCGACCGGGTGGAGAAGAATCTCGAGAAGGAAATCGAGAAGGTTACGCGCGGGGACGAACTTCCCCCCGGCGTGGTCAAGCTCGTGAAGGTCTACGTCGCCAAGAAGCGAAAGCTCTCGGTCGGCGACAAGATGGCGGGACGCCACGGCAACAAGGGCGTCGTCGCGAAGATCATGCCCGAGGAGGACATGCCGTACCTCCCCGACGGAACCCCGGTGGACATGGTGCTCAATCCGCTCGGCGTGCCGTCGCGTATGAACATCGGTCAGGTGCTGGAAACGCATCTCGGGTGGGCCGCGCAAGCGCTCGGCACCACCGTCGCGACGCCGGTTTTCGCCGGCGCCACGGTCGATGAGATCAAGCGTTGCCTGAAAGACTCGAACCTTCCGGAAGACGGCAAGTCGGTCCTCTTCGACGGCCGGACCGGCGAGTCGTTCGATCAGCGAATCACGATCGGTTTCATTTACATGATGAAGCTGTCGCACTTGGTCGACGACAAGATCCACGCGCGGTCCATCGGTCCGTACTCGCTCGTCACCCAGCAGCCGCTGGGCGGTAAGGCGCAGTTCGGCGGACAGCGCTTCGGTGAAATGGAGGTCTGGGCGCTCGAGGCGTACGGGGCTGCCTATACCTTGCAGGAACTCCTGACGGTCAAGTCGGACGACGTAACGGGGCGGTCGCGGATTTACGAAGCGATCGTGAAGGGCGAGAACCCGCCCGAGCCGAGCACGCCGGAGTCCTTCAACGTACTCGTGAAGGAACTTCAGAGCCTCTGTTTGGACGTGCAGCTTCGCGACGAGCCCTAAGCCAGCCGAGGAGGCATAGCAACCATGCAGGAACTGTTCGGAATTAAGTCCCCTCTCGCGACGGAGCGGCAGCGCTTCTCGTTGACGCGCCCGGACGACCGCGACTTCATGCGGCGTCGGGTCCCGTTCAACTCGATTCGCATCATGCTGACCTCCCCGGAGACGATGCGGTCGTGGTCGCACGGCGAAGTAACGAAGCCGGAGACGATCAACTATCGCTCGTTCAAGCCGGAACGCGACGGGCTTTTCTGCGAGAAGATCTTTGGTCCCGTGAAGGACTGGGAATGTTCGTGCGGTAAATACAAGCGCATCCGCTACCGCGGCGTCATTTGCGACCGCTGCGGCGTGGAAGTGACGCAGGCGAAGGTGCGCCGCGAGCGGCTCGGCCACATCAATCTGGCCGTCCCCGTGTCGCACATCTGGTTCTTCAAGGCGGTGCCGAGCCGCATCGGGCATCTCCTCGACATGTCGATCCGCGACCTGGAGCGCGTGCTCTACTACGAGTCGTACGTCGTCCTGGAACCGGGGACGAGCGGCTTGAAGAAGAAGCAGTTGCTCTCGGAAGACGAATACTACGAACTGACGCAGGACGAGTCGATTTCGTTCGGGGCGAAGATGGGCGCGGAAGCGATTCGCGACCTCCTCACCGAGATCGATCTCGACGAGCTCTCGGCCGAACTTCGCGCCATCGCGAAGATCGAGAACTCGGTCCAGCGTAAGAAGGAAACGCTGAAGCGTCTCCGAATCGTCGAGGCGTTCCGTCAGAGCGGGAACCGGCCCGAGTGGATGATTCTGAACGTCGTCCCGGTGCTGCCGCCCGATCTCCGGCCGCTCGTTCCGCTCGAAGGCGGACGTTTCGCCACGTCGGACTTGAACGATCTCTACCGGCGCGTCATCAATCGCAACAATCGTCTGAAGAAGCTCATGGATATCCGCGCACCGGAAGTCATTCTCCGGAACGAGAAGAGGATGCTCCAGGAAGCGGTGGACGCTCTGTTCGACAACGGCCGGCGGAGCCGCGCCGTCCGCGGACAGGGAAACCGTCCGCTCAAGTCCCTGAGCGACATGCTGAAGGGCAAGCAGGGGCGCTTCCGTCAGAACCTCCTCGGAAAGCGCGTGGACTACTCGGGCCGTTCGGTCATTGTCGTCGGTCCGGAATTGAAGCTCCACCAGTGCGGCCTTCCGAAGAACATGGCTCTCGAACTCTTCAAGCCGTTCATCATCCGGAAGCTCGAGGACAAGGGCTTCGTGCAGACGGTGAAGAGCGCGAAGCGCCTCGTGGAGCGCGAGCGTCCCGAGGTGTGGGACATTCTCGGCGACATCATCAAGGGGCACCCGGTGCTCCTGAACCGCGCGCCGACGCTCCACCGCCTGGGGATCCAGGCTTTCGAGCCGGTGCTGGTCGAGGGAAAGGCCATCCGAATTCATCCGATGGTCTGCTCGGCCTTCAACGCGGACTTCGACGGCGATCAGATGGCCGTTCACGTCCCGCTGTCGTTCGAGGCGCAGATCGAGTGCCGCACCCTCATGCTCTCGACGAACAACATTCTGCTCCCGTCGAACGGACGCCCGGTCGCGACGCCGAGCCAGGACATCGTGCTCGGCTGTAACTACATGACCAAGGCGCGCCCGCTGGCGAAGGGCGCAAAGCGGAAGTTCTACGGCACGGCGCTCGAAGTCCGGGCCGCCTACGATCACAAGCAGGCGAACCTGCACGACATGATCGTGGCTCGCATCGAAGGCGCGCGTCACGAAACGACCGTCGGCCGCGTGCTCTTCAACGAAGTGCTCCTGCCGCTCGGCATTCCGTTCGCCAACGTGGAGATGGACAAGAAGGCGCTGGAGAAACTGGTGGGCGACTGCCACCGCGAGCGGGGGAACAAGGTCACGGCCGTCCTGCTCGACTCGCTGAAGAATCTCGGCTTCACCTACGCCACGCAGGCGGGGATCACGGTCGGTATCGACGACATCATGATTCCGCCGACCAAGCAGGCGATCATCGTCCGCGCGCAGGCGGAAGTCGCGGGCATCAACCGTCAGTACCAGCAGCGCGTCATCACCGACGGCGAGCGCTACAACCAGGTCATCAACACCTGGACGCTCGTGACGACGGAAGTCGAAGAGGAGACGTTCAGCGGCCTGGCGAAGGATCGCGACGGCTTCAACCCGATCTTCATGATGGCGCACTCGGGTTCGCGCGGCACGAAGGAGCAGATCCGCCAGCTGGCCGGCATGCGCGGCCTCATGGCGAAGCCTCAGAAGAAGATCACCGGCGGTCTCGGCGAAATCATCGAGTCCCCGGTTATTCATAATTTCAAGGAAGGGCTGACGGTGCTCGAGTACTTCGTCTCGACGCACGGCGCCCGCAAGGGTCTCGCGGACACGGCCTTGAAGACGGCCGACGCGGGTTACCTGACCCGCCGCCTCGTGGACGTGGCGCAGGACGTCATCGTCAACATCCCGGACTGCGAAACGGTGAACGGCATCGAGGTCGGTCCCTTGAAGGAAGGCGAAGAAATCATCCAGGCGCTCGCGGACCGGGTGTTGGGCCGCGTGGTGGTGGAAGACGTGGTCGATCCGATCACGAGCGAAGTGCTCGTGAAGGCCGGATGCGAGATCGACGAAGTCGGCGCCCTGGCGATCGACGAGAGCGGCCGAATCGAAAACGTGCACATCCGCTCGGTCCTCAAGTGCGAAGCGAAGCGCGGTGTCTGCGCCAAGTGCTACGGCCGTAACCTCGCCACCGGCCTCATGGTGGAATTGGGCGAAGCGGTCGGTGTCATCGCGGCGCAGTCGATCGGCGAGCCCGGCACGCAGCTCACGCTCCGTACCTTCCATATCGGCGGTACGGCGAGCCGCATCGTCGAGCAGTCGAGGATCAAGGCCAAGGTCCCCGGGTCGATCATTTTCCGCGACCTGGAAGTCGTCGAGCGGACCAACGGATCGCTGGTCGTCGTCGGCCACAAGGGCCAGATCGAATTGCAGGACGCCGCGGGCAAGGTGTGGCACCGCTACTCGCCGCCCTACGGCTCGACACTCCACGTGAAGGACGGCTCGCCCGTCGTCGTGGGCAGCGACCTGTTCGAGTGGGATACGTTCAACACGCCGATTCTCACCGAGAAGGCGGGAACCGTGCGGTTCGTGGATATCAAGGACAAGGTCACCGTCCGCGACGAAGTCGACGAGAACACGGGCCTTCGGCTCATGGTCATCATCGACGACCGCGAGAAGGTGCTCCATCCGCACGTCGACATCGTGAGTCCGGGCGGGAAGCGCATCGCTTCCTATCCGCTTCCGACCGGAGCGCGGCTCTTGGTGCGGGACGGCCAGGACGTGACGGCGGGCGAAGTGGTCGTGAAGATTCGCCGCGAAATCTCGAAGACGCGCGACATCACGGGCGGTCTGCCCCGCGTGTCGGAACTCTTCGAAGCGCGGAAGCCTAAGGACGCCTCGACGGTGTCGGAAATCGACGGCCGCGTGGAGTTCGGCGGCGTGAGCCGAGGGATGAAGAAGCTCTTGGTCGTGGCCGAGACCGGCGAATCGCGGGAGTACCTGATCCCGCAGGGCAAGCACCTCCACGTTCAGGAGGGCGACTACGTCCATGCCGGCGACCGCCTCACCGAGGGTCCCGTGAATCCGCACGACACGCTCAAGATCAAGGGAATCCAGGCGGTACAGGAATACCTGGTGAACGAAATCCAGGAGGTCTACCGACTCCAGGGCGTGCGGATCGACGACAAGCACATCGAAACGATCGTGCGGCAGATGCTGTTGAAGGTCCGCATCGACGATCCGGGCGATACGAACTTCCTCGAGGGCGAGCAGGTCGACAAGATGACCCTCAAGGCGGAGCAGAGTCGCGTGGAGGTCGAAGGCGGCCAGCCCGCGACGTATCAGCCGCTATTGCTTGGAATTACGAAGGCTTCCCTCTCGACGCAGAGCTTCATTTCCTCGGCGTCGTTCCAGGAAACCACGCGCGTCCTCACCGAGGCTTCGGTTCTCGGGATGACGGACCACCTGCGGGGCCTCAAGGAGAACGTCATCATCGGCCATCTCATCCCGGCAGGGACCGGAATGGCGGGCTACAAGCAGCTGGAAGTTATTGCTGCTGATGAAGATGAAGTGGAAAAACCGACTGGTGATGAGGAAGAAGCAAAAAGTGCTTGACCCAAGGGGCGGGAAATCCGTAGTATCCGTTTCTTTGCGCCCAGAACCAATTGGTATGGAGACATTTAAGTGCCAACCCTGAATCAACTCGTTCGCCTCGGTCGCAAACGGCAGCTAGCCAAGACTGCGTCCCCGGCTCTGAAGAACGCTCCTCAAAAGCGCGGGGTCTGTACCCGCGTCTATACGACGACGCCCAAGAAGCCGAACTCGGCGCTCCGCAAGGTCGCGCGCGTTCGTCTCACGAACGGTTTCGAAGTGACCGCCTACATTCCGGGTGAGGGGCACAATCTCCAGGAGCACTCGATCGTTCTGATCCGCGGGGGCCGTGTGAAGGACCTGCCGGGCGTTCGATACCACATTGTTCGCGGCACGCTGGACGCCTCGGGCGTGGACGGCCGCAACCAGAGCCGGTCGAAGTACGGGACCAAGCGTAAGAAGAAAGGTTCATAAAGAGCCATGCGTCGTGCGGCCTATATCAAGAAGCGGGAGTTGAAACCGGACGCCCGCTACAACAACGTCCTGGTGACGCGTTTCATCAACTGCCTGATGCTCGCGGGGAAGAAGAGCACCTCGGAGCGGATCTTCTACGGCGCGATGGACATGATCGAGAAGAAGTCGGGGACCGACGGGTTGACGGTGCTGAAGTCGGCGCTGAACAACGTGAAGCCGATCCTCGAAGTGAAGTCTCGGCGCGTCGGCGGCGCCACGTACCAGGTCCCGGTGGAAGTTCGCCAGGACCGGCGCAACGCGCTCGCGCTTCGGTGGCTCATTCAGTATTCGCGCAGTCGCCCGGATCACACGATGGCCGAACGGCTTGCGGCTGAACTGCTTGCCGCCTCCAAGAACGAAGGCGGCGCCGTGAAGAAGCGGGAAGATACCCACAAGATGGCGGAGGCCAATAAGGCATTCGCACACTACCGCTGGTAACAGCGAGTTAGAACGGAGTAGAAAGTGCCCCGGCTGTACGATCTTTCTCATATGCGAAATATCGGCATCATGGCTCACATTGATGCCGGTAAGACGACGCTCACCGAGCGCATCCTCTATTACACGGGGAAAGTGCATCGCATGGGCGAAGTTCATGATGGCGCCGCCACCATGGACTGGATGGAGCAGGAGCGCGAGCGGGGCATCACGATCACCTCGGCCGCCACGACCTGTCTCTGGAAAGATCATCAGATCAACATCATCGATACGCCGGGCCACGTCGACTTCACGGTCGAAGTGGAGCGGTCGTTGCGCGTTCTGGACGGCGCGGTCGCGGTGTTCTGCGGCGTCGGCGGTGTGGAGCCGCAGTCCGAGACCGTCTGGCGCCAGGCCGACAAGTACACCGTCCCGCGTATCGCTTTCGTGAACAAGCTCGATCGCGTCGGCGCCGATTTCGCGTACGTGGTCAGCATGATGAGGCAGCGGCTCGGCGCGAGCGCCGTGCCCCTCCAGTATCCGATCTACGTCGGCGACGTCTACACCGGGATGATCGACTTGGTCGACATGAAGGCGATCACGTACAGCACCGAGGAACTCGGGGCGATGTACACCGAGGATGAGATTCCGCGGGACCTCATGAAGGCCGCGGTCGACGCCCGCCACCATATGCTGGAATCGATCGCGGAGCACGACGACCAACTCCTGCACGCGTATCTCGAGAACAAGGAAGTCACGCACGAGATGATCCACCGGGCGGTTCGGGCGGGAACGCTCGCCGGCAAGGTGGTTCCGGTCCTGGGCGGCACGGCCTTCAAGAACAAGGGCGTGCAGAAGCTTTTGGACGCGGTCGTCGCGTTCCTCCCGTCGCCGCTCGACAAGCCTCCCGTCTCGGGGATGAACCCCAAGACGCTGGAGCCGGAGCAGCGGAAGGTGTCGGACGACGAGCATTTCGCGGCGCTGGCGTTCAAGATCATGACCGATCCGTACGTCGGCAAGTTGACCTTCTTCCGGGTCTACTCGGGGAAGATCAAGGCCGGCACGCACATCTATAACGCGAACAAGGAACAGGGCGAGCGCCTCGGCCGAATCGTGGAGATGCACGCCAATAAGCGCGAGGACCGGGAAGAGGTCTTCTGTGGGGAGATCGCGGCGGCCGTGGGACTGAAGAACGTCCACACGGGCGACACGCTTTGCATCAAGGAAAACCCGATCATCCTCGAGCAGATGCATTTCCCCGAGCCGGTCATCCAGGTCGCCATCGAGCCGAAGACGAAGACGGACGAGGAGCGCATGGCGACGGCGCTCGGCAAGTTGCAGGACGAGGATCCGACGTTCCGCGTGAAGACGGACGAGGACTCGGGCCAGACCCTCATTTCGGGAATGGGCGAGTTGCATCTCGAAATTCTCGTCGACCGCATGGTCCGCGAGTTCAGCGTTCAGGCGAACATCGGGAAGCCGCAGGTCGCCTACAAAGAGACCCTTTCGAAGCCGATCGAGCAGCGCACGCGGTTCTCGAAGCAGACGGGCGGTCGCGGTCAGTTCGCGGACGTCACGTTGATGGTGGAGCCGGTCCCGCCGGGATCGGGCTTCATTTGGGAGAACAAGATCAAGGGTGGCGCCATTCCGCGCGAGTACATCCCCGCGGTGGAGCGCGGAATCCTCGAGGCGATGGAAAACGGAATCGTCGCGGGATATCCGGTGGTCGACGTCAAGGTGAGCCTCATCGACGGCCAGTACCACGAGGTCGACTCCTCGGAAATGGCCTTCAAGATCTGCGGCTCGATCGCGTTCAAGGAAGCGGCGGCTCGTGCCGGCGCCAAGCTCCTCGAACCGATCATGGACGTCGAGGTGGTGGTGCCCGAGGAGTACATGGGCGACGTGATCGGCGACTTGAGTTCGCGGCGGGGCCGTATCGGGGGCATGTTCCAGCGCTCCGACGCGCGCGTCGTGGCGGCTTCGGTTCCGCTCTCGGAGATGTTCGGCTATTCGACGCGTCTGCGGTCGATCACACAGGGGCGCGCGGTCTATTCGATGCAGTTCTCGCGTTACGAGGAAATGCCGGCGGCGATGGCGGAACTGATCGTCGCTAAAGTAAAGGGAAGCTGAGCGCCGCGGCCGATTAGGGCCGGCGCCGCTTGGAGGGATCGTTTCGATGGCGAAGCAGAAATATGAGCGGACGAAGCCGCATCTCAACGTGGGGACGATTGGCCACGTGGATCATGGTAAGACGACGCTGACGGCGGCGATCACGATGGTGTTGTCGCAGAACAACCCGAAGATTCAGGTGCG
>JANMQV010000181.1:0-5893 GCA_031370645.1 Candidatus Eiseniibacteriota bacterium | reverse complement strand
TCGGTATACATGTCGAGCAGGATCGGGCGTTCGTTCTTCTTCGCGTCGGCTAGCGCGGCGTCCACGGAGGTCTGCCAGGTGATGCCCTTCGGCGCCTCTACCTTCGCCGGCTGGCAGGCGCCGACCCCAAGCGTCAGGACGAGGGCGGCAGCGCAGCCCCAGACCAGTCCCGCCTTCCGCATGTCAATTCTCCTCACGTTGTTTGGATCGAATCCGGCGTGGTTCGCATCCGATGATCGGATGGTCCGTTCCCCCTGTCAAGGGCGGCGGAACGGCGCTATTCTCGTCCGAGCCGTCGGGACAATCTTAGGGGGATGGCATGAGCGCCTGCTTCTTCTGCGGTGGAGCCCTGGAAACAGCAATGCGGATCGTGCGGGACAGCGAGTGTCCTAACTGCCACCGCGATCTCCACGCCTGCGTCCAATGCCGCCACTACGACCCCCACGCCCACAACAAGTGCCGCGAGACGAACGCGGAGTGGGTCACCGACCGGGAGCGCCGGAATTTCTGCGACTACTTCAAACTCGACCCCGCGACACGCGCGGGCGCCACGCGCGGCCGCGCCGACAGCGCCCGCCAAAAACTGAACGACCTCTTCAAGAGCAAGGAGCCCGACCCCGAATGAAGCTCGACGTCCTCGTATTCGGCCCGCACCCCGACGATGCCGAGATTGGCGCCGGCGGCCTCCTCCTGAAGATGAAGGACCTCGGCTACGCGACTGGCATCTGCGACATGACGACCGGAGACATGGGCTGGGGCACTCCCGAGCAACGGGTCGCGGAATGCGACGAGGCGGCGAAGATCTTGAAACTCGACGCGCGCGTGAATCTCGACATGGGTGACAATCGCATCGAGGATACGTTCGAGAATCGCTGCAAGGTGGCCGGCGTCATTCGTGAGTTCCGCCCGCAGATCATCTTCGCGCCCTACTACCGCCTCCCGATCGGGCGCGGCCTCGGGCACAACGATCATTGGAAGACGGGAATTCTAGCCTCGCAGGCGTTCAACCTGGCTCATTTGCGGAAGGCGCCCGTGCCCGGCGATGCCTATCAGGCTCGGGCGATCTATTACTACTACATCCCGCCCGGCACGCGCCCCAGCTTCATCGTCGACATCACCCCTTACTTCGACGATTGGGTGAAGGCGCTCGAGGTGCATCGGACGCAGTTCAGCAATCCCGATAAACCGAAATTGAAGTCGACGCACCAGACACTTCCCGAATTCGTCGAAATGGGGGCCAGGAGCCACGGCTGGGCGATCGGGACGAAGTACGCGCAGGCGTTCCTGTCGGCGGGCCCGCTTCGAATCGCGAATCCGATGGAATTGGTGAAAGAGATCGAACCGCGGCCGTAAGGTGGAGGGGCCGGGCCGGGCGTAAGCTACGGGCCGACCGTCGGCTTGTCGAAGAGGTCGGCGAGCTTCTGTGGATCGGTGACCGGACCGCGCCATCCCGTTGAGGTCCATCGGTAGATGGCCGGCGACACGGCACGCGCGGGGGCTCCATCAGGCCAGCCTGCCTTCACGCGATCGGTCGGCGCGGCGTTCAGCATGCGAATGACGACATCGGAGCCGGGAGCGCTCCTCGCCGCCAAGCGGAGTTTGCGAGCAAGCTCGCCGCCGGGTTCAGTCATCCGACCCCCGATCACAAGGAGTCGGACCGGTTCTTGACGCAATCGAAGCACCAATTCGGCTCGGGCTGGATCGAGGACAATCGTTTCGCCGGATTGGAGGAATTGCGCCGCTCTCTCGGCGACGGCCTTATCCTCCTGGCTGCCGTTAATCCAGAATCTTCTCAGGAAGAACGTCGCGGCCTCTACATTCGCCCGCTCCGGCTTGTCCCCCGCCCTGAGTCGCCCGATCGCATCCGGAGCCCGCGGCCCATATCGGAACCCGCCGCCCTCAGGGTCTTCGAGGTGGGCGAGCATCCAGGCCGCCAACGTGTCAGATCGGTCTAACCAGAAGCGATTCCCCGAGTCTTCATAGGCGTCGAGAAGGGCATTGCCGGCTGCAGCTTGATCCGACAAAAGACCCGCGCCGGTTCGAACCAAGTCTTGCTCCGCATGGAACAGCGACCCGTCGCCTCTGGCCATTGTGCCGAGAATGCCACGAAGTTCCAGATCGACTGGGGAGGATGTCCATCCCGAGCACCGTCGCCAGATGGAAATCGCCGAAATCATTCGCGCCGAAGCGTCGGTCGCGCATGCCGAGGACACCGGTAGCGCGCCCTGTTTGGACCGTGCGCCTCGGCTAAGCCGGAAATAGACGTCGCCATCCAGCCACGTCCAGTCGTGACGACGAAGATCGGGGCCGACAGCTAGTCGCCACGTTGTTTGCGCCAACGTGCCTTTCCCTGCGCGCTGATCCTTCATCAGTTCGTACTCCGCGAATTCGTTCACGCGGGCCGCGGCCGACTTGAAGCGCGCTTCTCCCGTCGCGCGAAAGACCCGCGAAAGGATCGAGAGCGCGGACGCCTGCTCGTCGAGCAGTCGCTCATACCGCATCTTTGTCCAGTTCTCCTCGAGTGCGAAGCGAAAGAACCCGCCGTCCACCGAATCCTGGAGCGCGAGCGCGGCCGCGGTTGCGCGCGCCGCGAGCGCTCGAAGCCCGTCGTCGTGCCGCGAGTCGGCCGCGCGAAGTAGGAATGAAATCGCGTCCCAGTGCGCCGTCTTCGGTGCTTCGCCGAAGCCTCCATGCACCTTGTCCTCGGTATCGCGAAGTGCCTCGATGTTTCGATCGATGTACTCCTCCTCCGAAAGCGTCGGGGGGAGGAGCGAGTCGGGCGCCCACGTGTGCTCCACCGCCCGCTCCGCCTCGGCGATCCGGCGGTCCACCTGCTGGCGGTTCACACGGTAGAAATGAACGGCCTCGGCAAGAAAGCGTTGAAGGTCTCGCGGCGGGAGGTAGGTCTTCGCGAGCAGGAGGTGCCCGTTCGAACTGAGCACGCCGGTCGTGGGCCAGCCGTTCGTGAGATAGCGATCGCCGATGTCGGGGCGGAGATCGTAATCAACTCGAATCGGGATGTAGTTGG
Organism: Candidatus Eiseniibacteriota bacterium; assembly: GCA_031370645.1. GTDB lineage: Bacteria > Eisenbacteria > RBG-16-71-46 > SZUA-252 > SZUA-252 > SZUA-252. The sequence continues at coordinate 2,865 of JANMQV010000181.1, read as the reverse complement.
CGGCAACTTCCGCGACGACGGCGCTGTCGGTGTAGGATTCCTCTGCCATGACGCGGCACCAGTGGCACCAGCTCGCTGTCACGTCGAGTAGAACCAACTTCTTCTTCGCCTTGGCCTCGTCGAAAGTCTCCCGAGACCATTCGCGCCACTGAATCGCGGGAGTCGAAGCCGCGACGCCCGAGGCACGGGGGGCCCCGGCGACCGGGGCTTGGGGAGCCGTGGCGGCACCAGTCGCGATCCCGGAACCGCCACCAAGCCCCGCGACGACCGCCGCGACCAAGATCCCCGCGAAGACCCGCCGCCTCACTTCGCCCGCGCCGCCTTCTTCTTCGACAGTCGGGCCGCATTCCTCACCGCACGTTCCGCCAGGTACCGCTCCAGGTCCTGTTCCGTCCGAATCAGGATCTTCTCGGCGGGAGTCGTGCAGTAGCGCTCGCACTCGGCGGGGTCGTATTCGCGGCAGATGTGGGGGCGAAATTCGTAGTGCGTGCATTGGCCCTCGACCAGCCATTCGCAAGGCGTGTCGAACTGCACCATCCAGTTCCCATCCCAGTCCGCGAAGACCGAAACGTTCTTGTGAAGGACGTACCAGCGGATGTTGTCGAAGTCGCGCTTCGACCGGGGAGTCGGGATTTCAATCGCCACGTAGCGGCAGCAGTGGTCGCACCCCTGGCAAGGATTCCCCTCGGGGAGCGCGTAGCGGCCATCGCTCATGAGGGGCACGCCGATGGGAGGCCTCGCGGGCCTCATCGGGGGCGTGTCCGCCTTGGGCGTGACGCGAGGCGAAAGGGTCGGAGTCTCTTTGGGTTCGGTCATGGTCTCGATCGGTCCCTGACGGCACGAATCCGCAAGGGGTCCGACCAGAATAGCGCGAATCGTCCCGGAGGCAAACGGGCGAAACGATCGAGGCGGCCGACTCAGAAGAGCCGGCCGCCTCGTGAACATTCACCTTGCTGCAGTGATTTGATCGAGCGTTATTGGCCCGCGGCTCCCGCGGCCGGTGCGCCTCGCTTGAAGCCCGCCGGGATGGCGTGGGCGATCTTCGTGCTATCCGCCGGCCATTCGACCGACTTGCCGCCCGTCGCTTTCTCGTTGTGGCACTTGTCGCACGTCTTCTTGGTCGGCAACGTGAGGCCGTAATCTTCGGCCTTCATACTATTTCCCCGGATCCCTTCCATCGTCGACTTCTTGAGGTAGTTGCTGCCCGCCCCATGGCACGACTCGCAGCCGACGCCGTCGGCGGCGACGTAGGTCTCCTTGAACTTCTCGGCCGCCTCGCCATGTCCCGTCACGTGACATCCGAGACATTCGTCCGCCTTCTGCGGATCGGCAATCCCCTTCTCCTTCGCGATCTCCAGTGCCTTTGGGCTCGCGAGAACCTCGAATGCCTTCGAGTGCTTCGACTCCGTCCACTTGGCGAACTGTCCGCCACCCTTCTCGAGGTTATGACACGTCTTGCAGCGCTTCACCCCGACGTACATCGGGGGGCCCGGCGCCGCCGTCTGTGCCTCCGCCGCGCTCACTCCGAGAAACAGAGCCGCGACGAGCATCCAACTCCACCTAGCCATCTTCACCGTGTTGCCTCCTTTCGATTTGACGAATCTTCAACCACAACAAGAGTGCCGCGAACGTGACGAGGAGCGTCGATACCACCAGTCCCTGCCGGCGGAATCGGTGTTCGTGAATCGCCTCCTCGCCGGCGGCGCGCGCTTTCGCCACGACCTGAATTCCCGGCCGGGCCGCTTCTTCGAAATCCTTCTCCAAAAAACTGTGGATCGCGACTCGCGACTTGACCCGCGACTGCCGCGCGTCCTTCAACGAGTATCGCGCATCGGTGATGTCCATACCCAGGTTTTCAGCATGGGCCAAAACCGCCTCCGCCTCCTTCTGCCCGGCCGTGAGGCTGTCGATCAAGCCGCGAATGCGGTGAATCGGAGCCGCCGCCTTGTCCCCCGCGTCGTCTTTGTGGCAGGCGGCGCAAGGAGCCGGCTCGCTGAAGGCGATCATGGCGTCCGAAGTCGGCTTCACGTTGTGATTCCCGTGACAGACCACGCAGGCGGGAAGTTTCTTCTCCGCGAACACGTGCTGGTGGGACGAGCGTTGGTAGAGCGCCTCGTTCGATTGATGGCACTGGCCGCAAACCGCCGCCACGGAGGCAAGCCCCGGAGGGGCCGCGCCGTGATTACCATGGCAGGAGTTGCAGGCCGGCGCGTTTAGATCGGATTTCTGAAGCAGCGCCACGCCATGCACGCTCTCCTTGTAGTCTCGATACTGCGTCGTCGGAATGCCATACCCCGCCATGTACTTCTGGTTCGCGTGGCAGTGGGCGCAGGTCTCCGGAATCCGCGTCGGGTAAACCGGCGACCGCGGGTCCTTCACCTTTTGAATCGCGTGATTCGAATGGCAACTGACGCAGGTGGCCGTTTTCCAGTCCCCTTTCGCGTTCCGTTGACCGTGAACGCTCGTCAGGTATTTCTCTTTCTGGTCCACCGGCAGCGTCGGATTGAAGTCGCGCATGTAGCGGGCGTCGCCGTGGCACTTCGCGCAGGTGTCGACGACGTGACTCGTGTGGACCGGCGATTTCGGATCGGTCACCGCGACGATATTATGGACGCCGTGGCACGACACGCACTGGGCGCCGCGCGGATTTGCCTCGAGCGAACGTTCGTGTTCACTTCCGTGATAGTCGGCCAGGACGTTCTTGAGTTTGAACCGCGCCGTGAATGCGGAGTCTTGTCCGCCGTGACAGGAGCCGCAGAGGAGCGGGATCCGCTCCTTTTTGGGGACGCCGATGAAGCCCTTGGCCTTGTTCATCGCGGCGTCCTGATCGTCGCTGTGGGGGTCGCCCCCGTGGCAATCGGCACA
>JANMQV010000101.1:0-12042 GCA_031370645.1 Candidatus Eiseniibacteriota bacterium | reverse complement strand
AAGCGCGACCCCACGCCTCTCGCCGGGGTCCCGCACCATTCGATCGAAGGGTACCTTCGAAAACTGGTCCACCATGGCTACTCCGTCGCCATCGCGGAGCAGATGGAACCGGCGGACCAGGCGAAGGGGCTCGTGGAGCGGCAGGTCATCGAGGTCGTCACGCCGGGCACGGTGACGCGGCTCGGATTGCTCGAGGCGACGGAGAGTAACTACATCACGGCGGTTCTCCCGGAAGCGGACGCGGAGGGGCGCTGGGGCGTGGCGGTCGCGGAGATCTCGACCGGCGAGTTCCGGATCGGCGACATCGAGCCCGGGGAACTGGCCGGCTTGGCGTTGGAGTTTCCCGCGCGCGAGGTGCTGCTTCCCGAGGAGGCCGATGCCGGCGCCTTCCCGGGCGCCTGCATCACGCGCATTCCCGCCTCGCGGTTCGATTCCGCGATGGGCCGCGCCACGCTGGAGAAGAAATTCGAAGTGCGCCGGCTCGATGCGTTCGGCCTCCGCGCTATCCGTGGTGGATTCGGCGCCGCGGGCGCGCTCCTCGACTATCTCCGATCGTTGAAGAAGTCGGATCTCCCGCAGATTCGGGACGCCCGCCCGCTTCGCGAAGGATCGCCGCTCGTCACCGACGAGGTGACGCTCCGAAACCTGGAAGTGCTGGAGTCGTCGGCCGGCCCGGAGCACACGCTCCTATCGCTCCTCGATCATACGGAGACCGCCATGGGGGCTCGCGCGCTTCGCGCGCTCCTTCGCGCGCCGACGAGCGACCGGGAGTTGCTGGAAGGGCGCCTCGATCGAACGGCCTGCCTCGCTGCGTCGGCGCCGTTGCGCGCCGAGCTTCACGAACGCCTCCATCGCATTCCCGACCTCGAGCGCGCCCTCGGCCTTCTCGGGAGCGGACGCGCCTCGCCGCGCGATCTCGGGGTGGTGCGGGACGCGCTTCGCCGGCTTCCCGCGCTCCGCCTCTCGCTCGAGGGGCGGCGCGATCGGGTACTCGGCGCGTGGGCCACGGCGCTCCCCGATCTCTCCGCGCTCACCGGTACCCTCGAGGAGGCGCTCGTCGAAGAATTGCCGCTCTCCGCGACGCAGGGTGGAATCCTTCGCGAGGGATACGACGCGGAGCTCGACCGCTTCCGCCGCGACGCCGGCGACACGCGCGCCCTCGTTCTGGCGCTGGAGGCCTCGGAGCGCGAGCGCACCGGGATCCCGAATCTCAAGATCGGTTTCAACCGTGTCTTCGGCTATTACATCGAAGTGACCAAGTCGCAGCTGGGCCGCGCCCCCGACGATTACATCCGGAAGCAGACGCTGACCGGCGCGGAGCGCTACGTCACGCCGGAGTTGCGGCGGATGGAGGAGCGGATCGAATCGGCCGGCATCGAATCGTCTCGGCTCGAGGCGGCTCACTTCCAGCGGCTCCGCGATCTGGCGACCGCTTCGATGGGGGAGTTGGCGGCGTCGGCGCGGGTCGTGGCGGAGATCGACGTCTTTCGCTCCCTCGCCGAGAGCGCCGCGCGCGAGCGCTGGACGCGGCCGACGCTGACCGACGAACGGACGCTCATTCTGAAACGGGCGCGCCATCCGATGGTCGAACGAGCGTTGGGGCTCGGAGCCTTCGTGCCGAACGATCTCGCGCTCGAGCCCGATCGGGAGCAGGTCTGGCTCATCACCGGCCCGAACATGGGCGGCAAGTCGACGTTCCTCCGGCAGGTCGGTCTCGCGGTCTATCTCGCGCAGGTCGGCTCGTTCGTTCCCTGCGACGAGGCGGTGATCGGGCTTGTCGATCGGATCTTTACGCGCGTCGGAGCGTCGGACCAGATCGCGAGGGGCGCTTCGACCTTTTTCGTGGAGATGGAGGAGACGGCGACGATTCTTCGACAGGCGACCGCGCGTAGCCTCGTGCTGCTTGACGAGGTGGGGCGCGGGACGAGCACCTACGACGGGTTGAGTCTCGCCTGGGCGATCACCGAGGCGCTTCACGACCGTGAAGGCGGCGGCCCGCGCACGCTCTTTGCGACGCACTATCACGAACTGACCGACCTCGAACGGACGCTGCCGCGCCTGCGAAACCGAACGGTGCGCGTGTCCGAGGAGAATGGGACGATCGTCTTCCTTCACGAAATCGCGGCGGGTAAGGCCGACCGTTCCTACGGCATCCACGTGGCGCAACTGGCGGGCGTCCCGGAGGGAGTGCTCTCCCGCGCGCGCGACATCCTCGGCCGGTTGGAAGCGGAACACGCGGCCGGGTCGAGCGCCGATCGCTCCGCTCCGGTCGAACCGCCCACCTCCGATCGCGTCACGCGAGCGGAGCGGGACGCGCTGCTCGACGAGGTGGCCGATGCCGCCGTCGAATCGATGACGCCGCTCGACGCGCTCAACACACTGGCCCGCTGGCGCGGTGCGGCGCGCGGCGCGCGGCGGGCACGTTGACCTGGCGAGCAGCCCCGCGTATCCTCTGCCTCCACGAATGACTCCTCGCCTCCGTCCACTTGCCGCGCGAGCGCTCCTCTTGGCCGCGCTGATGCCCGCGCTGATACCCGCGCTCTGGGCCGCCCTCGCGCCACTCGGCGCCCGCGCGGCCGATCGTCGCACCGGCACTCCGATTCTTCCCGCCGATTCCGTTCGGGCCGGCATGGTCGGCATCGGGTACACCGTGTTCCAAGGGACCCGCATCGACACGTTCAGCGTGTCGATCGTCGGCGTGCTCAAGGCCTACCGTCCGGGCGGCAATCTCATCATGGCGCGCCCGATGAATCCGACGATCGAGAGGACCGGCATCATCGCCGGCATGAGCGGGAGCCCGGTCTACATCAACGGCCGGCTGATCGGCGCGGTTTCCTACACGTGGGGATTCCTCAAGGAGCCGCTCGCGGGAATCACGCCGATCGAGGAGATGCTCGACGTGCTTCCCGGCCCCTCGGGAAGACCACCGAACGCCGACTCCGACGACGATCGCCTCGGGAGCGCCGGCGGTGGCGCGCCGGGCGGTGGAGGCTCCGGCGGTTTCGGCGGGGCGCTCACGGAAGGCCCCCTGGCCGATGGGATGCGTCCCATCGCCACACCCGTCATCCTCTCGGGGTTCACACCGGAAGCCGTGAGGTTCCTCGATCCGATCTTTCGCGATCGGGGACTGATCGCGGTCCCCGGCGGCGCTCCCACGAGCGGCGGGGATTGCGATTCGCTCCGCCCCGGCTCTTCGGTCGGCGTGCTCCTCGTGAGCGGCGATTGGAACGCGGCGGCGATCGGCACGGTCACCTATCGCGACAAGGACCGCCTGCTCGGGTTCGGTCACCCCTTCACCGCGATGGGGTGGGTCGACTTTCCGATGACGACCGCCGAGATCTACACGATCATGTCGAGCAGCCAGATCTCGAACAAGGTGGGCGCGGCGACGCGCTCCTGCGGCACGCTCATCGCCGACCGCCAAGCCGGTGTCGCGGGCGATGTCGGGGCGGTACCGGGCATGATTCCGGTGCGGATCGATGTAAGTGGCGCCGGCGGACGGAAGCACGTGTATCGCTTCGGCGTCGTACGAAACCGGCTCATCACGCCGGGCCTCCTCTCCGGCGCGGTCGTCAGTTCCATCTCGAGCCTGCTGAACGACGCGGGGCTCTGCACGATTCGCTACGGCTTCACGTCGTATTGGAATGGCGGCACGCGCCGCCTCGTCCGCGGCGACGCGATTCTCTCCACGTCGCCTGTCTCGGGCGTCGGGGAGGAGATCGGGCAGTCGCTCCAACTCCTCCTCGGAGATCGATTCCGCCCCTCGCGGCTCGACTCGGCGGTCGTGACGGTCGATGTCGCGGAGGGAGTCGATGCGTTGATGCTGACCGGAATTCGGACTTCGGCCACGACCGCCTCGCCCGGCGATTCGATCGAGGTCGAAGCGACCTTCCGCCGCTCCAGCCGTGAGACCGAGATCCACCGCTATGGGATCCGCGTCCCCGCATCGGCCTCCGAAGGGGAACTGACGGTCCGCGTCTGCGACGGCGACGAGACGGAGCGCTGGGAGCGCGCGCGCGTCCCGCAGGCCTACCAACCAGAAACCTTCGACGACTTGATGGGGCTCTATGCGGAAGAGCGCCGAGCCGATCATCTCTATATCCAACTCTACGCCGTGGCGAACGGAACGGTTCGCGGGGGGCGCGAGATCGCCCGAGCGCCGGCGTCGGTCCTCTCGGTTCTCGAATCGAGCGCCAAGAAGAGCGACGACTCGCCCGTGAAGGGCGCCACGCTCGCCGAGCGCGTCATTCCGTTCGACAGCGTCGTCCGTGGCTGCGAAACGATCACCGTCACCGTCGTCGCCGACCGGCGGCGCTAGGTACGAAAGCGAAAGGAGAGCGACCCTGAATCGATGGCGGAGTTGGATGTCGTTCGCGGCGATCGCCGTGGCCCTTACGGCCGCGGGGTCCGCAAGAGCGGTCTCGACGTCGTACTGGGAAATCCGGGACGTGGACGACCTCTTCGCCGGGGAGGAAGCGGTCGGGGTCACGATCGAGAGCGACGGAGCCCTTTCACTTGGCGCCGCCTGGGACTCACTCGCCACAAAGATCGAAGGCGCCTCCTACGTCTGGGCGGCCGCGCGCGACTCGAAGGGGCGCGTCTGGCTCGGCACGGGGGACGAAGGAAGGATTTATCGCTGGACGCCGGGTTCGGGCCTCAAGCTCGTGTGGGACACCGATGCGGCTGAGATCACCTCGCTCGCCATTGACGCCGCCGACAACGTTTACGCCGGCTCCTCGCCGGGAGGCGTCATCTTCCGCGTCGACGCGAAGGGCGATACGACGCGCTACTACGACACCGCCCAAGGATCGGTTTGGTCGCTCCTCATCGGGAAAGACGGGGCGCTGTACGCCGGCACGGGAAGCGCGGGCAAGATCTTCAAGATCACCGGTCCGAAGGCCGGTGTGCTCCTCACGGAGTCGAAAGACGTCAATGTGATGGCCTTGGCCGAAACCGCGGACGGCGCGCTCCTCGCGGGAACGGCGGGGAAGGGGCTCCTCCTCCGCGTGGAAAAGGGCGGCGCGACGCGCGTCCTCTACGACGCCGATGCCGACGAACTTCGCGCCATCGCCGTTCTCGACGACGGATCGATCGCGATCGGAACGAATCGCACGCAGACCGCGCGAAGCGGTGGCGCGGCCGGGCGCGCCGCGAATCCCTTCGCGATCGACGTGACGCCGCAAGGCGCCGGGAAATGCGGCATCTTTCTCGTTCAGCCGGATGGGAGCGCCCGGGTGCTCTACTCGCCGCCGTGCGAGTTCGTCTATGCGCTTCGTCCGGCGGGGAAGAAGTCGGTCCTCGCGGCGACGGGCCAGCCGGCCGCCGTATTCCGCATCGACACCGATCGGAAGTTCGCGCTCCTCGCGGCGCCTCGCGAGAAGCAGGTTCTGGCGCTGGCCGGAAGCGGCGACGCGATATTCGCCGTCACCGGCAATCCCGCGGCGCTCTTCGCGCTGGGACCGGGAAAGGCGAAGGAGGGGCGCTACATCTCCGACGCTCACGATCTCCGCTCCGTCGCGAGTTGGGGACGGTTTGCCGCGCGCGTCGCGGGCCCGGGCGACGTGCTTCTCTCCACGCGTTCCGGATTCGGCGAGACGCCGGACGAGGGATGGAGCGCTTGGTCGCCCGACACGCCGCTTCGCTCGGGCGAGGCTCCGATCGCGAGTCCCCCCGCGCGTTTTCTGCAATATCGCCTTCGCTTCAGGGGAGGAAGCGGGGACGGACCGACGGTTTCCACCGTCGATCTTTCGTATCTGTCACGAAACCTCGCCCCCGAACTCGGCGCGATCAAGATGTACGGTCCCGATCAGCCGTTCATGGAAGGCGGCCCCGAGTACCGGCCGCCGCAGATTTCACAGACCTTCCCGAGCGGACTCAAGGTCGAGTACTCCTATCCGCGTTCTGGTCCGCGACCCGTTTCCGACGCCAGCGCGGCGTGGGCGCGCGGCATTCGCACCGTCACCTGGGAGGGGCTCGATCCGAACGGCGACGACGTGACGTACGACGTCTATTTGAAAGCGGCCGACGAGAAGACATGGCGCCGGATGGCCGAGGGAATTCCGGAGAAACTCTACTCGTGGGACGCCGAGTCGTATTCCAACGGAGACTATCGCGTGAGGGTCGTAGCGAGCGACAAGAAGGGGAACCCTCCCGGCACCGAACTCACGACCGAGCGGCTGAGCGCGCCGTTTCACATCGACAATATTCCGCCCCGCGTCGAGACACTTCGCGTCGCGACCCGCTCTGCCAAGGCCGGAGCGAAGTCCTCGCTCGTCGTCAGCGGTACTGCCTCCGACGCCGACACGCGGATCTCCTCCATCGAGTACTCGCTCGACGGCGGCGACTGGAAGGAGGTCTTCCCGAAGGACGGGATCTACGATCAGCGCGAAGAGGCGTTTGAGTTCGTGATCCCCGACGTGGAACGCGGCGAGCACGCCGTTACGGTCCGAGCCTCCGACCAAGATCGCAACGTGGCGGTTGGCAAAGTGCTATCCACCGCGCCGTAATCGTGCGATTCGCATCCTCCGCGATGAGCGGCCTCTTCGCCCGGTCCGGGCGGGGAGGCCGCTTCCGTTTCCGCAACGTGCGCGATGACGGCCTGTTACGGGTGCCCCCTGCGGATCAGGCCCGGCGGCCGAGAATGGTACACTCCTTGCGTTTACGGCCGTGGACTCATCCCACTTGGATTGCATCCCAACCGGCCGACTTGGAGTTTCATGAAGCTCGCGTTTCTGGATCTTCCGGATGATCGTGTCGATCTCATCCCGAAGGCCCGCCAGACGAAAGACGTGGAGGTCGTTCTCGTCGCGCACGGGGACGCCGACGCTCTTGCGCTGCGCATCGCGGAGATGCTCCAGGTCCCTCGCTCCACCGAGCCGCTCGACCTTCTAAACCTCAAGCCCGACCTCGTCGCCCTCCCTTCGCTCGAGACGCCGAGCGCCGCCATGCTCCTGAAGGCCGGCTTCTCCCCGCGGCTCTTCGTGACGCTCGACGAATTGAACGGCCGCCTCGAGACGCCCGCCACGCCCGACGCCACCGGCGATGCCACACCGATCCAGGAGTGGGAAGTCCTCTTCGAGCGGGCGACCGGCACGCGGCTCGGACAGCTCCGCGACGCCTTCGCGCTTTCCGACGACCGCCAGCGCCTCTTCCGGGAAGTGCTCTCGCTCGCCGTGGAGCAGACCGGCTCCGACGCCGGCTCCATCATGCTGGTGGACGAGGAAGCGGGAGAGTTGCGGATCGCGTTCGCCGACGGCCTCTCGAGCGACGTCGTCCGCTCGATGCGCCAGCGGATCGGGGAAGGGATCGCGGGGAAGGTGGCAAAGGATGGGCGCCCCATCCTCCTCCACGACCGCATCGACGACCCGCGCTTCAAGGAAGGGCGTGAGCGCTCACGCATCAGCGCCGCCATGTCCGCCCCGATCAAGCTCGACGGAAGGATCATCGGCGTGCTGAACGTCTCGAGCAGCCAGCCCGGGAAGCGCTTTCACGACGGCGATCTCTCGCGGTTGGTGGAGATCGGCGGGCAGATCTCCACGATTCTCGACCGCGTCGTGGAACGCTCCAAACGCGATCTCCAGGCGACGGAGCTTCGCGCGCGCCAGGCGATGGAGGAGGCGTTCCTCGCGGCGCCCGCCGATCGCGCGGGACGCTACCGCGCGGTGGCGCACGGTCTCGTCGTTCCGCTCGAGGCGTCGTCGGTGGCGCTCTACCTGGCCGATGCGGCGGGGCGGCGCTTCACCGTCGTCTCCTCGCAGACGCCGCAAGGCCCCGAGGGATCGCTCCCGACGGCCGCGGCCGGAATCCTGGCCACGGTGCTTCGCGACGGCGAGCCTCTCTTCCTCGCCTCGCGATTCGGGCGCGTCACGACGCCGAATCTCATCGCCGTTCCGGTAGGCGGAAATCCGCGCCTCGGCGTTCTCGTGGCGGAGAGCGTTCCGGTGGCGGGGGACGATGTCGAAGCGTTCCTCCGAATGATGCTCAAGCTCGGCACGCAACTCGGCCGGCTCGTCGAGGCGCACCGGGCGGAGGACGCCGTCGCGCGCCAGAGTGTCGTCTTCGGCAAGTTGGCCGACGTCGCGCCCCGTCTCATGATGTCACGCGACGTGGAGTTTCTCTGCAGCGAGGCGGTCGGCGCGCTTCGAAGCCTTCACCCCCGTTGCTACGTGGCCGCGCACCTCCTGGGGCGCGAAGGGGCGGTCGTGGAGCGAAACGCCTTCGACGGCGCCGACGGCGATCGTCTGGAAACGTCAGCGCGAGAGGCGGTTCTCTCGGCGGCGGTACTCTCCGACGGCGCCGAGCGCGTGTCGCTGGGTGGCGCGGGGGACGAACCGGCGCACATGATCGCGCCGATTCGTCTCGGAGAGCGCGTGCTCGGCACGCTCTCGGTCGTCGCGCACGACGGCGCCATCGTGGAGCGGCTCGGATCGCCGCTCGACGCGGTCGATCTCGAGGCGCTCCGAAAGATCTCACTCTATGTTTCGCTCGCCTGGGAACAGACCGCGCTTTCGGCGGGCGACTCCCGCCCCGTGCAGGACGCGGTGACCGGGCTCCTCGGAGCGCCGGGGCTCGAGGCTCGCATTCAGGAAGAGGTAAAACGCGCGGAGCGGTATCACGAACGCTTCCTTCTCACGCTCTGCACGCTCGCCGAATTCGACGGTCTCGAGGCGAAGCACGGCACCGAGTGGGCGAAGTCGCTCCTCCGCGAGTTCGCCGAGGCGCTCTCTCGAAATGTGCGCGAAGTGGACGCGGTCGCGCGTCTCGGCGGCGGCCGTTTCGCGGTCCTTTCGCCGGAGACCGACAAGGACAGCGGCGCCCTCCTTCGCCGGCTCGATCACCTGGTGCCGGGTCTCCCCTGCGTCCAATCGCTTCAGAACCCCTCCGAGGTCCGACTGCTGGGCCAGCAGTTCACCTATCCCGACGAAGTTCCGACGGGCGGGGAACTTCTCGAACTCCTCCGGAGAGATTCCGCCTACTAGACGTTTCCATTGCCGGAGCGGGCGGCACCCGCTAAGGTACCGGCATGTCCCCGGTTACAGGAACACGCCCCGCCACGCTCGGACGCAGGAAACTCGCCCAGGCCCAAGCGCTATTGCCGGAATACGGTCTCGATCTCTGGCTCATCCTCGTCCGGGAGTCGAGCGACCGCCCCGAACCGGTCCTTCCGTTCTTCTTCGATCTCGACTTCACCTGGACGAGCGCCTTTCTGATCGGCCCGTCGCGATCGGTCGCGCTTGTCGCCACGTTTGATTCGCCCGATCTCGTTCGGCTCGGTCTCTTCGACGCCGTCGTGACGTACCAGGAAGGCGCGAACGCAGCACTCCTATCGCTCCTCGACTCCTTCGCGGCGAAGAAGATCGGAATCGACGTCTCCGTGGACGACGCGCTCGCCGATGGTCTGACGGCCGGTCTCCGTGACTGGCTGACTGGGCTTCTCGCGGCGACGCCTCACGCCTCGCGCCTCGTCTCAGCGGCTCCGTTTCTCGCGCACTGGCGCTCGGTGAAGCAGGCCGAAGAACTGGACCTCATCGTCCACGCGGTCGAAGAGACCGAAGCGATGTTCGACCGAGTCCGCGATGCGTTCCGTCTGGGAATGACCGCGCGCCAGATCGCGGCCCTCTTCCACGCGGAGGCGGAGCGCGGCGGCGTGCCGACCGCGTGGCCCCGGGGGCATTGCCCGACGGTCTCGATCGGGGGACGCTCGCCGGTGGGGCACGTCAGGCCGGGCGACGACGCCATCGAACTGGGGTGTCTCGTCCACGTCGATTTCGGCATCGCGCGAGAGGGTTATCGCTCCGATCTCCAGCGCGTCTGGTACGTCGCGGCGGAGGACGGCTCCGTTCCGACCGCCGTACGCGACGCCTACACGGCGGTGGTGGAAGCGATTGAGAAGTCGGCGGCCGCGCTTAAGCCCGGCGTGACGGGATGGGAAGTCGATGCCGTCGCGCGCGAGCACCTCACGTCGCGCGGCTATCCCGAATACGCGCACGCGCTCGGACATCACCTCGGCCGCGCCGTGCACGACGGCGGCGGCACGCTGGGTCCCCGCTGGGAGCGATACGGCGAATCGCCGAACGAGAAAGTGCTGGAGGGAAGCGTCTACACGCTGGAGCCGAGCCTCATCCTGGACGGACACGGGCTCGTCTCGCTAGAGGAGGACGTCGTCGTCGAGAAGGACGGCGCGCGTTTCCTCTCCCGCTTCCCGCGCGAACTCCCCGTCCTGAGGTTGCATGCCTAGCATGTCCCGCATTCACGTATTGCCGCCCGACGTCGTGGGGAAGATCCGCGCCGGCGAGGTGATCGACCGCCCCGCCGCCGTCGCGAAGGAATTGATCGAGAACGCCATCGACGCCGGCAGCCGCCTGATCGCGGTGCACGTCGGCTCGAGTCCGGAGCGCCTGATTCGCGTGCAAGACGACGGCGCGGGAATGACGCGCGAAGATGCCGCGCTCTCCATCAAGCGCCACGCCACGTCGAAACTCGAGCACGACAGCGAGCTCGCCTCCATCCGGACGCTCGGGTTTCGCGGGGAAGCGCTCGCGAGCATCGCGGAGGTGTCGCGCTTCACGCTCTCGACGCGCTCGGCCGAGGATCTCACCGGAACCCAGGTTGAAGTGCTCGGTGGAACGATGATCCAGGTCTCCGGCGTCGGTCGCGCCGCGGGGACGACGGTCAGCGTCGAGGATCTATTCTTCAATACCCCCGCGCGGCTTCGCTTCCTGAAGTCGCGTGAGAGCGAGACGAGGGCCCTCTCGCGCGTCGTCTGGAGTTACATCCTGACCACGCCCGCCATCCATTGGCGTCTCCAGATCGAAGGTCGCGAGGACGTCGATCTTCCTCCCGCCGCCGACTTCATGGAGCGCTGGGCGATCGTCTACGGCCGCGGCGCCTCCTCCGGGAGCGAGGGAGGCGTGGCGTTCGAAGGTGAGATCGCGGGGGTCATCGTTCGCGGCGTCCTCGGAACGCCGGAACAGGCGCGCGCGAACCGCGATCATCAATTCTTCGCGGTGAACGGGCGCGTCGTCTCTTCGCCGACGCTCGGGGCGGCGCTTCGGCAAGGGTACGGGAATCTCATCCCGTCGGACCGCTATCCGATCGGGCTCCTCATGGTCGAGATCGATCCGTCGCTCGTCGACGTGAATGTCCACCCGACGAAGCGGGAAGTCCGCTTCCGCGACGAATCGCGCCTCTTCCAAGCGACGCGCGCGGCGGTGGAAGAAGCGATGCGGCGCTACGTACCCGCGGGCGTGGCGCTCGGTAGCGGCACCGGCGCCGCCGGGCGTCCCTTCGCGGGAGTCGAATTCGTTTCGAACGCGACACCGGGCGAAGGGTTTCCCGCGCCACCGAGCGGGAGCCAGCCGGTCATCGATGGACTCGAGTTGGCGCGCGCGCTCTACGCGCCGCCCGATTCGCTCGGTTCCGATGTGGCGCGAGAGGGCGACACCGGCGACCTGCGGGAAAATCTCGCGGAACCGGAGATCGCCATCTGGCAACTCCACGATCGCTACCTCCTCGCCCCGATTCGCGGCGGTCTCGTCATAATCGACCAGCATGCGGCCCACGAGCGGATTCTCTACGAGGAGGCGCGCGAGCGGCTCTACGGACCCGGCGGGTCGACGCAGCATCTCCTCTTCCCGCGCGTTCTCGACTTGACGCGGGACGAGCTCGACACGCTTCTCCTCCACGAGACGCGGCTGAAGCGGCTCGGCTACGAGGTTGGTCTCTTCGGGGAACGCCAGATCGCGGTGCGCGGCGTGCCGGCCTCCATTCCGGAAGAGGCGGCGATCGAGGCGCTGAAGCGGCTCTTGATCGCGACCGACGACGCCGACGCTTCGGGAGATGCTCCCGAGGAGCGGCTCGCGAAGACCTTCGCCTGCCATGCGGCGGTTCGCTCGGGACAGCCGTTGAAACCGGCCGAGCGTCGCGCGCTCGTCGACCGGCTCTTCGCGACCGAGTTGCCGCACGGCGATCCTCACGGGCGCGCGACGTACGTGCGCGTCTCCATGGAGGAGCTCGACCGCCGCTTCGGGCGGCGGTGATTCG
>JANMQV010000090.1:0-18162 GCA_031370645.1 Candidatus Eiseniibacteriota bacterium | reverse complement strand
AGGATCAGGAACTCGCCCACGAAGCCGTTCAACCCCGGAAGCCCGAGGCTCGAGAGCGTGACGATCAGGAAGAGCGCGGCGAACCACGGCATGATCTCCGTGATCCCGCCGAATTCCTTGATCTCACGCGTGTGCCGGCGCTCGTAGAGGATTCCGACCGCGAGGAAAAGGGCGCCGGTCGAGAGGCCGTGGTTGATCATCTGGAGGACGCTTCCCTGCACCCCCTGCATGTTGAGCGCGAAGAGGCCGAGCATGACGAAGCCGAGGTGGCTCACCGAGGAGTAGGCGACCAACTTCTTCACGTCGGTCTGCACCATCGCGACCAAAGCCCCATAGATGATCCCGATCACCGAGAGGGCGATCAGCCACGGCGTGAAGGCGAGCGCGCCCTCCGGGAAGAGCGGCATGGCGAAGCGGAAGAATCCGTACGTCCCCATCTTGAGGAGAACGCCGGCGAGGATCACGGAGCCGGCCGTGGGGGCTTCCACGTGCGCGTCGGGGAGCCAGGTGTGGAACGGGAACATCGGCACCTTGATGGCGAACGCCAGCGCGAAGGCGCCGAAGAGCCAGAGCTGCGCCGAGCGCGCGAGCGGCGTGTCGTAGAGCCGGATCAGGTCGAACGTGTATTCGCCGAAGGCGGCGTGATAGGCGAAGTAGAGGTAGAGGATGCCGACCAGCATGAGAAGGCTTCCGACCACCGTGTAGAGAATGAACTTCACGGCGGCGTAGACGCGGCGCTGGCCGCCCCAGACGCCGATCAGGAGGTACATGGGAATGAGGACGACTTCCCAGAACATGTAGAAGAGGACCAGGTCGAGCGCCGCGAAGACGCCGATCATCCCCGTCTCGAGGACGAGGAGGAGCGCCATGTAGGGCTTCACCTTGTCCGTGATCGCCGTGAACGACGACAGAACGGCGACGGCCGAGAGGAGCGTCGTCATGAGAATGAGGAGTGCGCTCACGCCGTCCACGCCGAGGTAATACTGGATGCCGAGATTCGGCACCCACGGCGCCTTCTCCACGAACTGCATGCCGCGCTGCCCAAAGTGGAACATGGTGAAGAGCGGCAAGGAGGCGAGGAAGGTCAGGACCGTGACGCCGAAGGCGAAGCCCCGCACGAGCGCCACCTTCGACGACGGCACGAAGAGGAGCAGGAGCGCCCCCACCGTCGGCAGGAAGGTCACCAGTGTCAGGAGCGGAATGCCGAGGATCGAGATCGTAGGGGTCATCGGAGCGCCAGGTAGCCGAACACGACCACCATCCCCAGGGTGATGATGAGCGCGTAGAGCTGCACGTAACCGGTCTGCGCCAATCGAAGCCAGCCGGAACCCTGTTCCACCTTCTTCGCCACACCGTTCACCGCGGCGTCCACGACGGCGACGTCGACGTTTTTCCAGAGCCGATTCGAAAGCTGGACAATCGGCTGAACGATCCGCGCGTCATAGATCTCGTCCACCCACCACTTGTTCCAGAGGAGCTCGTAGAGACCGCGCGCCCGTTCCGCGAGGCGATGCGGCGCTTGCGGGTCCTTCACGTAGAAGCGATGCGCCACGAAGATGCCGAGGAGCGCGATCGCGAGAGAGATCACCATGAGCGTGAGTTCGGGCACGGAACTGTGGACGGCCGCGCCGTGCCCCGCGGCGGCGCCCTCCGCCAGTCCCCCACCCACGTGCCCGAGATCGGCGAAGACCGGCTCCAGGAACGCGTCGAGCCGCTGCCCCCCGGCCAGGAGCGGGATCTGGATGAATCCCCCGATGGCGCTCAGAACCGCGAGGAGCATGAGCGGAAGCGTCATGCTATTCGGCGACTCATGCAGATGATGCTTCGCCTCGGGTGTCAGCCGCTCCGCTCCGTGAAAGGTCATGAAGTAGAGGCGGAACATGTAGAAGGCCGTCATGAAGGCGCCGATCACGCCGCAGGCCCAGAGGATCGGGCCGCCGTGCGGGAAGTTGAACGCCTTCCAGAGAATCTCGTCCTTCGAGAAGAACCCCGCGAACGGGAACACACCGGCGATGGCAAGCGTCGCGATGAGCATCGTGAGATGCGTCTTCGGGAGGTGCTTCCTCAGCCCCCCCATCCGGTCCATGTCCTGCTCCCCGGAGAGCGCGTGAATCACGCTTCCGGCGCCGAGGAAGAGGAGCGCCTTGAAGAAAGCGTGCGTCATGAGATGGAAGATCCCCGCGGTGAAGGCGGAGACACCCATGGCGAGGAACATGTAACCGAGCTGGCTCACGGTGGAATAGGCGAGCACCCGCTTGATGTCCTTCTGCACCAACCCGATCGTCGCCGCGAAGAGCGCCGTCGCGGCGCCCACGATGGCGACCACCAGGAGCGCCGTCGGGGCGAGCGTGAAGAGGATGTGGCAGCGCGCGATCATGTAGACGCCCGCCGTGACCATCGTGGCGGCGTGGATGAGCGCCGAGACCGGCGTCGGGCCCTCCATGGCGTCGGGGAGCCAGACGTAGAGCGGGATCTGCGCGCTCTTACCGGTCGCTCCGACGAAGAGGAAGAGGGCGATGGCCGTGGCGAGCGCTCCGCCCATGGCGAGTTGCCCCGGCGCCTCGGCGAAGACGCGGCCGAAGTCGAGCGTGCCGAAGGTGACGAAGATGAGGAACACACCGATCAGGAAGCCCCAGTCGCCGATTCGGTTGACGATGAAGGCCTTCTTCCCGGCCTCCGCGGCCGAGGGCTTCTGGTACCAGAAGCCGATCAAGAGGTACGAGCAGAGCCCGACGCCCTCCCAGCCGAAGAACATCACGAGGAAGTTGTCGGCGAGGACGAGCATCAACATGCAGAAGGTGAAGAGGTTCAAGTAGGCGAAGTAGCGCCCGTACGCCTTCTCGTGGCTCATGTAGCCGGTCGAGTAGATGTGGATCAGGAAGCCGACACCGGTCACCACGAGCATCATGACGGCGGAGAGCGGGTCGAGCCCGAGCCGGATGGCGGCCGAGAAATCGCCCGAGTCGATCCACGAGAAGAGCGTCTGGAGGAAGAAGCGGTCTTCGGCCGGGAGTTTCAAGAGCGACTGGAGGCAGCCGAGCGCGATGACGAACGCCGCGCCGACCGACCCGACACCGATCGCGCTGACCAGTTTCCGCGGCAACTTCCCCGCGCCGAGACCGTTGATCACGGCCCCGAAGAGCGGAAGCGCCGGCACCAGCCAGAGCAGATTCAGGGACATCGTTGCCTAACCCTTCAAGAGGTGGACTTCGTCCACGTTGGCGGTTTCCTTCTTGCGGAAGATCGCGACCAGGATCGCGAGCCCGATCGCCACCTCCGCCGCGGCGACCGCCATGACGAAGAAGACAAAGATGTGGCCGTCCATGGAGCCGTGCTGCCGCGAGAACGCCACGAACGAGAGATTTACGGCATTCAGCATCAGTTCGACCGACATGAAAATGATGAGCGCGCTCCGTCGCACCAGCACTCCCACGACCCCGATCGTGAAGAGGACCGCGGCCAGAATCTGGTAGGCGACGAGCGGTACGGCGAGCGTCTGCATCAGGCGAACTTCCTCTTGGCCAAGACCACGGCGCCGATCACCGCCACGAGGAGCAGGATCGAGGTGATCTCGAACGGATAGAGCCACGTCGTGTAGAGGATTCGTCCGATGGCCGCGGGCGACCCGAAATCGGCCGGCAGCGTCGCCGGCGGGGCCATCCCACCGCCTTCCCCGCCGTTCGGCGAGAGCGCCGTCCAGAGGAGTTCCACCAGGACGAGGAGTGCGAAGAGGAATCCGAATCCCTTCGCGGCCCCGGGCGAGAGGACACTCGACTCGCCGCGGAAGTTAAGGAGCATGAGCACGAAGAGGAAGAGCACCATGATGGCGCCCGCGTAGACGATCACCTGGAGCGCCGCGATGAACTGCGCGTTCAAGAGAACGAAGAGACCCGACAACGATAGAAGCACGGCGACCAGAAGGAGCGCGCAGTGGACCGGATTCCGATGAAAGATGACGCCGAGCGCGCTCAGGATCGCGACCGTGGCGAAGAAGACGAACAGGATGGGCTCGAGGGCCATCAGACTATCCCTTCAACACCAGGACGACCGCCGTCACCGCCATGTTCAGAAGCGACGCGGGCAGCAGGACCTTCCAGCCGAAACTCATCAGCTGGTCGTAGCGAAGCCGCGGAAACGTGGCCCGCAGCCAGATATAGAAGAAGAGGAAGAGCGTCAGTTTGATGAGGAACCAGACCGGGCCAGGAAAGACCGGCCCGAACCAGGCGCCGAGGAAGCAGGTGATCGCCACGCCCGACACGACCATCATGTTCGCGTACTCGGCGAGGAAGTAGAGCGCGAACTTCATGCTCGAGAACTCGGTGTGAAACCCCGCTACCAGCTCCGATTCGGCCTCGGCCAAGTCGAAGGGCGCGCGATTCGTCTCCGCCACGGAGCAGATGAGGAAGATCAGGAATCCGAAAAACTGTGGAACGACGAACCACATCTTCGCCTGCGCGCGCCCGATCTCCGCGAGCGAGAGGCTCCCGGTGATCATGATGATCGGCACGATCGCGATCCCCTGCGCCAATTCGTAGGAGATCATCTGGGCCGAGGAGCGAAGGCCGCCGAGGAGCGGATACTTCGAATTCGAGGCCCAGCCGCCGAGGACGATGCCGTAGACCCCCATCGACGTGGTGCCGAGGAGGAAGAGCACGGCGACGTTCACGTCGGTGATGTGGAGCCCGATTGTCCGGCCGAAGAGGGTGAACGTGTCGCCCCACGGAATGACCGTCATGGCGACGAGCGCCGTGATGATGGAGATGGCCGGGGCGAGGAAGTAGACCGCCTTGTCCGCCTGCGCGGGGACGAGGTCTTCCTTCATGAAGAGCTTCATCCCGTCGGCGATCGTTTGGAGAATCCCGAAGGGGCCGACGCGCTCGGGGCCAATCCGGTCCTGCATGTGCCCCAGCACCTTCCGCTCCATCCAAACGATGAGCGGAACGGCCACCAGCGTGAATCCAAGCACGATGAGGACTTTGATGACCGCTTCGATGAAGAGGGCGAGATCCACGGGCGGCTACTTGAGCTCCGTTAGGAGACGATCCACATCCTGGGCCGTCAGATTTTCGTGATAGTCGTCGTTGACCATCAAAACGGGGGCGGTGCCGCATGAACCGAGGCACTCGACCGACATCAGCGTGAAGCGGCCGTCCGTGGTCGTCTCTCCTTCGTGAATGCCCAGCTTCTCCTCGATCTGCTGCTGGAGGCGATGCCCGCCCTTCACGCAACACGACAGATTGCGGCAGACCTGCAAGACGTGCCGGCCGACCGGGCGCTGATAGAACATGGTGTAGAACGACACCACGCCGCGCACCGACTGTTCGGTGAGCGCGAGAAGTTCCGCCACCTCGCGCTGCGTCTCCTCGCTCAGCCACCCCTGATCGTCCTGGGCGATATGCAGGGCCGGAATGATCGCGGACTGGTTCGTCTCGTACGTCGTCGTCAGCGCTTCGATCGAGTGGCGGGCTTGGGCGGATAGCACGGTGTCTTAGTTCTCGACGTTCGGGAATTGATCCGTACGTGTCGGGTGATCCTTGCGAAGCGGATGCCCCAGCCAGCCGTCCGGCGTCAGGATGCGTTCCAGATAGGGATGCCCGTCGAACACCAGCCCCATGAGGTCGTAGACCTCCCGCTCCATATAGTCCGCGCTCTTCCAGACCGACACGGCGGAAGGAACGGTCTCGTTCTCGCGAACGGGCGTCTTGAGGAGGAATCGGCGGTTGAAGGTGAGCGAGTAGAGATTGTGGATCAGTTCATATCGCGGCTCGTCGGGCCCGCGCTGCTCGAGGTAGTCGACCGACGTGACGTCGGTCAGCATCTCGCAGAGGAGTTCCGGGTCGTCCTTGGCGTAGCGGAGCAGGTCGAGGAGCGCGTCTTTCCGGATCCAGATCGATAGTTCCTTTCGGAACGACTGCGAATCGAGGACCGCGTCGCCGAACTTCGCGCGAAGCCGCTCCACGACCATCTTCTGGTCGTCGGTGAGAGCGTCCAACTGGTCGGGTTCGGGTCTCAATCCCATTCGAGCGCTCCCTTTCCCCAGACCCAGAAGAAGCCGATGAGGAGGACCACTAGGAAGATGCCCATCTCGATCAGGCCGAAGACGTTCAACTGCTTGAAGACGACGGCCCAGGGGTAGAGGAAGACCGTCTCGATGTCGAACACGATGAAGAGCATGGCGACGAGATAGAAGCGCGTGTTGAAGCGCTCGCGGGCGTTGCCGACCGGGGTGACGCCGCACTCATAGGGCATCGATTTCGCCACGCTGTCGATCCGCGTCCCGAGGAAATGCGACGCGAAAAGGGTGAAACCGGCAAAGCCGGTCGCCACCACCACCATGATGAGAATGGGGATAAACGCGGCGACGCTATTGGGATCTACCGGGCCCACCGTCTCCCTTGCCTCCCCGGGCGCTTATCGCCCGCCGACCAGACCGCCGCTAGTTCGTGAAAAAAGGTGCTAATCGCGGCAGGATAGGAAGTTGCACCTCCCCCTGTCAAGCCACTTTCTCCGAAACGGGCTTCTCCACGCTCCCCGCCACGCGCACCGCGAAGGTGTCGGGATCGTGTTCGAAGAGGAAAAGCCAGTTCTCCCGGGTGGCGTCGGCCAGGATCGCACGCTTCGTCTCCAGCGTCATCATGGGATAGAGGTCGTAACCCATGATGTACGGAAGGGGTAGGTGCGCCACCGTCGGGATCAGATCGACGGTGTAGAGCGCCCGCCCCGACGGCAGGTCGAAAAAGACCCCCTGGTGCCCCAGAGTGTGCCCCGGGAGGCACCTCATGGAGACGCCGGGGAGGATCTCGATGTCGTTGTCGTGGATCGTCAATTGCCCCGAGGCCTCAAGCGGATCGTAATTCTCGAGGAAATAAGAGGCGCGGTTCCGTTCGTTCGCGTGATGCGCGTCGTTCCACTCCTGACGGCGCGCGAGGTATCGCGCCTTCGGGAACGTGGGGCGAACCGAGCCGTCGGGATCGCGCGTGGTGCCGCCGCCGCAGTGATCGAAATGCAAATGCGTCAGCGCCACCGTGTCGATCCCCTCCGGGGCAACGCCGCACGACGCGAGTTCCTCGAGCAACCCCTCAGGGCGCTCGATGGCGTAGATGTCGCGGAATTTCGGGTCGTTCTTCGTGCCCGATCCCGCGTCGACGAGAACCCGCTTTCCGTTGCCCTCGATGAGAAGGCAGTTCATTCCCATTCGAATGCGGTTCTTCTCGTCCGCCGGCGCCACGCGATTCCAGAGCGTCTTCGGCACAACGCCGAACATGGCCCCCCCGTCGAGACGAAAGCGGCCGCCGGAGACGAATCGGACCGTGTAGGGGCCGAGCGTGATCGAGGGGACGGCGGCGCGCGCAGCGTTGGCGTCGCCCGTCGCGGGCGCGGCTGGCGCCGGCGCCGGCACCGGATCGGGGGCGGTCATGATCTGGACGATTCCTCGCGCGGGAGAGAGTGAGGCGAATTCGAGACTCCGGAGCGCCCCGTAAGCCGAGTTCTGTCGGATTGCTCCGTGGCGACCATTTCTCTACGACGGACGTTACCGTACGCCTTCAGCGACCTACCCGGGACTTGTAACGAGGCGGGCCACCTCTCGTCCCCTATTCGGTCTTGCTCCAGGTGGGGTTTACCGAGCCGAGGGAGTCACCTCCCCCGCTGGTGCGCTCTTACCGCACCGTTTCACCCTTACCGCGGACCCGAAGGCCCGAGCCGGTTTGCTTTCTGTTGCACTTTCCCTGGGATCGCTCCCGCTGGGGGTTACCCAGCACCCTGCCCTGTGGAGCTCGGACTTTCCTCGCGTCGCTTGCGCGACCCGCGGCCGCCTGTGGCACTCCGGAAGTCATCGAATTCCGCCTTTGTTGCCGGGGTTGATCTTAGGGTCCGGACACCCAAGAATCAAGGGATGCAGCCTGTTGCGCGGCCATCGCTTCTGACGTTCGACATCTTCGGCACCGTCCTCGACTGGCGCCTCGGCATGCGCCGCGCGGTCGAGGAGGCGGGCGGCGCGTGGGACGACGGGAGCTTCGATCGGATCATCGACGCGCAGGCTCGCGCCGAGGGAGGCGCATTTCAGCGCTACGCCGAGATCACCGCCGATAGTTTGTGGGAAGTCGCGAGTCTTCCGGCGACTGCCGCTCATGCCATCGGTGCGTCGGTGGGATCGTGGCCGCCCTACCCCGACTCCGCGGAGGGATTGAGGCGGCTCATGGCCGTCGCGCCCTGCGCCGCCATGACCAACAGTGATCGCCAGCATGGCGACCAGGCGCAAGCAGGGCTAGGGCTTCGGCTGAGCGCGTGGATTTGCGCGGAGGAGTCGCGTTACTACAAGCCATCTCCGGAGGTCTGGCGCTACGTCTCGCGGAAAGTGGGCGTGGACTTCGGCCCGGCGTGGTGGCACGTCTCAGCCTACGCCGACTACGACCTCGCCACCGCCCAGACGCTCGGGCTCACCTGCGTGTTCGTGGAGCGCCCGCACGCGAGGCCGGGTGCGGCGGACCTGCGAGTGCGAGACTTGGTGGAACTCGCGGAACTCGTGGAGCGCCTGACTCCCTAGGCCGGCTGGGTCGGCCCGGCCTCGGCATCGAGCGCCTCGTTGGCGAGGGCATCGGCGCGGGCGTTGTCCGCGCGACGGACATGCTTGAAGGAGTGCTTCGGTACGGCGTTCAAGAGCATCGTCACGCGGGCGTGAAGGCTCTGCATCCGCGGCTCCTTCACGCGATAGACTCCGTTCAGTTGCTTCACCACCAGCTCGCTGTCGAGGAAGAAGTCGGCCTCGCCGATCCGCGACTCCATCAGGTACTCGAGCGCCGCGATCAGCGCGAGATACTCGGCCTCGTTGTTCGTTTTCGTTCCGAGCGAGCGGCTCGCCTCGTAAATGATGTGACCGGCGTCGTCCTGGACCACGATTCCAATGGCCGCGGGGCCGGGATTCCCGCGCGCGGCTCCGTCGGTGTGAACGCGATAGCGCATGGACGCAGGGTACGCGGCCGCGCCGTGGTTTGACAACGTCTCATCCCCCCGCCACAATCGGCCCCGAACCGACCATCCATCCACGGAGGAACCCGCCATGTCGAAGCCTTCCGCCGCCGACGCCGAGCTCGTGCTCCGCCTCTACGAAATTCGCCGCGATCCCGAACTCCGAAAGGCGCGGCAGTGGATGCTCTCCGAATTCAAGGCGACGTCGTGGGAGGAAGTCGAGGCTCAGTATCTGTCCGGCACCGAGTTCGATCGCTTCTTCCGGATGGTCACCTCGTATTGGGAGATGGTCGCGGGCATGGTGAATCGCGGCGTGCTGAACGAGGATCTCTATTTCGACTCGACCGGCGAGCACGTGGTTGTCTGGAACAAGATCAAGGCGATCGTGCCGGGAGCGCGCGCGAAGATCCGGCCGACCTACCTCTGGAATCTCGAGCAGTTGGTGCGGCGCCACCTCGCGTGGCGCGAGAGCACCTACGCCACGGCGGGCGACGTGATCGAGGCGGGCTCGAAACTGAGCCGCAAGGGAGCGAAGCCGCCGAAGAGCGTGAAGATGAAGAAACCGAAGAAGCACTCCCGGTGAGCAGCGTCTTCGGCAAGATTCTCACGCTGACGACGTTCGGCGAGAGCCATGGTCCCGCCGTCGGCGTCGTCCTGGATGGTTGCCCTCCCGGCCTGGCGTTGGATCAGGCGATGGTGCAGCGCGATCTCGACCGCCGGCGCCCCGGCCAGAGCGCGGTCACGACGCAGCGCCGCGAACCCGACACCGTTGAAATCGTCTCAGGGCTCTTCGAGGGCGTCACCACCGGCGCCACGATCGCGATGATCGTTCGTAGCGTGGACGCACGCTCGCAGGATTATTCCAACCTGAAGGATTTGTTCCGCCCCGGCCACGCCGATCACACTTACCTCGCGAAGTATGGGGTGCGCGACTACCGCGGGAGCGGACGCTCCTCGGGACGCGAAACGGTCGCGCGCGTCGCTGCAGGTGCTGTGGCAAGAGCGTTGTTGGCCCGCACCGGCGTCGTGGTGCAGGCGGGCACGGTCGCGGTCGGCGACATCGTCGCGTCCGCGCGCGATTGGGCGGCGGCCGAGTCGAACCTGGTTCGCTCCCCCGACCCGAAGGCAGCCGTCGCGATGGAGGCCGCCATCCTCGCCGCGCGCGAGCGCGGCGATTCGCTCGGCGGCATCGTGGAGATCGTTGCGACCGGCGTTCCCGCCGGTTGGGGCGATCCGATCTTCGACAAACTCGACGCGACGCTGGCGCACGGATTGATGTCGATCGGCGCGGTGAAGGGATTCGAGATCGGCGAAGGATTCGGCTCCGCGAAATTCCAGGGCTCGGAGATGAACGACCGGATGACGCCGCGAGGATTCGAAACGAATCACGCCGGCGGAATTCTCGGCGGCATCTCCACCGGCCAGCCGATCGTCGCGCGGATTGCGGTGAAGCCACCGTCGTCGATCGCGGTACCCCAGAAGACAGTCGATCGCACGGGAGCCGAACGCGACTTCGCGATCACCGGCCGCCACGATCCCTGCCTCTGCCCCCGAGTCGTCCCCGTCGCCGAGGCGATGACCTGCCTCGTGCTCGCGGATCACATGCTTCGTCAGCGCGCGGTCGAAGCGACGCGCCCCGATCCGGGGCTGAAGTGGCCCCCCACCGACGGGGCGCCCGGCAAAGGTCGCGCGTGACGAGTGGGCCAGGATCACTCCGAACCCGCGTCACTGAAATCCTCGGCATCCGCTACCCCATCCTCCAAGCGGGAATGGTCTGGGCTTCCGGCTATCGCCTTGCCGTCGCCTGCGCCGAGGCCGGCATTCTCGGCTGCATCGGCGCCGGCTCCATGAAGCAGGAGTTGCTCCGCGAGCAGATCGCGAAGGCGAAGGCTCTGACGAAGGGGCGGCTATCGGTGAACGTGCCGCTCCTCCGAGGCGACGCGGCGGAATTATTGGAGGTCGCACTGGCGGGCGGTATCGACGTGATCGTCTCGAGCGCCGGAAATCCCGCGAACTTCGCGGAGCGAATCAAGCGCGCGGGCGTCACATGGATCCATGTCGTCCCCGGCGTGAAGCATGGCAAGAAGGCCGAGTCGTGCGGCGTCGACATCATCGTCGGCGAAGGATTTGAAGCCGGCGGTCACAACGGCATCGATGAAGTGACGACCCTCTCCCTCATCCCGCAATTGGTGGATGCGGTGAAAGTCCCGGTGGTCGCGGCCGGCGGAATCGCCGATGGCCGACAATTCCTAGCCGCCATGGCGCTCGGCGCCGAAGGGATTTCGGTCGGGACGCGTTTCGCCGCGACGACAGAGTCGAGCGCGCACGAAAACTACAAACGCGCCGTGGTGGAAGCCTCGGACGGCGCCACAGCCCTCTTCGCGAAGAAGATCGCTCCGGTCAGGGCACTGCGGAACCCGTGGGTCGATCGCGTGCGTGAAGCCGAAATGCGCGGCGCCACGCGCGAAGAACTAGCCGAAGTCTATGGAGTGAAACACGCGCGCCTCGGAATCCTGGAAGGTGACGTCACCGAGGGTGAACTCGAGGCTGGCCAATCGAGCGGCCTCATCCACGACGTAATCCCCGCCGCGGAAGTGGTGCGGCGCTTCGTGGAGGAGTACGAGGAGCATCTCCGCGCCCTGGCAGCGCGAGAAGCATCCTCCACCTCCTAAATCGCCCCCTTCGCTTCCTTGCGGTGCAGCCTTGCGCGCCCCGTCGTTCACATTGCCGGGCATTGCAACTTCGAGTCCCCGTCGCGATCTGCGACGCCCTGCCCCGCAAGGGTTTAGCCCACTCCGAGGCACCTCGCCCACTCGGTCTCCGCCCCGCCACCCCGGCCCCGATCTTGCTTCTCTCCAGTCACCTCGACCCACCACCCAAGGAGCGATCATCATGCAAGGTGACAAGATCGAAGAGGTGCTGGCCCTCGCACAGGAGGGGACGAAAGAGTGGGACGATGCCATGACGCGCGGGCGCGTCTTGGTCGACGAGGCGACGAGGACGGAATCACCAGAGCAGTACACGGAGAAACTTCGAACCGCGATGACCCACTTCCAGACCGCGATTCGCATCAACGGTGGCCGGGACGAAGGTTACGGTTGGCTCGCGCGCAGCATGCGACTACTGGGTCAGGCCATCCGCCCGAAGTATCCGGAAAATTCCTCTCAGTGCCTTCGCTACGCGTGCGCCGTCGTTTGGGAAGGCCGCTCCAAGACTCCCGCGGCGGCCCTTTCGGTATTCACGAAGCAGGAGGCGAAAGCCCTCCTCGCGTGGGTGCGTCTGACGAGGCGACTCGATCCCGCTTCGGGCGAAGCGGAAATGGAAGCGCTCCGCGCCGAGTTCTTGACGGCAGCCCTTGGTGCCGACAGCATGGCTTCCGTCACGGGGGGCTAGGCCGGGCAAATTTGCCCAAGCAACGCCGCCATCCCCCTCGACCGATCCAGGAGGTTGGCATGCGCACCACACGGCTGGTTGTCGCTGTCGCGTGGTGCGTCCTGGCGGTCGCGGGCGCCGGAGGCTGCGCCCGCGACACGAGCGCTCTCACCCCCGAGTGGAATCAACGATTCGAGACGGAAGGCATCATTCGCCGCGCGGACAATGTCATCGTCCGCCACACGCGGCTCGCCGGTCCCTACGATCAGGGGTACAAGGACCGGCTCGCGTCGATCCTCGTGACCAAAGGGTCGCTCCTCATCCACCAAAACGACCGCGTGCTCCTGGAAGTGACCTCGCGTACGCAGCGCATGGTCGAGATCCGGCGCCAGGGGGGCCGAGTCCGAGTTCGTGTGGTCGGGGAGCGTGTATCGGAGATTTTTTCGTTCGAGCCGCAGGAAGATGCGGCGGGGTGGGCGGAGGACTTGCGAAAGGTGGCTAGGCTCGGCGAAGCGGCCTCAGGATAGGCGCTTTCTGAGTTTGACCTGCCGTTTCTGTTCCTCGTACCCGATTCGCTTGTAGAAGGCGTGGGCTCGGTCGCGAATGACGTTGCTTCGGAGCACCATTTCTCGAAGTCCACGCGCGCGAGCCCAGGCCTCTCCCACTTCCATCAGTCTGGCCCCGATTCCGCCACTTCGCGCGCTCTCCGCCACGACCAGCCCCTTCACTTCCGCGTGCGGATCGAGTTCCAAAGAACAGATTTCGCAGACGATGATCCAGCCCATGATCGCGCCGTCGGCCGACTCCGCGACGTACACCACGGACATCCCCTGCGGATCGAGCACCGCCTTCCGCGCGAGGATCTGATCGGCCGTCGACGGATAGCCAAGCTCCCCGGCCAACTCCGCGACGCGCGGTGCGTCGGCGGCGCGCATCTCGCGACATTTCACGGCGGCCGCGCTCAATTCGCTCCTTCCGGTTCGTTCGAGTCCGTGCTTGGAAAGATTCCGATCCCCTTCGCCGAGTAGCGTTCCATGTTTCCGAAGTGCGCCATCTGAAGCGCCTTTTTCTCCTCGGCGTCGGTCGGCTGCATGGGACCCGTCCGGAGGAAGACCATCACGTAGTACCGCATCTCGGTCATCGAGCGCTCCCTACGACTTGATGGACTCTTCCGGCACGCTCTGAGTCGGCGGCACGACGGTGATCCCCTTCGCGGCGTACCACGGCCGAAGCTCCACGCGAAGCACTCCCGCAAGAACGGCGGGATCGCCCGCGACGATCGCCTTCGCCGCCTCGATCGACTCCGCGCGCATCACGATCTGCCCGCGCGGATCGCCTCCGTCGGCGAACGGGCCGACGAGGACGTAGTGTTCGAGTTCCCTCTGGCGCCGGTTGTAGGCAAGGTGCTCGCGCTGAATCCGATCCCCTTCCGCCTCCGAGAGATCCCGGTTGGGACCGAGGAAGAGATATCCGACGAAATAGACCATCATCTGGTCGCGCGGCGGCGGATCCCCTGCTAACGAAGGGAGCCCCCAATCCGCCGGAGGTCCGTCGTGAAGGACGGCGAGTACCTGATCATGGAGTGGGCCGTTTGTCGCGACCAGTTGCTTTGCCTCCATCCAGCCGTCGCCGCCTTGGTAGTCGGAGAGCCGCCCGCCCGCTTCCTCGACCAGGAGTGCCGCGGCGGCCATGTCCCAGGGCTGGAGGTTTCGCTCCCAGAACCCATCCGTCCGCCCCACCGCCACCTTGGCGATCGCGAGCGCGGCAGAACCGGCGCGCCGCACGGCCTGCGCGCGAAGTAGGAACCGCCCGAATGGTCCCAGATTGTTCTTCTCGTGGTCGCCGCTCAGGTCGTACGAAAACCCCGTCGCGACCATTGCCTTCTCCAGCGTGTCGCACGTCGTGACGCGTCTCGGCTTCCCGTTCAGCGTGACCCCGCCGCCCCGGCGTCCGGCGTAGATCTCCTCGAGGAGGGGGTTATAGACCACGCCCACCTCGAGCCGATCCGAAATCTGCAGTGCGATCGAAACCGACCAAACCGGGTATTCGTGCGCGTAGTTCACGGTGCCGTCGAGCGGATCGACAATCCAGACGCGCTCGGCGCCGCCACTTTTGCCGTGCCCCTCCTCGGCGACGACGTCGTCGCCCGGATGTGCGTCGTGGATGCGGCCGACAATGAGGCGCTCCGACTCGTGATCCATCCTCGTCACGAGGTTGATCCGCCCCTTATAGTCGATCTCCTGCGCTTCCCCGAAATTCTTCTTCAGGAGCGCACCAGCCTCCCGGGCGAGCGATAGGGCGAGCGCGAGGTCCTTCTCGTTCGAAGCGCTCACGCGCTCTCCCCTTCGGCCGCGACGGCCGAGGGCATCGCCACACCGCCCACGAAGGCCGCGGATTCTCCGCCCGCCGCCCCGCGCGCGTTCTTGTACTGCAGTTCGTAGAGCCGCGCGTAGATGCCGCCCTTGGCCAGCAGTTCCTCGTGCGTTCCCTGCTCCCGCACCTCGCCCTTGTGCATGACGAGGATTCGGTCGGCGTCGAGAATCGTGCTCAGGCGATGCGCGATGACGAGCGACGTCCGCCCCTCCAACAGGCGGTGAAGTGCCTCCTGAATGACGCGCTCCGTCTCGACGTCCACGCTCGAGGTCGCCTCGTCCAGGATCAGGATCGACGGATCGTAGTGAAGCGCCCGCGCGAAGGCGAGAATCTGCCGCTCCCCCATGGAGAAGAAACCACCCCGTTCACCGACTTCCTCGCCGAGACCGTTCGGGAGCCGCGCCTTCAACCGCTCGCCGCCGACTTGCGCGAGCGCCAGATCGGCGTCCCCCTCGGGCCGCTCACGAGCGCCGAATCGAATGTTCTCCCGCACCGTGCCGCTGAAGAGGAACACATCCTGCAGGACGAGGCCGATCTGGCGGCGAAGGGTGGCCCCCATGATCTGCCGCACGTCCTTCCCATCGACGCGAATCGTGCCGCGCTGAAACTCGTAGAACCGGGTCAGGAGGTTTGAAATGGTCGTCTTCCCCGCCCCCGTGGCCCCGACGATCGCCACCTTCTCTCCCGGCGCGATCTTGAACGAGACGTCGCGCAGCACCCACTCCTCGTCCTTGTAGGCGAACCAGACGTGGTCGAACTCGACCTCGCCCCGCAGCCTCGCCGGGACCGCCACGGCCTGCTCGCCCGGCGGGTCGGTCACCGCGGGAACCGTGTCGAACGTCTCGAAGATTCGCTCGCTCGAGACCATCGCCGCCTGGAAGACGTTGTACTTCTCGCTCAGGTCACGCACCGGCTGGTAGAAGCGATCCGCGTACTGGATGAACGCGACGACGACGCCGAACGTCACCGTCCCCGCGAGGACGCCCGCGCCTCCGTACCAGATGATCAACGCGAGCGCGATGGCGCCGATGAATTCGACCGCCGGGAAGAAGACGGCGTAGTAGAAGAGGTTCTGTACGTGCGCGTCCAAGTGCGACTTGTTCGCCTCGTCGAATTTCCGCGACTGCTTCGCCTCGACGTTGAAGAGCTTCAAAACATCGAGTCCCTGGAGATGCTCCTGCAGGAAGGCGTTCAATTTCGCGAGCCGCGTCCGCACCCGGCGATAGGAGACGCGCACCTTCGCGCGGAAGATGGCGGTGGCGACGACCAGGAGCACGACGGTCGTCATCGTGACGAGCGCGAGCCGCCAGTTCATGTAGAACATGGCCGCCACAATGCCGCCGACCATGAAGAGGTCCCCGATCACCGCCACGACCCCCTGGGCGAAGAGCTCGTTCAGCACCGCCACGTCCTGGGTAACGCGCGTGAGGATCCGGCCCACCGGTCGCGTGTCGAAGTACCCCGGGGTCAACGTCTCTAAGTGGCGGAAAATTCCGAGCCGAAGGTCCTGCATCGCCTTCTGCCCTACCATTCCCATGATGTAGGTCTGCCAGTAGCGGAGCACGAACGCGCCCGCCAAGACACCGACGTAAGCACCCGCGATCATCATGAGGCCGCGCATCGCCTCGGCCTGCGCCACGCTTATGCCGGACGCCGGCTTCACGTAGCGATCAATGGCGACCTTCGTCAGATACGGCCCGGCCACCTCCAGGAGCGAGATCGCCCCAAGGAGGATCACCGAGATGGTGACTTCCTTCTTGTACGGCTTCAGGTATTGCAGGAGCCGGCGCGCGAGGCGCTGGTCGTAGATCTTGCCCTTGCCGTCGACGTCGTCGGCGGCCGATCCGAACGGTCCGCTCATAGCGCCTCCAGCTCCTCGACGACTTCCTCTCGGTGGTAGAGCTCCGCGTAGAGGCCGCCGGCCTTCAGGAGTTCCTCGTGCGACCCGGTGGCGACGATTCGACCGCCGTCGAGCACCACGATCCGATCGACGCGAAGGAGCGCTGAACGGCGGTGCGTGGCGAGGAGGATCGTCGGTTTCGTCGGCAGTTCGAAGAGCGACTCCAGAATGCGCTCTTCGGTTCCGGGATCGACCGAGGCAAAGCAGTCGTCGTGGAGAAGCACGGGGCGCTCGAGAGCGAGCGACCGCGCCAGCGCGACGCGCTGCTTTTGGCCGCCACTCAGCGTGATGCCACGCTCTCCAATCGTCGTGTCGAGCCCCTGCGGGAATTGCGTGAGGTCACTCTCGAGCCCCGCGCGGCGCGCGACCAGCAAGGCGTCGGGCGCCGACACATCCTCCGTGGTGCCGAAGCCGATGTTCGCGCGAATGGTGTCGGAGAAGAGGAAGGTCTCCTGCGGCACGAAGCCGAAGCGCCGGCGAAGCGTGCTCCGCATCCACTCCGCAGTGGGCACGCCGCCGACGGTGATGACGCCCGCCGTCGGCTCATCCAGGCGCGCGATCAACTGGAGAAGCGTCGTCTTCCCCGCGCCGGTCCGTCCGACCAGCGCCACACGGTCGCCGGGACGGATCGTGAGGTTCACGTCGCGGAGCACATCTCGATCGGTGCCGGGATAGTGGTAGCCGACGCCGCGCAACTCCACGGTCACGTCCGGAGTGGGAAGCGGCCCGACCTCATCCACATCGGATTCTGCGGGCTCATCCAGAACAGACTGAATACGTCCCATGGAGGCGGCGCCGCGCTGGAAGAGATTCGTCACCCAGCCGAGCGCGATCATCGGCCAGAGGAGCATGGCGAGGTAGATCTGGAACGCCACGAGCGAACCGAGGGAAATCCTCCCGGTCACGACCGCCGAACCGCCGACCCATAGCACCACCGCGGCCGCGATGCCGCCGACCAGCGACATCGTGGGCCACATGCCGGCCTGCAATTTGATCATCTCGCGGTTTCGCTCGAGGTAGACGTCGTGGATCTTCTTGAATGCCTCGTACTCCCCCTCCTCTTCCACGTGGGCCTTGACGACGCGGATTCCGGTCATCGTCTCCTGCGCCTTCGCGGTCATGGAGGCAAAGGAGTCCTGAATCGCTTCGTAGTGGTGATGCAACTTCGCGCCGAGGCGCGCGACGAGGAAGGAGAGGATCGGGAGCGGGATGAGGGCGATGAGGGTGAGGCGCCAGTCGATCTGGGACATCACCGTGACGGCCATGATGAACGTGATGACGGTGTTCGCGAAGTACATGATGCCCGGTCCGAGGAAGTTGCGGACGGCATCGAGATCGTTCGTGGCGCGGGAGAGGAGATCGCCCACCTTCCGCGTCCGATAGGTGTGTGCGGGGAGCCGCGCGATGTGGCTGAAGATGTCGTTCCGAAGTTCGTACTCCATGATCCGTGACGCGCGGATGAGCGACCAGCGCATGGTGAAGAGGAAAACACCCTGCAGCGCGACCGCGAGAAGAATGAGCCCCGCATCGCGCAAGAGTCCCTGCGGTGC
>JANMQV010000054.1:0-5349 GCA_031370645.1 Candidatus Eiseniibacteriota bacterium | reverse complement strand
ACCCGGAGGGCTGAATCTGCTAACGCCGAGACAGCGAACCGCCTACGACTTCATCGCCTCGTTTCGCGAGCGCCACGGCTTCGCGCCGTCGTTCGAGGAGATGCGCCGCCACCTGGGCGTCGCCTCCCTGAACGCCGTCGCCAAGCTCGTCGCGCAACTGCGCCGCCGCGGCTATCTGGCCGAGGC
This sequence comes from Candidatus Eiseniibacteriota bacterium, assembly GCA_031370645.1. Classification (GTDB taxonomy): domain Bacteria; phylum Eisenbacteria; class RBG-16-71-46; order SZUA-252; family SZUA-252; genus SZUA-252. The sequence goes on along the minus strand of JANMQV010000054.1, from coordinate 5,163 downwards.
GCCGCCGAACGCGAAGCGCTGGCTGGCCCCGTCCGCCCACCGTGCCGAAGGAGCCACCATCCCACTCCTTGGCGTGGTAGCGGCGGGCCGGCCGATTGAAGCGATTGAGACGCCGGAGGAGATCGACGTCCCCGCCTCGATTCTCGGCCGAGGGGGCCTGGGCAAGGGGGGCGAGCGCTACGCGCTCCGCGTGCGGGGCGACTCGATGATCGAGGACGGAATCCACGACGGCGACATCGTGGTGGTTCGCCGGGCGCGGCGCGCGGAGAACGGAGAGACGGTCGTCGCCATCGTCGACGGTGACGCGACGCTGAAGCGGTTTCATCGGGCCGGAACGCGAGTCGAGCTGCGTCCCGCGAACGCCGCGCTGGTACCGATTCGCGTGGCCGCCGACCGCGTGGAGATCCGCGGCGTGCTGGTCGGATTGCTGCGCCGCTATTCGTAGGGGGACAGATGACCGATCGAGAACTTCTTCGCCACACGCTCGCCACGCTCGCCTATCGCGCGGCCAAGACCATGCGGGGCGCACCCGCATCGTTCGCCGATTTCCGCGCTCCCGGCGCGGGGAGCACGCCGCTCTCCATCGTCACCCACATGGGGGACCTCTTCGACTGGGCGCTCTCCATGGCGAACGGGGCGGGGAAGTGGAATAGCGCCACACCGCAGGCGTGGGACGCCGAGTGCGCGCGCTTCTTCACGTCGCTCAAGGCATTCGACGAACGGATCGCGTCCGACGAGCCGCTCGGCTACGAGATGACGCGCCTCGTTCAGGCGCCGGTGGCCGACGCGCTGACTCACACCGGGCAGTTGGCGATGCTCCGCCGGCTCTCGGGCAACCCGATGAAGGGGGAGAGCTACAACCGCGCCGACATCGTCATCGGCCGCATCTCGCTCGAGCAGACGCCGCCCGATCCGAAGTTCGAGTTCGACTAACCGAAGAGACGGCGCGCTGCCCCGGATCGCACGGGGCGAATTCACCATCTCTGCCGGTTCTCTCTGCGCCCTTCGGAGTTCTTCATGGAAGCGACCATCCTCCACGTCGCCATCGATTCGTTCGCCATTCAAGCGGAACGCCTTCGCTGTCCGAAACTAGTCGGACGTCCGGTCGCGCTGGCGCCTGGCGATTCGTCGCGCCCGCGCGTTCTCGCGGTGTCGCGGGAGGCGCGCGCGGCCGGCGTGACGCCCGGCACGCCGCTCGTTCTGGCGCGGCGGCTCTGCCGCGACCTCGTGTCGCTGCCGCCCGATCGCGATCTCTACGCCGGGCTCGCCGACTCCATCCGGACGCGACTCGCTCCCTATGCGCCGTTCGGCGACGACGCGGGGCTTCCGGCCGGGCGCTTCGTCCTGAACCTGACCGGCGTCGCGCGGACGCACGACCGCCTCCGGGACCGCGCCGCTCGCGCCGGGCGGGAAGTGGAGCGCGCCTTCGGGCTCCACCCCACGCTCGGACTCGCGGCGACGCGGCTCGTGAGCGGCATCGCGGCGCGCGTGCTCGCGCCCGACGGGGAACTCCTCGACATCCGCTCGGGGAGCGAGGAAGCGTTCCTTGCCCCCCTTGCCGCGCGCATCCTCCCCTCGACGCGCCTCCCCGCGGCCGCGTCGCGGATCGATCTTCTCGCGCTCCGTTTCGTTCGAGACATCCAAGCCCTCACCATGCCCCAACTCCACGCCGCGTTCGGTCCGTCCGCGACGCTCCTCTGGCGTGAAGCGAGAGGCCTCGACACCGCTCCGCTTCGCGCCGTCGAGCCGCCGCCCACCGCGGTAGCCGAAGAGACGCTGGCCACCGAGAGCAACGACCACCGCGCGCTCACCCTCCGCATGTCACGCCTCGCGATCGAGGTGGGTACCGGGCTCCGCGAGCGCCGCGTGGCTGCGCATCGGCTGGCGGTGAGGGTGGTCTACGCGGATGGGAGGGAAGGGAACGCACGCGTGACGCTGGATGCGCCCATAGCGGATGAACGAACATTGCACAACGAAGCCGTCGCGCTGTTAGATCGCGCGCTAACGAGGCGAGTTCGCATCCGGAGACTACGTTTGGAAGTCTGGGAAGACGCCCCACGTGCTCTCCAACTGTTGATGTGGGACGAGGAGGAGGCCGAAGAGGGTGGAGGGAGTTCGCAAGCGGCGAAGCCGCGCCGCATACTCCCGGAACCCTCTTCGGCCCCCTTCGCGTCCCACCTCGAACGCCGGAACGCACTGACGGCCGCGTTCCACCACATCCGGACGAAACTGGGGACTGAAGCCGTCGTCCCCGCCGCGTGGCTAGCTCACGGACTTGTCATCGCGCCGCCGAGGCGCGACCCCCCGAAGCGCCGATGAGCTTCACGCACCTCCACGTCCACAGTCACTACTCGCTTCTTCGTGGGGTTGATAGTCTCGAATCACTTGCCGAGGCCGCGCGCAGCCACGGCATGTCTCGCTTCGCGCTTACCGACACGAACGCGCTCTATGGATTTGTCTTCTATCGGCAGGTCTGCGACGAGGTGGGGCTCACGGCAATCGCTGGAGCCGAAATTGTGGAGGCGAACGCGCCGGCCGCGGCTCCGGGAGGCCAAGGGCGCGCGGTCCTCTTGGCACGCGGGCGCGACGGGTATCGATCGCTCTGTCGCGTCATTACGGCACGGCACCTCGAAGCGGAGTTCTCGCTCGCCACCGCCATCCGCGCGAACGCCGAAGGGCTGGTCGTGCTTTCGGAATCGCCGGCGCTTCTCGAATCGCTGCGCGACGCGGCGCCCGTTTACGCCGAGCTCGTCCCTGGTCGCGGCGACCGGCCGCTTCGCGCGTGGGCGCGGGAGCGCGGCATTCCGTGCGTGGCGACGAACGACGTCCACTTCGTGCGCGCCGAGGGACGAAGGCTCCACCAGGTGCTTCGCGCCATCGACCGGAACACGACCCTCGAGCGCGTTCCTCCCGACGACCTGGCCGAGCCCGGGCGTACCTTCGCCGGCGCCGCCGAGATGGAGCGGCGCCTCTCGCACGCGCCCGAAGCGCTCGAGAACGCCGTACGGCTCGGCGAAGAGTGCGCGGCCGACTGGCCGATGGGGCGGACCGTCTTTCCTTCCTTCGACCTCGATCGCGGGAGCGCCGCCGAAGTGCTTCGCGCCCGCTGCGAGGCGGGGATCCGCCACCGCTACGGCCGCACGCCGCCGGCCGCGGTGAGCGCGCGGTTGGATCGCGAACTCGCGATCATCATTGAGAAGGGATTCGCCGACTACTTCCTCCTGGTCGAGGCGATCACGTCGCGCACGCCGCGAATCTGCGGGCGCGGATCGGGGGCGGCGAGCATCGTCTCCTTTCTCCTCGGCATCACGAACGTCGATCCGGTCCGGCACAACCTCTTCTTCGAGCGCTTTCTCTCCCCGGAGCGGCGCGACCCGCCCGATATCGACGTCGATTTCGCCTGGGACGAGCGCGATCAGATTCAGCTCGACGTCCTCCGCGAAAACGGCGCTCCCGTCCGCGCGGCGATGGTGGCGAACCACGTCGGCTTCCGCGCGCGCGGCGCCATCCACGAAGTCGCGAAGGTCTACGGACTCCCTCAGGCGGAAATCACGAACGTGACGAAGCGCCTCTCGGAGTATTGGGGGCTCACGAGCCACGTCGACCGACTCGACGGGCGCCCCCGCTTCCGCGACGTCGACTTCGAGCCGCCCTGGCCCGAGATCCTTGCCATCGCGGTCGCGCTGGAAGGGCATCCGCGCTACCTCTCGGTCCACTCCGGGGGAATCGTGATGGTCCCCGACGCGCTCGCCGACCACGTGCCGGTGGAGATGGCGCCGAAGGGCGTGCCGATCGTTCAGTGGGAGAAGGATCAGGTGGAGGACTTCGGGCTGGTGAAGATGGATCTCCTCGGGAACCGGTCGCTCGCGGTGATCCGGGACGCGGTCGAGGCGGTGCGGCGGCACGGCGGTCCCGACGGCGGTCCCGGTCCCGACATCGACGAGCGGACGTGGGACCCCGTGGACGACGCCCCCACGCAGGCGCTCCTCGCGCGCGGCGACGCGATTGGCGTCTTCTACGTGGAATCGCCCTCCATGCGGCAGCTGCAACGGAAGGCCGGCGTCGGCGACTTCGAGCACCTCGTCATCCATTCGTCGATGATCCGCCCCGCCGCGAACCGCTTCATCCGCGAATACCTCCGCCGGCTGAAGGGTGGCGCCTACGATCCGCTCCATCCCGCGCTCCTTCACACGCTGAGCGAGACGTACGGAATCATGGTCTACCAAGAAGACGTGACGAAGGTCTCGATGGAGCTGGCCGGGTTCACCGTCGCGCAGGGGGAGGCGCTCCGGAAGGTCCTGAACAAGAAACGCCCCGTGAAACCGCTCCGTGCCTACCAGGCGGAGTTCTACGAGGGCGCTTCGTCGCGCGGCGTGACGCCGGAGATCATCGACCGGGTGTGGGAAATGATTCTCTCCTTCTCCGTCTACTCCTTCTGCAAGCCGCACAGTGCGTCCTACGCCATGGTCTCGTTTCGAAGCGCCTGGCTACGAGCCCACTATCCGGCCGAGTTCATGGCCGCGGTCATCTCGAACCAAGGCGGCTATTACCAGACCTTCGCCTACGTTTCGGAAGCGAAGCGGATGGGGATTCGCGTCCTTCCTCCGGATGTGAACCAGAGCGAGCGCCACTACATCGGCCGCGGCCGCGAGATGCGGGTGGGACTCATGCAGCTGAAGGGACTTCACGCCGACACGCTGGAGGCGCTGCTCGCGGAGCGCACGCGCGGGGGTGCTTTCGCGTCGTTCGCCGAGATGCGCAGTCGCGTCTTCGTGCCGCCAAGCGATGCGGAGCTTCTGGTCAAATCCGGCGCCTGCGATTCGATCGCGCCGGGAAGAACAAGGGCCGAGCTCCTGTGGGAGCACTACTTGGAGGGCGGGGTCGGCGAGGGTTCCTCCCCCGCGCCGGCCCCACAGCCGGGACGCGCCGCCACGCTCGAACTCTTTCCGTCCCAGCCGGTCGTAACACCCAAAGCCCCGGCGTACGACCGCCCCACCATGCTCCGCCACGAGGTCGAGACGCTCGGATTCCTCATCAGCGCTCACCCGCTCGAGCCCTACGAGCGCGCGCTGCATGGCCGCGGCGTCATCCCCGCGCGGGATCTCGAGAAGCATATCGGACGGCGCATCACCATCCTCGGGTGGCACGTGACGTCCAAGCTCG